>JAEWWC010000282.1 GCA_023396555.1 Bacillota bacterium
ATAAAAAGACTTCAGGAAGGAGCGAGTGACATGGATAAAAAGAATATAGACAATGACGAAATCGTCTTTGATGAAAGCGTGTGCTCCGCAGAATTCGCAGAAGGATGCACTGAGACAGTTGCCGATCAGGAAGAATAGATTGGAACTTACATAGCGATTACATACAAAAGCCCTCGCGATGAGGGCTTTTGTATTCCCAGCCGTATTGCTACTCCAGCGTGAGGTACGCGAACACGGGGCAGTGGTCGGAGAACTTGGTGACGACAATGCGGGAGTTTATCACCTTGATGTTGCTGGTCACAATGATGTTATCGATCTCGTTGTAGTCGATCTCATTTTTCTCATAATCATAGTATTTTGTGTCCTGCGAGTTGACGATTGTATAGCCCTTGCCGAACACAGCGGTGAATTCCTTGTACGCAGCGTTAAAGTCGCCCGTCAGTATCTTGTACTTGTTGGGGTCGTCGTCCATGATCTCTTTCACCTGCTTGAACTGCTTAGCGCGTATGGACGCCGTGTTGTAGGTGAAGTGCGTGTTGTATATCGACACGTTCTTGCCGTTTATCGTAACCACCGCTTTTTGAAGCAGGCGCTTCTCGTAGCTGCCGCTGTCCAGCTTGAACGTCTCGATGTCGCGCAGCTTGTAGCGGGAGATCAGTCCATTGCCGAACTCACCGCCGCCCGTTGTGATGGTGGGCGAGAGCACGTTGTAGGGCATGTTACGGGTTTTCAGGCTGGCGAGGTTGTCCACAATATCGCCGGCATTAAGGTTTTGGAAGGACTCCTGTATGCCCATGATGTCCGGCTGCTGGTCATACACCAGACGGCCCTGCCTTAGGAGCTGACCATCGCCGCGTTTGATGTTCCACGTGCCCACGGTTAGCACGTTGCGCGAAATGTAGACGCTGTAGCGTATCTTGCCGCCTACCGAGATACGAACGGTCTTCATTCCGGCAGAGGGGATGTCGAACGTTGCCTTGCTTTTGCCGGTGTCGCCTACGTCCACCACCACGCCGTCGTTGGCCTTCGCCGTGATGGTGACGCTGCTCGATGTCGCCTTGACGACATAGCCGTAATCATCAGGCGTGAACGAAGGGTACAGCGTGCCGCCCGAGACCTTGAGACTGGAGAGCTGCGTGTCATTAACCTTGGCTGCTATATCCAGATATTTGGCGTAGACATACGCTGTTTGTCCTTTGTAATCCACCTGATACCAGCCCTCGGTGAGGGTATCCTGCGGAACAATGGTCAGCTCGGAGCCCTTTTTGGCGGTCCCCAGCAGATCGGAGTCGGCCTTGGGCCCGCTGCGGACGTTGACATCCTCGTCGCAGTTGACGATGGTAGCTACGTAGCTGGGCTGATAGCCGTCGATCGAAGCATCCAGACTGACGAAGATGCGGTTGACATAGCCCGTCTGGCCGTCGTACTTCACCTTATGCCACTGCGCATCCACGTTGGTCTTAAGTACCTGAACGTAAGTACCGTATTTAAGCCGCGAGATCACATCGGACTCGGTGCTGGGCTCGGTGCGGAAGGCCACGTCGTCGCCGATCATCACACCGCTGTCTTTAACAATGCCCATCGGCACGGTGGAGCCGGCGGGAGTGGGCGTAGCAGTGGGCTCCGGTTCCTTCGTGGAGGTGGGTTCCTCATCGGGACGGGTCGTCGGTACCGGCGTGAATTCGGCTGCGGGGCTATCCGACGGCATATCGGAAGGGTCCTCGGAAGTCGTCGGTTGGACCGGGGAGCTGTCAGGCGGCACAGTGGCCTGGGATTGAGTGGTTGCTGCCGAGCAGGCCGCCATCAGTATTATTATCAACAACACAATAAAAGTTGCACATATCCTGGACATCATTACCTCATTGTCAAGTTTTAAACTGTCTAAATTATAGCCAATATTATACAGACAGATACATATAAAATGCAAGTGAATCTAAGAATGTTCATATTTCGAAATTGGTTTTTGTCTAAAAAGCAAATGATAAAGGTATAATTTTTAAACCTGGCAGCCCAAACGAAGTCAATAAATTCAATATACGCACTCTTGCACACCCGTTATTATTTATCTATAATTAGAAGAAATTGATTGTTATCTTATTATAATTCCATGAAACGAGGAGCAATAACGATGAGATATGTGGCTGGTATCGACGTGGGCACGTCCGGCGTCAAATGCATTTTGGTCGGAGAGGACGGTCATGTCGCGGCGTCCCAGACCAGAACCTATCCGCTCAGCAACCCCAAGGAGGGCTGGTCGGAGCAGAACCCGGCGGACTGGTGGAAAGGCACCTGTGCCGCGATGAAAGCGGCTGTGGAGCAGAGCGGTGTGGAGGCAGGGGACATTACCGGTTTGTCGTTCTCCGGACAGATGCACGGCCTGGTGGCGCTGGACGGGGACGATAACGTGATACGGCCTGCGATACTCTGGAACGACCAGCGCACCGAAAAGGAGTGCGAGGAGATCATCGCGGCGGCTGGCGGCCTTGACGGGCTGCTGTCGTACACCAACAACACGATGCTCACCGGCTATACGGGCGGCAAGATACTGTGGGTGAAGAAGAACGAGCCGGAAAACTTCACGCGAATGAAGCACTTCCTGATGCCCAAGGACTACATCCGCTTCCTGATTACGGGGGAGAAGTGCACAGAGGTGTCCGACGCCTCCGGTACGGGCCTGTTTGATGTGGAGAAGCGCGCGTTCAGCTTTGAACTGATCGACCTGCTGGGCTTCGACAGGTCGGTGTTTCCCAGCGTGATGGAGTCAGACGGGCTGGCTGGACATGTCACCAAAGAGGCGGCAGTGCTGACGGGACTGCCCAAAGGGCTTGCGGTGTATGCGGGTGGCGGCGACGCGGTGATACAGACGACGGGCATGGGCATCGTTAAGGAGGGCACCGTTGGCTTTATCATCGGTACATCGGGCGTCGTCTCGATGGCGCTGGATGGCTTCGGATACAACGCGGGTGGCAAGGTGCAGTTCTTCTGCAACAATGATAAAAACAAATGGCAGGCCATCGGTTGTCAGCTTTCGTCCGGAGGATCAATGGAGTGGTTCAAAAACACGTTCTACGATGATGCTGACGACCCGTTCAAGCTCATCAACGCGGGCGCTGAAGCCAGCCAGCCCGGCGCGAACGGCGTGGTCTTCCTGCCTTATCTCACGGGCGAGCGCGCGCCGCACGCAGATCCGTACGCCAGAGGCGTTTTCTACGGCATGTCCATCACGACCAATCGCGGCGATCTGGCGCGCGCGGTGATGGAAGGCGTGGTGTTCGGTTTGCGCGAGATATACGAGCTGATACTGTCCGCCAAGCCCGGCATGAAACCGGCCGAGGTCGTGTCGTCGGGCGGCGCGTCCAAGAGCCGCGTGTGGCGGCAGATACAGGCCGACATCATGGGACTGCCAGTGAAGACGCTGACGGGCGCTGCCGAAGGCGGCGCGTACGGCGCAGCGGTGGTGGCTGGCGTAGGCGCAGGCGTCTGGAGCAGCATTGAAGAGGCGGCGCAGATGCTGAACGTCGAGACGGTGACGCAGCCGATACCCGAGAACGTGGAGAAGTACAATAAGTTCATCAAGAACTACTCGGGGCTGTATCAGGACCTGAAGCAGCGGTTCCGGGAATCGTAAAAATATCTGGTCAGAAGCAAAGGAGCGGGAAAACTGCTCCTTTTACTTTTTGATTAGCCGGGCATGGATGACGAAGCGCGCGTCGTCGAACTCATAAGTGCAGGTACACAATGTCAGTATCACGTCGTCGGCTGACAGCTTCGTGTTGGTGGGGTAGATGCTCTTTTCCTGAATGGTGTGCAGGAAATCCAGCCAGTCCGCATCGTCCTTGAACGTGGTATCGATGAAGTAAAAGCTGGTGTCCGTCACGTAAGCCGAGAATATCTCCCATTCATAGTCTTCGTACAGCGTATCGAACCTGATGATACGGTTGTTATAGTAGAACTTCTCATCCTTATACTGCATCAGATTATGGAACATCGAACCGTTTTTCATATTGTGACCGTAGAGTATGTAATGCCCTTTGAGCGGATTCAGGTCGATGTTACACCGGTAGTCGAGAAATATCGCGCCGCTGCGGTCCTTCCTCCGGTCATAGCCCATGTGCAGATAATAGTCGTTGTCGAGGCCCTGTGTGACCAGATAGTTGATATCAAGGGCGTCGATGCTGACGCGGCCCACAATGTCCTCGTTGACGTCGAGCACGCTGGCGAAGCTGTCGCGCGGAAAACGGATTGCCGGTGTCTGAGATGGCTCGGGTTGCTCGAAAGCAGCCTCGACGATGCCTTCAGTGGCAACTGGCGCCGGCGGACTTTCCACTGTTTTGTCGTAAAGCTGGGCAGCAAAGTCCTCCTCAAGAGGCTTCGTGCTGTCCGAGATGATATTGGGCAGTACGATGAAAGCGCCAACAAGTATGGCCGATATGCCAATCAATATGGCTGCCACAATCACGACTGCTTTCGTAATTATGACTTTCCTGTCCGGCACCCGATTACACGCACGAAGAGGTTCGTTTGTCTGACGGTGATAGAACTTGTCCAAAAGCGACTCCTTAATACGCATCCTTTGAGAACAGTGTTAAGTATGTCTTTGCAGGAATGTTTTATTCACAGGCGCGTATTAATGAGTATGTGAGACAAGCCCTAAAAATGAGCATCTGACAAAATCAGACGCAATAGTATTAGTTACGATATGGATAAGCAAATTCACAAATAAAAAACCGGCTCGCTGGGATCCGGTTTTAAGTGTGTTAATATAAATTATTTATGAATGGTCAGTATTCATATATCTTCGCATAGTCTTGCGCATTTTTTTTCATGGGAACGGCGCCTTGCGGAATCGACGCATCTAGCGTTGTGTCTATGATGACCCATTCTCCGTCGATATATATCTCATTCCAGGCGTGGTACACGTCCGGGTTCTGTAGCGAGTACCCTTTGACGAGCTTAGTCGGTATGCCTATGCTGCGAAGCATGGCTGCATACAGCGAGGCATAATCGTAGCAGATGCCGCTGCCCTCAATGTACGTTTTTTCGATATCGGGGAGGTAGTTATACATCAGGTTAAATATCTTGGTGCTGTCGTATTGAATGTTCTCAGTCACGTACTGATACAGCTCGTCTGAGCAGCCGGAGAGTAGTTTCGCATTCTCAAGGCCTGTCAGCGAAGTGGAGACGATGTAGCGCACATCCTGAATGGGCTTCTTGTCGTAATTCCAATCGACGTTCTGGATGGAATTGAGATAAACATCCTCTTCGTTCGTGAGCATCACATCAAACGTTTTGGAGGTGACCACCACGTACTCGTCATCCTTAACGTTCTGCATGATACGGGCTGTGTATTCGCCGCTGCCGTACTGCAGTGAGAAGTCTTCGATACTGCCATCGCCTTTGAGGTTATACGCGATGGAATTGCCGTCTTTCAATACCTGAAGCTTGAGCCGAGCGTCCGTCTTTGAAGTGTAGGCGATGCGCAGCAGGCCGGTATCGGTATAATCCGTACAGATTTCCTCCGTAGGCTTCTCGTACGGAGGCAAAGCGGGACCATGAATGCGGGCAGCAAACAGCGTGTCAATTTCCGCATCCGTCGTCTCAACGGCTGCCAGTGCCACGCCGGTGTTCTCGTGCGTATTCTCGATTTCACTGCCGGGAGTGGAACAGCTTGCAGTTGCAAGCAGCGCGCATGCCGTCAGCATGACAAGTATAGCTTTAGTTTTCATGTTACCGTTCCGTCGGTTATTGTTTCGTTCCTTCGATCGCTGGTCTGCCGGCCGGGCAGGCCGTTACTTTATCTGATACCACTGCACGGGGTATAGCGCCGGATCCTTATCCGCATCCAGTTCAAGCGTGACGTGCAGTCCGATATCGCCATCCCATGCCTCGTATGATATACTCCAGTCTTTGCCGTTGGTGTCCAACTGCGTATCAAAGTCAAGCCCGGACAGGTTGTCCGTCAGCACCTGCTCAAAGCCGTCAGCATCCTGCTCTCCGGCTTGGCTGACTGCCGCGTCGATCCGCGCCCAGCGGTGGGCCGCAACGCCTTCCGCGCCGTAGTAAGCGGTGCTCCAGTCGGATACCTTCTGGCCCAGCCGCAGTCCGGACAGCGAGGTGGTGAGCGCCGCAATGCCGAACACCACGAGTACCAGCAGCAGCAGAATGACCAGCACGGATGAGGCCCCTTTTTTTGAGACCAACAGCTTGTTAATCATCCGCCCGGCCTCCGTAATACTTTGCCGTTTGTATGGACGCAAGCTCCTTGTCATTCTCTATGGCTTTGACGCTCAGGTCGAACAGTTCTCCGGGATAGTTCCCAGCCGCTTCGCTGATATCCAGCACGACCTTGAACGAGCCGTGGGCGAGCGTATACCGACCCTCTGTGCTGCCGTCGGAAACGGGCAGGCCCAGTATGACAAGGCCGTTCTCAATGCTTTCAGCGCCGATCAGTGTTTCCGTTACGGACGCAACCGCGACCTGGGCTTCCTGAATATCGCCGGCACGCCGGTTGGTATCGCCTGCCAGCACAAAAAGCTTCAGCAGTACGGCACATATGATGCCGAGCGCAGCGATGGATATGATCACCTCGATCAGCGTGAACCCCTTTTGGTTATTCGTTTTCATGTTCTGAGGCTCACCACACCTTCCATCTCCCGGATACTTTCTCCGCCTGTGCTTGTGCACTGGAAGCGGAGCAGTGAACCGTCACGCTCAATGTCGAAACTGCTGATTTTGGTGATCAGGTTGCCGGCGTCCACTGACGGCTCAATGCCTTCGAGCGTCAGGCACTCGTAAAGGCCGCCCTCCGCATAAAAAATATAGGTGCAATAGCCTTCCTCAACATCGATCTTTAAAGCACTGCCGTATGGCGTTTCCACAACATCGATGCCGTCCGCTATATCGTGCTGCTTTATCTTCATGTTGATATAAGAGTAGGCGATACGCGCGCTCACAGTCGTTTCTTTGTCGCTGAGAATATTGCCATATGCCCTGGAGCCGGAACTGATCAGCATAAAAACCACGAGCGCAAAGAGTATCAGCACCAGCATCACGGAGATCGATTCAATTGCGAATACCTTGCTTCTTGAGTGCATGTCAATCTCCCGTCTCTCTCAGGTAGAGCACCTTCACGTCCGGAAAGATGTTGGATGCGAACATCTCATAGTGATAGATATAGCGGCTTTTATCCATGATCAGGCCGTAATTGTCTTCCAGATACTGAAGGTTGGGCGGATAAGCGCCCTCCAGCGCGTAACACTGGGATACGCTGCTGAGCACAGTAGTACGAATTTCATCGAGCCTTCTTTCGTTATAACTGCTGCCGTATTCCTTTACGTTAATAACGACGAGCAGCGCCAATGCGGCCATGACCGCAAGGCATATCAGCATGGAAACGAAGGACAGGCTCATCTTCTTCATGGCTCATCCCACCGTGTTCATGATACGGGCGACCGGCAATATGACAGACACCAGCACGATACCGATGATGACGGACAGCACGATGATCAGCGCGGGCTCCAGCACTGTCGTCAGCTTCGTCAGGCGCTCATCCAGTTCCTCTTCCAGCACATCCGCCGTACGGTCCAGCATGTCGTCCGTATGGCCGGTATTCTCAGCAACGGCCAGTATGCGCAGCAGCAGGCCGGGGAACAACCCGAGAGACGACAGCGCTTCCCGCAGTGTCTCGCCCTTCTCAATGCGCTCGGCTGCTTTGACGATAATCGATTCAACGCGCGAATTCATCACAATGGCGCTGGTCATGCGGACACTGGTGGCAATGGCGATGCCGCTGCGCAGCAGCATGGCCAGATTGCGGGCAAAACGGACGGCGCAGATGTTGCGCGTAATGCCCCGACGTATCGGAACCTTGAGCTTAAATGCGTCCAGCAACTCGCGTCCCGACTGGCTCTGCCGCATGATGACAACGGCGATGACCACAGCGGCGATCACCGCGAGCAGTATATAGAAGTAGGCGCTGATGAAGGCGCCGATGTCCATCAGCGCGCGTGTGATGCCAGGCATTTCACCGCCGAGGGAGGAGAGGACATCATCGAACATGGGCAGCACTTCCGTCAGCAGCAGCACGATAACGCACAGCATCAGTACGGTCAGTATGATGGGGTATGTAACGGCGGACATCACTTTCGCGGATATCTTGGCATCTTTGTCGTATGAGTCCGCGACGCGTGTGAGCACGCGGACCAGATTGCCGCTCTGTTCGCCCATTTTTAGCATCTGTATATAGAAAGCCGGCAGCAGGCCGGTCTCTTCAGCAAAGGCGTTGGACAGCGTCAAGCCTTCTATAACGCGGTTTTGAACTCTCCGCATCATCTGCTGAGCCGTCCGCGACTTCGTTTGCTGCCTGATCAGGTCGATACCTTCCTGCAGCGAAAGGTCGGAATCGACGACAAGCGCAAGCTGCCGTGACAGTGACGACAGGTCCGCGCTCGAAAGCTCATTGCCTCTGCTCATGAATGCACTCCTTCTATCGTTTGGCAAGCGCAAGATATTGCTCGAAGAGCTTCACATCCTGAGCCTTGATTCTGGCGGTTTTTTCATCTACCACGTTCTGCCCAGCCAGATCTGCGAGATTGCGCTCCAATGAGCACATGCCCTGATCCTTGCCGGTCTGTATGATGTTGCCGATCTGGTAGTGCTTACCCTCGCGGATCAGGTTGCGCACCGCGGGCGTCGCTACCATCACTTCGCAGGCAGCCACGAGCCCTTCGCCGTTTTTACGGGGCAGCAGCACCTGTGATATGGTGCCCTGCAGCACGGTTGCCAGTTGGCTGCGGATCTGGTTTTGCTGATCGGTGGGGAACGTATCCAGCACGCGGTCTATCGTTTTGACTGAGCCGATAGTATGCAGCGTGGAGAACACCAAATGACCGGTCTCCGCTGCCGACAGAGCGATGGAGATCGTTTCCTGATCGCGCATTTCACCGACCATGATCACATCCGGGTCCTGCCGCAGTGCGGACCGCAGCGCTGAAGCAAACGAGGAAGCGTCTTCACCGATCTCCCGCTGCGTGACTAGGCTCTGGCCGTGGCTGTGCAGGTATTCCACCGGATCTTCGATGGTGAGTATATGGTAGTTGTATTCCCTGTTCATGATGTCAAGCAGGCTGGCGAGCGTGGTAGATTTGCCGCAGCCGGTTGCGCCGGTCAGCAGAACCAAGCCGGTCGTCTTTTTCGTGAATTGCAAGACGGTATCCGGAAGGCCCAACTCAGAGAATTCGGGTATTGTGAGCGGCAGCATACGTACTGCGATGGCATATGTACCGCGCTGTTTATAGATATTGCACCGAAATCGGCCAAAACCGCTGCGGGAATAGGAAAAGTCAACGACCTTGTTACGCGTCAGCCGGTCCATTCGCACAGGATCAAGGCATGACCCGACAATGCCGGCCACTTCCTCGGCTGAAAATACTGATGTGCCCGGGATCACGTCCAGCTTTGCGTTGACACGCATCAGCGGATATGACCCGACACAAATATGCATATCTGTGGCGTGGTGCTGCTTGGATATCTCCAGCAGATTGTCCAATACACTGCACGGCATTGCATCTTGCCTCTTTCATCAGAATCCATTCTGTTACGCCAAGCACGTGCATATAACTTGGCATACAACGTTTATATCGGTACAAACTGAAAAAAAATTTACATTTAATCAGTTTTTGAATGAAAATATAATTCATCATGAGAAAACAGATTAAGGGAGATCGGCTGGACAGACCTGCGGCTGAACTGTAAATTATGGCTATAAAAAGAAAAACCGGCATCATCAAGCCGGAGATTGCGTTTCAGAAACAAGGAGCTATAATCACATGAAGAGCAGGAGACTGATCGCCATAACAGCCATACCACCCACCATGCCGTAAATCGACAGGTGCGGTTCCCCGTAGGCTCTTGCGGTGGGAAGAATTTCGTCGAGCGAGATGAACACCATGATACCGGCGACGCAGGCAAATATGATACCAAACACAGCATCCGTCATGAATGGCATCAGTATCAGGTACGCCATAAGCGCGCCCAGCGGCTCGGACAGGCCGGACAGCAGGGACCAGCGAAAGGCTTTTCGATGGCTGCCGGTGGCATAGTATATCGGCACTGAAACAGCAATGCCTTCGGGGATGTTATGGATGGCGATCGCAATGGCAATGGTGATGCCGAGCGATGGCTCCTTCAATCCAGAGACGAAGGTGGCGATTCCTTCCGGAAAGTTGTGAATGCCAATAGCCAAGGCTGTGAAAACACCCAGACGCATCAGACGACCCTGATGCTGCGGACAATCCCGGACCTCAGACAACTCAACCGGACTGCCCGACATACACTCCACTTTGCGCATTTCGTGCGGATTATCAGAGGCTGGAACAAATTTATCGATCAGCGCAATCAGCAACATACCTCCGAAAAAGCCCGCAACTGTCACCCAGGTGCCGTTTGGGTCCCCCAGCGTTTCCGTCAGCAGACGCTTTGATTCGGCAAAAATCTCCACCATGGACACATAGATCATTACACCCGCGGAGAAGCCGAGCACGACAGATAAAAAGCGGGTATTCGTCCGCTTGGCCAGCAGCGCGATGAGACTGCCGATGCCCGTGGAAAGCCCCGCGAATAAAGTCAGCCCGAATGCCACGAGCACGGTATGGAAGTTAAAACTAAGCATATAAAAGCCTGCCCCCAAAAAATCCACGGACATTTTATCATGCAGGGAAACAAATAATCAACAAAAAGTTAGTCTTTGTGAAGTTTTTTGGGTAATTGGAGCATTACGTCTGAAACTGACTGTATTGGCTTCCAGTTCAAGAAGAAAATTTTTAACATCCAAACCACCACCGTAAGCGGCGCGGCTTGGCGCTTTATGAACAACGCGGTGACAGGGGATGAGTATCGGCAGCGGGTTAAGCTTCATGGTGGTGCCTACGGCGCGCATTGCGAGCGGAAATCCCGCAGCCAGTGCGAGTTCGCCGTAGGTGGCTGTTGCGCCATAGGGGATGCGTATCGTGGTTTGATACACGGCCTGACGGAACGGCGTGCCGGGCAGAAACAGCGGCAGGTCGAACGAGCGCCGTTTTCCGGCAAAGTATTCTGCCATCTGTGCCGCGAAGGGGAGGGAGTCATCGGTTATGTATCCTAAGCCCGGCATTTCATCCGGAAACAGCACGCGGCGGATGACGCCGTCCTCATACAGCGCGGTGACGACGCCAAACGGTGAATCGGCATGGCAGGCGATACGCATTTGAATAAACCCGCTTTCTTGTTTACTGTCATCGATTATAGCATACGGGGGAGGTCAAAGGCTACGTTGGGCTCAGATCAAAACAAAAACCGGCAGGTTAACCCCGCCGGTTTTATGCGATATGTTGATATCTTATTTGATTTCGGCCGTTGCGCCGACTTCTTTAAGCTTTGCCACGATGGTCTCGGCTTCTTCCTTCGGCACGCCTTCTTTAACGGTGCTGGGAGCGCCGTCAACGACGTCTTTGGCTTCCTTGAGGCCAAGGCCGGTCAGCTCACGGACGACCTTGATGACTTTGATCTTCTCGGGGCCGACATCCTTCAGCGTTACGTCGAACTCGGTCTTCTCTTCTTCAGCGGGGGCGGCAGCAGCGGCAGCGGGGCCGGCAGCGGCCACAGCCACGGGAGCGGCAGCGGAGACGCCGAATCTGTCTTCGATCGCCTTGATAAGCTCGGACAGCTCAAGGACGCTCATCTTCTCAATGGCTTCTAAAATTTCCTGATGGCTCATGATTATTATCCTCCAAATTTTCGTTTTATTATAGTTGTTTTCGGCTGTTTAAGCCTCTTTTTGTTCTTTGACCGCATTGAGCGCATAACCCAGCTTGCTGATGATGCCGGACAGCGATCTTGCGAACCCGGTAATCGGGGCGTTCAGCGTGCCTGCCAGCTGTGCCAGCAGCTGCTCTCTGGACGGCAGATCCGCCAGACTCTGAATGCCGGCGACAGTGATCACCTTGCCGTTCAAAAGGCCGGACTTGATCTCGGTCTGCTTCTTCAGCTTCTTGACGAACTCCGTCAGCACCTTGGCAGGGGCGACCGGATCGCTGAAGCCGAACGCGACGGCGGTGGGGCCGGTCAGATACTGGTCCAGACCCTTGATCTCGAGCATATCGGCAGCGCGCTTTAACATCGAGTTCTTGATGACGTGGTATTCAACGCCGGCAGCGCGGAACTGATTTCTCAGCTGCGTCACTTCGTCAACGTTGAGGCCTCTGTAATCATAGAAGATGATGCCCTGAGCTTTTTCAAACTTCTCCTTGATTTCAAGGACAACCTGTTTTTTGACCTCTATAGCTTTTTCTCCCAAATGTTTCACCTCCTCTTTCGGTTAAAACTCATACCGAAAACCAAAAACCCTTTTCTGCACGGGAAAGCGCACAAAAAAGGGTTTGTATCTTTGTTTGGGCTCTCCTCGACAGGCAAATTTTAAGCGCCAACGGCGCGCCTGTTGTCTACGGCAGGGCAATGATTATTCAGTTACCGGACTATATTATCAGCTGACAGACGGTTTTGTCAACCGTTTAGCTGATAAATCTGGTCGGGTTGATCTTGACGCCGGGGCCCATCGTGGAAGAAACGACGACGCTCTTCAGATAGGTGCCCTTCGCGGCGGACGGCTTGGCCTTGATCAGCGCTTCCATCAGCGCGGAGAGGTTGTCGCCCAGCTTCTCTTTGCCGAAGCTCTTCTTGCCGATGATGACGTGTACGATGGCAGTCTTGTCCACGCGGTATTCCACTTTACCGGCTTTGATTTCGGAGATGGCTTTCGCGACGTCCTTGGTGACGGTGCCGGATTTCGGGTTGGGCATCAGGCCTTTGGGGCCGAGAACCCGGCCGATTTTACCGACGACGCCCATCATGTCGGGAGTGGCGACGCAAACGTCAAACTCAAACCAGTTTTCGTTCTTGATCTTGTCGACGAACTCGTCGCCGCCCACGTAATCAGCGCCGGCCTCCTCGGCTTCCTTGGCGCTGTCGCCCTTGGCAAAAACCAAAACGCGCTGCGTTTTACCAGTACCGTGGGGGAGAACCAACGCGCCTCTGACCTGCTGGTCGGCATGGCGCGGGTCAACGCCGAGGCGTATGGATGCTTCAATAGTCTCGTCGAAGTTGGCTTTTGCTGTGTCGATGGAGAGCTGTAACGCCTCCGTCGGATCGTAAAGCACGGTCTTATCGTAGGATTTCACGCTTTCGCGGTATTTCTTTCCTCTTTTCATACTCTTCCTCCTTGTGGTTGTGCGGCTTGTTTTAAGCCTCCCACATTATTCGCGCGTCAGTCGACGACTTCGACGCCCATACTTCTGGCGGTTCCGGCGATCATGCTCATCGCAGATTCCACGCTGGCGGCGTTCAGGTCGGGCATTTTGGTCTCCGCAATCTCCTTGAGCTGGGCTTTGGTGATCTTGCCGACCTTCTTCTTGTTCGGTTCGCCGCTGCCGCTCTCAATGTTGATCGCCTTCTTGATGAGGACGGGAGCCGGTGGCGTTTTCATGATGAATGTAAACGATCTGTCCGCATACACCGTGATCACGACGGGGATCACATAACCCACCTGCTTGGCGGTTCTTTCATTGAACTCCTTGCAGAAGGCCATGATGTTGACGCCATGCTGACCCAGCGCCGGACCTACCGGCGGGGCCGGCGTCGCCTTGCCTGCATTGATCTGCAGCTTTACGTAACCGGTTATTTTTTTAGCCATGGTTACACCTCCTTAAGATGCTGATATTTGTGGTACAAGCGGAAATTGCTGCTCCGGGCGAGGTGAAGCGCCAAGAGTTGTGTTCCTCCCACTTGTGAAAAGAAGCTTTTGGCTTCTCTTATATACGCTTGATCTGGACGAAATCGAGATCGACCAGTGTGTCGCGCCCGAACATCGAGACGACGACTTTGACTTTTTGCTTCTCCGGATGCACCTCTTTGATGACGCCGACGAAGCTTTCGAGCGGGCCGGATGTGACCATCACGTTCTCGCCTACTTCCACATCGAGCTTGATTGGCACGTTTTCCACGCCCATGGCCCGCACTTCCTTATCCGTGAGGGGGATAGGTTTGGAGCCGGGACCGACAAAGCCGGTGACGCCGCGCGTGTTGCGCACCACATACCAGGTTTCGTCGTCAAGTATCATCTTGACCATAACATAACCCGGATAGCGTTTTTTCATTACATGCTTTTTCTTGCCGTTCTTAACCTCGATGCTCTCTTCCATCGGAACCTTCACTTCCAGGATGACATCCTCGAAGTTGCGGTTCTGGATGGCCTTTTCCAGATTCATCTTCACCTTGTTCTCGTATCCGGAATAGGTGTGGATGACATACCAGTAAGGCTTATCCGTTTTCTCCTGCTTAATAAACACACCCTGCGGCTCTGGCTTTTTTGGCTGTTCAGTTGTCTCCGGGTCGTTCATCACGAGGCCGGCTTTTTCTTCTTCAGACATAGTGACCAAAAGTTGCGCTGCCTTACAGACCAGCGCGTCTCCTTTTTATTTTAGAACCAGATCAAAAATACTCGTTATGCCAAAGTCAAACAGGCCAACAATAATCGCCACGATAAGGATAAAACCAAGCACCGCACTGGAATACTTGAGCAGATCCTTGGCTGTCGGCCACGTGACCTTTTTCAACTCGGAAATAATATCCTTGATAAATCTGGCCGGGCTCTTTCTTTTTTTCTTATTCGCTTTTTTAGCAGCTTTCTTTTGTTGCTCCAGCTTTTCTTTACGGTCGTTGCCGAGTAATTTCGTTTTTGCCATAGCCCTCACATCCTAAACTCATTATAGGTGCCCTAAAGACGCGATTACTTTGTCTCCTTGTGGGTGGTGTGCTTTTTGCAGAAACGGCAGTATTTGCTCATTTCCAGTCTATCGGGGTCGTTTTTCTTGTTCTTCATCGAGTCATAGTTTCTCTGCTTGCACTCAGTGCACGCCAAGGTGATTTTGTTACGCATGGCCTTCCTCCAAACTTTATGTCTGCGCAATTAAAAAAGGCCTTTTAAGCCTGTTTTTTAGAGCACTAGTAGTAATCTAGCACATGAGTCTCTGCTTGTCAATGAGTATACGCGCATGCAGGATAATATTTTTTCACGGACAAAGCATGCAGATTGTGCTATAATAAGTCCGGCTATTTTGGCTGACTATTAAGCTTATTATATATTTAAGGAAAAAAGCATTCGAATGTCAATAGAAAATGCTGCGTCTGTGTGTTATATAATGAAAGATGCTGCCTTTGCGGCGGGGGATAAGCTAACCGCCCATGTGCAAAGGCAAGAAGTACATCAGGCGCTGCTGGACAAGCTGCTGGCCGGCTGGTTCAGCGGCGGGGGCGGAGACGTGATGCTTTGGACGGACGGTCTGGTTGTGCCCATGCTGGCGCGGCGGGATGGGGATGGCTACGCGCTGGTCGCTTACGCGGGGGACACCGGCGGCTACGACGGGCCGTGCTTCGCGGCTGGCGGCACAGGCGGCGCTGTCGCAGAGCGCGGTCTTTTCGGTGTGTGCGTTGCTATCGCGTACATGGATGGACGGCAAATACAGGCTGCCGTGGTGTACGATCCGGTGCATGTGGAGCTGTTTCATGCGGTGGCTGGTCTCGGTGCTTATCTGAACGGTAAGCGGATAACACCCTCTTCCGTAAAACGGCTGAGCGGCGCCCGCATATCCCTCGGACAGGCGGCGTTGCGCAAAGGTGGGTCGGTGCAGACAATTATTATGGAAGCCGGGCATATATGCGTGGGAGCGGCCTGTGCGCTGGAGCTGTGCCACACAGCCTGCGGGCGCACGGACGCGGCGGTACTAAATAACGAGGCTTTTGCCGATTGCGCGGCCGGGCTGCTGATAGCGAAGGAAACCGGGACCGTGTTGATGAACGGGTCCGGCGGGCCTCTCCATGAGTTGCGCGAATACGGCGAACGGCGCGATATAGCGGCGGCATGCCCCGGCATCGCGGGGGAACTTGCGCGGCTGCTGTCAGTCAACTAAAAGGAGACTTTTCGCCGGACAACGCTGTCCGGCATCAACGGCGTTGCAGCAAAAGCGATATTTACCAGCCCCATATTTGTATTATGACGCTATATATGTTCTTGCTAAACACCCGTTTTTTTGATATTTTAAAGTATACGAATCTCATTACTAGTATGCTATCAGTTTAGCAAAATAAATTATTCATATTAAGGAGAGGAAACCAAATGAAGAAACTGACAATTTTACTGTTGGTTGTGGTGATGGTTGCGGGCTTTGCTTTCACGGGCTGCGCCAGCAACAATGCTCCCCAGACGTCTGAGCCTGCGGCCACTGAGGCTGCGGAAGAACCGGCGTCTGCCGATGAGTCGCCCGCTGCGGAAGAAGAACCGGCTGCGGAACCGTTCATCGTGGGCATGGAGTGCGCATATCCGCCGTACAATTGGACGCAGACGGATGACAGCAACGGCGCGGTGGCGCTGGAAGCCGGACAGTTTGCGGGTGGCTACGACGTTGAGATCGCCAAAAAAATAGCTGAAGGCCTCGGCAGAGAGCTGGTCGTTGTGCCCACCTCCTGGGACGGCCTCATCCCCGCTCTTGAGTCCGGCGTTATCGACGCGATCATCGCGGGCATGTCTCCGACGGACGAGCGCAAAGAGTCCATCGATTTCACCGACAGCTACTACCGTGAAGACATCGTGCTGGGCATGGTGGTCAAGAAGGGCGGAGCCTTTGAAGGCGCGACCAGCTTGGCCGACTTCTCCGGCGCGAAGATCACCGCTCAGCTGGGCACCTACCACTACGACAAGATCGGCCAGATTGAAGGCGTTGCTCAGCAAGAAGCCATGAAGGATTTCACCGCGATGCGCGTAGCTCTTTCGTCCGGCATCATTGACGGTTATGTGAGCGAGAAGCCGGAAGGTGAATCCGCCATGAGCGCTGATCCGGATACCTATATGTTCATCGAGTTTGCTGACGGCAAGGGCTTCGACCTCTCCGAGGGCGACACCTCCATCGCAGTGGGCATCAAGAAGGGCAACGAGGATCTGGTTGCAGCTATCAACGCGGTACTGGCCGGCATTTCCGAGGATGACAGAAAAGCGATGATGGAAGCGGCGACGGCGAATCAGCCCGCTGCATAATTAAGAACTTTAGTGAATCATTGACAGGAGGGCTTGATTGTGTTCTTTGACACAGTTGCCAAGATAATTGAAAAGTATGGATTGATGTTCCTGCAGGGCGCTGGTACCACGTTGCTGATTGCGATTACCGGTACGCTTATCGGTTTCGCTATTGGTCTCGGCATCGGCATCGTGCGGACGATCCCTTTGGATGCAAAGAGTTCTCCTGTTAAGCGGTTCCTTCTTAAAATCGTCAACATCATCTTATCGGTTTATATCGAGATATTCCGCGGGACGCCCATGATCGTGCAGGCCATGGTGTTGTTCTACGGCTTTGCGGCGGCGACGGGTATCAGCTTGGACCGCAATTTGGCCGGTATCGTCATCGTGTCCATCAACACCGGCGCGTACATGGCGGAGATCGTGCGGGGCGGCATACTGTCCGTGGACAAGGGGCAGTTTGAGGCTGCGCACTCCATCGGCATGACTCACCGCCAGACGATGATGAGCATCGTGCTTCCGCAGGCGATACGCAATATCATGCCCGCAACGGGCAACGAGTTTGTCATCAATATTAAGGATACGTCAGTGCTGAATGTGATATCGGTGACGGAGCTGTTTTTCAGAACGACCATGATCAATGCGAACACCTACAAACCTTTCGAGACGTTCTTTGTCACCTGCGTGATTTACTTCATACTGACGTTCTCGGTGACACGCATACTGCGCCTGATTGAGCGCCGGATGGATGGACCAAGGACTTTCACGATTCATGGCTCGCAGACGGTGCCGGAAGCCGAGATCAAGGTCACTAAATGACGGGAGAAAAAGCGTTGGATACGATCATTGAAATCAAACATCTGAAGAAAAGCTTTGGCTCCGTCGAGGTGCTTAAAGATATCGACTTCTCCGTGGGCAAGGGCGAGGTGGTGTGCATCATCGGCGCATCCGGCTCAGGAAAGTCCACGCTGCTGCGCTGCATCAACTTGCTGGAAACGCCCACGAGCGGCGAGGTGCTGTATCACGGCAAAAACATACTGGGGGACCACATGTCCACCGCGGAATACCGCGCGAAGATGGGCATGGTGTTCCAGCAATTCAACTTGTTCAATAACCTGACCGTGCTGAACAACTGCGTGGTCGGGCAGGTCAAAGTTTTGAAAAGAGATCCTCAGACGGCAAAGGAAATCGCCATGAAGTATCTGGAGCAGGTGGGCATGGCGCAGTTCATCAACGCCAAACCCAGCCAGATATCCGGCGGGCAGAAGCAGCGTGTCGCCATTGCGCGCGCGCTGTCGATGGAACCCGAGGCGCTGCTGTTCGATGAGCCGACGTCCGCGCTTGACCCCGAGATGGTGGGCGAGGTCTTGAAGGTCATGAAGAGCCTCGCGCACAGCGGCCTCACCATGCTGGTGGTGACGCACGAGATGGCGTTCGCCCGCGATGTGGCTGACCGCGTGGTGTTCATGGATGAGGGCGTGATCGCGGAACAGGGGCCGCCGGAGGTCATATTCGGCAACCCCACGCAGGAGCGAACAAGGGTATTCCTCAAGCGTGTGCTGGAATAGCCGCCGACAATAAAACGCGACAGCGGGCTCGCCACTACGGCGGGCCTTATTTTTTGGTTAATTATGAACAGAGAATGAAAAATAAGCCGTGTCCGATTGTGAATTTATGATACCCATGGTAATATTAATAACGGCTCCAAAAACGCGGTTACCGTGGGGGTTTGGAGCGGTCGGGAGACGGAATGTTCGGATATGTGCAGCCTTTGAAGCCGGAGCTGAAGGTGAAGGAGCTGGAAGCGTACAAGGGGTATTACTGCGGCTTGTGCAAGGCGATTCGGGATAAATATACGCACGCAGCGCGTTTTATGCTAAACTACGATTGTGCCGTGCTGTCAATGCTGCTGTCGTCGATGAGCGGCGGAGAGCTGACGGTGGCGCAGGAGCGGTGCGTAGCGAGCCCCGTGAAGAAAAAAACGGTGGTGCACGCGCGCGAGGCGGAATATGCGGCCACGGTGAACGTGCTGCTGGGGTGTGCCAAGCTGGCGGACAATGCGGCGGATGAGCACAGTATTTCCAGCGGAGCGTTATCGCTGATGTATCGGCGCGTACGCCGGCAGGCGGCGAAGGATGCGCCGGAGCTGGCCACGGAGTTTGACGCGAGGCTGTCCGCGCTGCGGGAGCTGGAGCAGGCAAAGTGCTGTGAGGTGGACGCCGTTGCTGCTGAGTTTGGACGATTACTGGCTGCGGTGTTTGCGTCCGCGCCGTATCAGTTTGTGGATAAGGGCGCGAAGCAGGCTCTGTCGCATTTCGGCTATCATCTGGGGCGCTGGATATACATCGCGGATGCGGTAAACGATATTGAGAAGGATCATAAATCCGGCAGTTACAACGTGTATCTGCTAAGGTCGCCGGGTGAGCCCGCCGAGGTTCGTAAAGCGATAGTAGAGGAAGCGAAGTTTAACCTGCATATCTCGCTGGCCGAGGCGTGCAAGGCGTATGAGCTGCTGGATATCAAAAGAGATAAGCCGCTGCTGGACAACATCATGTATCTGGGGCTGGCGAAAAAAACGGAGGATGTCTTGAAAGGGGAAAAGAATGGATCCGTATAAGGTACTGGGGGTCAATCCGTCCGCAACGGACGCTGAAATAAAAACCGCGTACCGGAATCTGGCGAAGAAATACCATCCCGACCGGTACCGGGGCCACGACCTTGAGGACTTGGCGGGTGAGAGGCTCAAGGAGATCAACGAGGCGTACGAAATCGTGCAGAAGGAGCGCCAGAACGGCGGCTACCGCCAAAGCTACGGCGGTTCTTATGATCAGTCCTACAGCGGCGGATCGTCTTCCGGATCGTCTTATACCGGATCGGCGCAGTTTGCGGACGTACGCCGCTCGATACAGGTGGGAGACCTGACAAGGGCAGATGCGATGCTGGACGCTATTGCGAACCGCAACGCCGAGTGGCACTACCTCAAGGGCACAGTGCTGCTGAGAAAGGGCTGGTATGACGGCGCGCGCCAGCACTTCGCCACCGCAAACAGCATGGATCCAACCAACGCCGAGTATGCCAATGCCTATCAGACACTTAACAGGAGCGCATCCGGCTACAGCCAGACGTATTACGGCGGCCAGCAGGGCGGCAATAACGTCTGCGGCATCTGCAGCGGCCTGTTATGTGCTGATTGCTGCTGCGAATGCGCCGGGGGAGACTGCATCCCCTGCTGCTAGATTGACAGAAAGAAAGGATAGCCTATGCCGAGATTCAAGCGCACCGCCCACCGAGTCAGCCTGACGGCAATGTTCGCCGCCATGTCGCTGTTGTTTCTTTATCTGGCGGCCGTACTGCCGACGATGCGCCTTGCCATGTTTTTCTTAAGCTCCATATTCATCATGGGGCTGATACTTGAGGAAGAGATTGGCCTCGCTTTTCTGATGTATATCGCCGTGTCCGCACTGGGGATGCTGTTCCTGCTGCCGCATATCGTCTACGTACTGCCGTACGTGATATTTTTCGGCCATTACGGCATCGGCAAATACTATATAGAAACGCAAATCAAGGACAAAGTGGTGGGATACATCATCAAGCTGCTCTACTATAACGTGGCGCTCGTGCTGATCTATCTGCTGGCGCAGGCGGCTCTTAAGGAAATGCTGGATGCATTGCCGATATGGGCGCTGCTGCTCATCGCGGAGGCGGCCTTTGTGATTTTCGACTATCTGTTTACCAAGGTGACAGCCTACTATTTCAACAACATCCGCCGCTATTTGATGAAGGATTGAGGCATTCAGCCCTTGTCGTGCGTGGCGGCGCTGCTCCCCCAGATGGGAATGGCATCGCCCAGATACTTGGGCAACGGATGCAGCAGGTTTACATAGAAAAAGTCTTTGACGCGCGCCAGGCTTTCCCGGAGCGCGTCTTTGGTTTCGTTGCCATAGCGGCGCGGGTTGGAATTAACGCCATTGACGTCCAGCCCCAGCTCCCGCGCGACATAGACGGCGCGTGAGAGGTGGAACTGCTGCGTCACGATGATTACGCTCTTCACCTCAAACACGTCGCGTGCGCGGTAGAGGCTTTCGTATGTGGAGAAGCCTGCGTGATCCAGGAATATGTCCTTTTCGGGAACGCCCTGGGATACCGCGTAGTCCTTCATCGCGTTGACCTCGTCGTAGTCCGTCTGCCCGTGGTCGCCTGAAAACAGCAGCCGTTTCGCCTTGCCGGCCTCGTACAGCTGTATGGCGTAATCCACCCGATCCTGCAGGACAAATGACAGCCGGTCATTGCTGTAAACCAGAGCTCCCGGCACCAGCACGCAGTCCGCCGGTTCGATATCTGCGGTATCGTCAATGCCATGGATGAACGGCGCAGCGGCTCCTATTACCACGGCATTGAGAACAACGATCACAGCCACGGCCGCCAGAATCAAGCTTCCGATGATGAGCAGCATCCGTTTTCTGTTTTTTAATGGTTTTTTAGCCATGCCGCCATCCTTCCCGTAAGATCAGTTATTCTGTTGCTTGAATCTTTTGCAGGTAATAGCCACCCTTCTTCTCAACTACAAACGGCTGCGTGATGGTCTGCATAACGCCGCTTTCGTCCGGCATTGACAGCTCAACGGATGTATACACTTTTGTGTTCTCGAAATAATGGTAAGTCAGTATATTGGACGCCGCCAGTCCGGACTTACCAATAAAAGCCCGGATATCTTCCGCTGAGCTTGAACGGTTGATGCCCTGCTGTATTGCCGCCGCCACATCGCTGCCGCTTAAGCTGTATGATGACACCGAACTGATCCGCCCGCGTTCGAGCTGCCTTATAACCAATACGGCCAATTGGTCAGTGCCGTCGTCCGCCGGCACATATGTAGCCTCAATCTGCGTATCCGGTTCAAGAAGAAGCACTGTTGCCACCTCTTTGGCTCCGGCGTCCGCTGTATAGAATATGAACGGGTAATCGACACGGTCACTTTTGTAGGAAATGGATGTGAGGTCATTGATGCCTTTGGCGAACCCCAGCGATTGGGAAGCGGCGTCGTAATGGTATACGCGCACAGCCGTGCCGTACCGGTCTTCCAGTACGCCGGGATTATCTGTACTGCGCTCCAATGTTACACCATCAATGTTCAGCGTACCGCTTTCAGATTCCACATAATATTCGCGCCGGATAAAGCTGCCGTCTGCGCCGGGTTCGCCCGAAAGGCGGCTCGTTTTTTCGTAGAACGTCAGAGTCTTTTTGCCTTCCGCCTGTTCGACGATACCCATAACATGCCCGCTGGCATCCTGAACCGTGAAGATACCGTCCTCAGTAACCATATCTTTAACCGCCTGTGGGCCGAGCAGCGCTGGCTTGACCAACATCAGGGGCAGTGCGATGGCGGCAGCCACCACCAGTACAAAAGCACAAATCTTCAGTACGGTTGAGATGTCCAAAGCCGCATTCCGTCTGCCAAACTCTTTTTTGGCAATACTCTTTGCTTCGGGGTAGTCCTTATCGGCAGCGGCTTTGCAGCCGTCGCACACGGTTTCAAAGCGGACCTTTAGAGGGATGAGGTTGATAAAAAATATGACAAAAAAACGCGTGACGCGAACCAGCCTGTAAATATAACCCTCTGTACATGCTTCGCAGTTTTCGCCGCTGAAACGGCCCAATTCCTGACGGACATCTCTGATTCCAAATATCATGCGTATAACCTCGCTTATGTTTTATCGGGAATTAACCTATTATAACATACATGAACGCACAAGTGGGGGAATAATATGGTACAAAAAAGCATGGAGGCACCGTATGCCTTTTTATCCGATGAAATTTGCATTCTCTACCGAGAATAACGACAGGGTTGAAGCCGTGGTGACGCTGCCCAAGGAACAAAGAAGCATCATTCATGGTACGGTCTATGACACCGATGGCAACAGGCTTCCAGATGCGGTGGTGCGCCTTTTTCGATGTGAGGAGAACCGTCTGCTTCCATTGGCGGATATGTTCACGGATGCGGACGGTGAATTTGTGTTCGGACCGCTGGAGGCGGATAAACGCTTTATTGCCAAGGTCTATGTCAACGGTACTGTTATCCGGGAGGTGACGATCAGACCTGTCCGGAAACGGAAAGTCCGTTGAACTCAAAAAATATAACATATAATGTGTTGGTGGAATAATGGGACAGGCATGGCTGGAAGTTTACAATCCACAAACTTTTGCATATGCTCATTTTCTGAAGGCTTTATTGACAGCCTGTTCGATGCGTTATAATGTTTATAGGATTATTGTTAAGTCAGTTATTCGGAGTGACCACATTACATAACATCGGGCATTTTGGTGATTAAACCTTTAACGGAGGATGCATGGAAGAGATCAGAGTAGGCATTGTGGGGTTTGGCTTTATGGGCAGGGCGCATACATTTGGGTATAAAACGATACCGCTGTATTACCGGGACCTGCCGTTCAAAATCACGCTGGCGGGTGTAGCCACTCCCCGGATCGAGGTCGCGCAGCGGGCCGCCGAGGAAATGGGGTTTCTGAAAGCAGCAACGGACCCGGATGAGCTGTTCGACGATCCTTCCATCGACGTAATCAGCATCTGCACGCCCAACATATTCCACAAGGAAGGCATACTCAAAGCGCTGAAAGCCGGTAAGCACGTATATTGCGACAAGCCGCTGTCCGCTTCGTACGCGGAGGCGCTGGAGGTGGTGCAGGCGGCGGAGGAGAGCAGCAGCATCACGCAGATGGCTTTGCAGTACCGGTTCTATAGCGGTACGCTGCGCGCGAAACAGCTGATAGAGGACGGGCGTCTGGGGCGCATACTTTCTTTCCGCTCGGCTTACCTGCACCCCACAGGCGTGAATCCGAACAAGGTGATCAGCTGGAAACAGCAGAAGGCTTTCGGCGGCGGCGGGGTTCTGTTTGACCTCGGCAGTCACGTGTTCGATCTGATGTACTGGCTGCTGGGTGAATACGACAGCGTGCTGACGAACAACACCATCGTCTATCCGCAGCGGCCCGACAAGGACGGAAATATGATCAATGTGGATGCAGAGGATCTGTCTGTTTCCATGGTCAAGATGAAGAACGGTGCGGCTGGCATCGTGGAGGCCTCTAAAATTGCGATGGGCACCAACGACGAGCTGCGATTCGAGATCCACGGCACCAAGGGTGCGATTTATTATAACTCGATGAAGCCCAATGAGCTGCTGTTCTATGATGGAACACAGTCCGATATGCCTTATGGCGGCGAGTCCGGCTTCAAGGCGATAGAGTGCGTCAACCGTTACGAAAGCCCCGGCGGTTTCTTCCCCGGCCCCAAGTTCTCGATAGACTTCATGCGCGGCCATGTTCACTGCCTGTACAACTTCCTGTCGCATGTATACCAAGGCAAAAAGAGCACGCCTTCGTTCAGAGATGGCGCTTACATCGAATATGTTATGGAAAAAGCGTATGAGTCGGACAACTGCGGGCAGTGGGTTAAGCTTTAATAGATGTGAGATAAAGAAGTTGGAAAGGCGCGGGATTTCCGCGTCTTTTGCATGTTGCCTCTTCCCAATTAATACGCAAATCGTGTTAACTCATAATTCGGTGATGGTTTTGCCGTCAGGCTGTGATATAATTAATAATATGAAAGAAGCAGCAGGCAGATTGTATGTTTCATACGGCGACGATCCTGCAGCAATGGCACGGCAGATACTGGAGCAGATCAAGCCGGAACAAGGATTGAATATTGATGCCGCCATCGGTATCAAGCCAAATCTGGTCGTCGCGAAGGGCTGGCATAGCGGGGCGACCACCAACCCTGCGATATGTGCCGCGGTGATCGAATACTTCCAGGAGCGCGGATTCCGAAATATTGCCGTGATCGAAAGCGCATGGCTGGCGGTGGATACTGCAAAGGCGTTCAAGGTATGTGGGTACGAGGAGTTGGCGCGGCAGTACGATGTGGAGCTGATCGACGTCAAGAAGGGCCGATGCGAAACGCGTGAGTTCGGCGGTATGAAGATCGCCATCTCCGCCCGCGCGTTAACGATGGATTACATCGTCAATCTGCCGCTGATCAAGGGGCACTCGCAGACGGGCATCACCTGCGCGCTGAAGAACTTGAAGGGACTGATACCCGACCGCGAGAAGCGGCGGTTCCACGCGATGGGGCTGCACAAACCCATCGCCTGCCTGAATAAGATGATAAGCTCGTCGCTGACTATCGCGGACGGCACCTGCACCGACCCGAACTTCGAGGAGGGCGGGCATCCGGCGCGGTTGAACACGATGATCGCGGGGACGGACAGCGTGCTGGTGGACGCGTACGCCGCAGGGCTGTTGGGCTACAAGCCGGCGGATATCGAGTACATCACCACCGCGGAACGCATCGGCGTGGGCAGCGCGGACGTGTCCGGCGCGGAGATCATGTATCTGAACAGCGCGCTGCAAACGGCGCAGGTCACGCGGTCGGCGGCACTGGAGGCGGCCAAAGCGCTGGTAGATGCCGATAAGGCATGCAGCGCATGCTACGGCAATCTGCTGAGCGCCCTGATATGCATGGCGGAAGCGGGTACGCCCATGGATGCCTGCGTCAGTGTGGGGCAGGGGTTCCGCGGCAGGGACGGCGCGATGGGCTGCGGAAACTGCACTCAGGGCTTTGAGGCATATGTGAAAGGTTGCCCGCCGACGGCGGATGAAATATTTACACAGTTTACAGCTATAAGGAGAACAACATGAAGCAATTTACGATCGTACTTGACGGGATAGGGGACAGGCCACAGGAAAAGCTGGGCGGCAAAACACCGATGGAAGCGGCCAAGACGCCTGGGCTGGACAAGCTCTTCGCTTCCGGCAGGCCCGGCACAGTGCGGACGATCAAGCCGGGGCTGGAGATCGGCAGCGCCGTCGCGAATTTGAGCCTGCTGGGCTACGACCCGGAGAAGACGTATAAGGGCCGCGCGGTGATCGAGGCCGCGGGTGCGGGGTTTCCGGTAAAGCCGGGCAACCTGTATATCCGCTGCAACTTCGTGACGCTGGAGGGGGATGTCTACGAATCCAGCAAGCTGGGGAGCTACAACGCGAACGATATCGAAACGGAGGAGGCCGCGCCGCTCACGGAACGCCTGAACAGGGAGGTCTTCCACCCGCCGTTCAAACTGTATCACGCGGACACCTTCCGCAACATACTGGTGGTGGAGGGCGCAGGAGAACTTGCGGAACAGCTGAAGTTCATGCCTGCACATGACATGATCGGTGACACGGTATCCCAGCACACGCAAGGCAATGAGATCATGCAGCAGTATTTCGCGCTGATGAAAAAGGCGTACGAGGTGCTTAAAGAGGATAACCGCACCAGAGCGAACGCTATCTGGTTCTGGGGAGCGTCCTCCGCGCCCGATTTCGGCCCGCCTCCCGCAGGCAAGCGCGTGGTGCTGTCCGAGACGTCGCTGATGCGCGGCATCGCGGCGCTGGCGGGACTGGACTGCGTGACGCTGCCGGAGGACAAAGGCTTTACCACCTTCCTGCAGGAGAAGACCGAAGCGGCGCTCAAGGCGCTGGACGGATACGACTATGCGTACATCCATATACAGAAGCTGGACGATCTGTCCCACGAGTTGCAGCCGGTGGGCAA
>JAEWWC010000224.1 GCA_023396555.1 Bacillota bacterium
TTGATTTTTGTTTGTGCAGTTGCCAGACCGCACTTCATTCTAAATCAAAAGGAGTTTTTCTGTCCTGCCTCATCGCTATAAGCTTTACCGAACCCCGCGTCTAACGCGGGGTTTTCGTATACAAAAAAGGTTCCGGCACGATACCGAAACCTTTTTAGAAGGGAGATGTTTCAATCCGCGCTTACCATTATGAGCGGATAAATTAATTGAAGGTATACTGACCATCCAATTGTCAGGCCTGCATGATTTCCAGCTCCACACCATTTGGGTCAACGATTAGCATGACAACCTGACCGTTGAGATTCTCTATCGCAGTGGGCTTTAGGTTGATCCCATAGCCCGCCTGCTGGCACAGGCTGTATGCTTCTTCGATATCATCGACCCGGAGCGCCAGATGACGGTATACTCCAACATCAGTATTCCCGGCATGGACTAGTTTTTGATCGTCTTTGTATTCGATCAGTTCAAGCCTGGCGCCAGGCAGCTGATACAGATGCAGAACATGGTCCCCCAGGTCAACAGTATTGACCCGGCTTAAGCCGAGCACGTTCTCATAGAAATCAAAGCTTTCCTTTACCCTGAAACAGTTGATGGTTATATGATCAATAGCGGTTATTTTCATGTTATCTTCTCCTTTATATAACTCGAAACACATTTCAATGTGGGAAACAGGGCCATAACAAGCGTACTGTTATGGCCCTTACAGAGTATTGGTTGTTCGCTTACGGCGAAGGAGGTATTCCCGTTTCGCTTATATTCTGATGTTCCGGATCAGACTGCGACGAACTCTATACCCCAGATATTGCAAAGCTGTTCCAATCGGGCCATGTAATCCCCGGTCCACATCACCTGATGATGCGTGCCGCCATACTTCAGCCAGCCGTCCATGGCGGCTTTGACGCCGGTATCCGGCTTGAAGAAAGTATGGTTCATCGGTATGCCCGGTATAACCTTGGTATCCAGCACTTCGCCGCGCATCGCGACCAGGCGGTATTTATCACCGCTGATGGGCACCAGCGAAGCAACCGTGGTTGTTCCCAGCTCGGCCCCGAATATGGGAGTGGGCGGATTATCCTTGTTGCCGATGTCCAGCGGGCGGTCAATCAGCACCACCGGGCGGTCCTTGCGGGCTATTTTCCAGTTGCCTTCGCCCATATGCGCGAACATGCAGGCGTCACGACCGAAATCGAGAGAATACATCTCAGTGAAGTGCGGGTCGCCGATCAGCAGGTGTCCGGCAGCCATCAGCGCCATGATATGCACATCGCCTTCCGCCGAGTAGGCATAGCCTTTGGCCATCATGTTGCACGCACCCAGTATCGGGAGCTGATCCAGACGGCCATCCTCTTCATAGATCATGAAGTTAGCGGAGAAGCCGTCGTAGTTCTTCTTTACCATGAACTTCTCAAAGGCCAGTTGCAGCTTAGCGGCATAGCGGTGATTCTTTTCGGGTACATTCCTGACCTCGAAGTTCTTATTGTCTTCCGCGATCTGCGCGTCGATCTCGGCTTCGGTGATTTCGCTCATGATGGCCACGATCTGGCCGACGCCTTCGTGCAGCACCTCGATACCGAACTTCTGGAAGTATGCCACTTCGTCGCCCAGAATATCGCCCATGTTCTGCATCTTCTGCATCAGAGCCAGACGGCAGTGCTTCAGCCGGCGTACCGTGTTGGCCGCCAGCGCCCAGTCTTCGACAAACTTTTTAAAACGATCGCTCTTCCAGTCCTCGGTGATGATAGCCGGTTCGTATCCCAGCCTCATCAGCATGTTGGACGTGTCCTGTATGCCGTGTATGCCCTGATTGGTCGTCAGCAGGCTCCAGTTCCAGTTGTCCGTCACGTCGGGCAACGGCTGAATATTCGCCAGCATAACAGGCAGATTGTTTTGCTTGAATGCCTGAACGATCCGCATGCCGGGAGAGTACAAGGTGTTGATAACCATGATGCCGTCGAGGCCCGCGTCGTTGAAGTGCTTGACAATGCGCTCTGCGTCCGGCCGTTCTTTGGAAAGCCCAGGGAAGTTGACGTCCACGAGGTCGGCCAGCTGCCCTATGACATCATTAACGAATTTCGTCTGATTTGCCGGAATTTCCGGCTGAGAATGATCGTATAAGCCCTGCATCAGAGCCAGAATACCAATTTTTGGTTTCATTTTTTGCAACATCGAATCAATCACTTCCTCAATAAATTATAGAATTCACTCGGGTATTGTTACGGTAGATGCCTATTTACGCCGAGGGAACAGGGGTTAACCGATCCCCTCGGCGTTAATCAGTCAATCATCATGGATATGCCGCTGTCGCTGGCCGGTCAGAAGAGCGGCCTTCCTGCTGCAGACAGAGACGTATCCGCTTAATAGTTCGCTTAGAATCTAACGGAAGAGGTCCACGTTGTCCTTGGTCGCCATGGACACGCCGGTATCAACCGCACCCGGAACCGGGGATAGGCCCTTGGTTGCCCAATCGTCGATAACAGCATCAGTGTTCATAGCCCACAGGAACTGGAACGACCAGTAACCCATCTGCTGAGTGCCCTGAACAACGGAAGCAGAGAGAGTGCCGCTCTCGATGTAGTCCAGAACGCCCGAGTCGGTATCGAACGCAACGCCGCAGATCTGGCCGACCTTGCCGGCTTCTTCAATAGCGTTGCCCACGCCAAGGCCCATCCAGGCATTGCAGCCGAAGATACCCTTGATATTGGGGTTCGCGGTGATCAAAGCAGCTGCCGCAGCGGAGGAAGAGGTTTCATCGTCGCCGCCGTGGACTTTTGGTATAACCTTGATGTCGGGATAGTTGGCAGCCATGTATTTTTCAAAGCCGCCGGAGCGCTCTTCCTGGTTCTGGGAACCAGCAAAGTACACGATACCCACTTCGCCGGAACCGCCGATAGCGTCAGCCATGTATTTGGCAGCAGCAGCACCGGCAGCTTCGTTACCTGTGCCCAGGTATGCGTAACGGCTGGAGTTCGGGCTGTCGGAATCAAACGTCACAACCGGAATACCGGCGTCAATGGCTGCCTGGATCGGATCCGCAAAAGCATCCGGGTCCACGCAGGTCAGCGCGATACCCTTGGGGTTTTTCGCGATAACCTGATTCAGGACGTCAACCTCAGCGGCAAAGTCCGCTTCTGCAGAGCCGGTGTAGACCGCGGTAGCTCCTACGGCTTTGGCTGCACGCTCATAACCTTCGAAGCAGCCCTTCCAGTAGTCAATACCGGACATAAACGTAATCATGTAATACTCACCGATAGCATCGCTGGCCACAGCCGGAGCGTCAGCGGGAGCCTCAGCAGCAGGAGCTTCAGAGGCGGGAGCCTCAGCAGCGGGTGCCGCGGAGGCCGGAGTCGTCGTTTCAGGAACGGTGCAGCCAATCAAGGAAAACACTAGTGCAACCGCCAGCAACAAAACCATCAACTTTTTCATAATCATCTTCCTTTCCAATCATTTTTTCGTGCGATGGCTGAAATAATCGACTAGCACGGCCAACAGCAGGATGCAGCCGCTAATCATGTCTTGCCAATAGACATCTACGCTCAACAACACCAGGGCATTGTTGATAAAGGTAAGCAGCATCAGGCCCAGAATAGCGCCGATGATGGTACCTGTACCGCCGTTCAGAGAGGAACCGCCGATAACGCAGGCCGAAATCGCGGTCATTTCCATGCCGCTGCCGGCGTTGGCAGAAGCCACGGAGAACCGGGACACCGTCATAATGCCGCCAAGGCCGGAAAGCAGCGCCGCAAGTATATAAATTCCGAGCTTGACGCGCGATACGTTGATACCCGAGAATTCAGCCGCCTGCTCGCTGGAACCAACGTAATAAGCTTTGCGGAACGTGGTGGATTTCTGCATCAGTATGGCAAATACCACTGCAAATACGACGGCGATAACGATCAGAACCGGTATCGGACCCATCAACCCCTTGCCGATACCCTTGAACGCAACCGGCGTGTCTTTCATGGATATCGGGGAGCCGGTGGTCAGTATCATCGCAATACCGCGTGACAGGCTCATGGTGCCCAGCGTGCAGATCATCGGAGCGATGTTCGTACGGCTCAATATCAGGCCGTTGATGAAGCCGATCAAAACTGCGGCCAGCAGACCGATCAATGCGGCGACCCAGATGTCTACACCGCCCACATTGATAAACAGATACCCTGTCAGAGCGCCGGAAAGCGCCATGTTCGAACCTACGGAAAGATCGATACCGCCGGCGGCCATCACCACCGTCATGCCGATGACCACCATGACGCCCGTGCTCATGCCAACGATTGTCGTGCTGATGTTGGGCCAGGTGATAAAATACGGGGAAGCAATGGCCATAGCGATGCAAAATACAATGAAGATCAGCATTATCGTGGCCGCCCGAAACCGCCCGAGGAAGTTCTTTACATTAACCAACGCTCTCTCCTCCTATGTCTGAGTTATTGTCCCTATTTTCAAATTTCTTGCCTGTCGCCATTAATATAAGATTGTTTTCTGTGATCTCGTCGTCAACGATCATGCCCATACATTTGCCTTCATGCATCACGACGATGTCGTCGCAAAGCCCGATAATCTCCGGCATTTCAGAAGAAATTACTATCACGCCCATGCCCTCGTTGCACAATTTTCGAAGCATAAAGTGGATCTCACTCTTGGCGCCCACATCGATGCCGCGGGTGGGCTCATCCATGATGATGACCTCGGGGCTGACAGCCATCCACTTTCCAATCATCGCTTTTTGCTGGTTGCCGCCCGACAGTGACCGCAGCAACAGTTCGCGGCTTTGAGTTTTGACGTTCATCCGCTTGATTTCATTATCCGCCAGCTTGGTTTCCTCTTTGTCATTGATAAAGCCTGCGCGGGAAATCTCCTTCAAAGTGGCAGCCGAGATGTTGCGTTTGACGCTCATTTCCAAAAATATGCCGTTTTTCTTCCGATCCTCCGTGAGGTAGCATATCTTGTTTTTGATGGCATCCGTATAACGTCTGTGGCGGATTTCCTTGCCTTTGTAATACAGATTGCCTGAGTGATAACCCCCGATGCCGCACAACGCCTGCATCAGTTCCGAGCGCCCCGCGCCAATAAGCCCGGAGAATCCAAGAATTCTGCCCTTCTTAAGTGCAAAACTGATGTCATGGAAGCCGGTTCCGCAGTAATTGTCCACCCGGAGCAGTTCAACCTGTTCATCCCTGGGTATTGCTGTCTTGGGAGGATAAAAATCGCTTATTTCGCGGCCCACCATGCTGGT
>JAEWWC010000090.1 GCA_023396555.1 Bacillota bacterium
CCAACATCATCACGCCGCCCGCAGAGGGCTTTCTGCGCACCGTCAGCGATCCAAAGAAGGCTACAAACGCTATCGCAATGCTGAGTACGATGATCACCGCCGACACCACGGCATTAAGTTCGGCGCGGTATATGAACAGCGCCGACTGCTCGTAGACGCCGTCATCCAGCGGCAGACGGCTATCCTCTGCCACCTGTTCCGCGAAGTTTTCATATGCGCCGCGGTTTAAGGAAGGCCAGTTGTCCTGCGCGAACATCTCCCCCATCGTGACGATATTCTCGTTCTCCAGCTCGCTCCCGATATCGCTGACCACCGAATCCACGATGCCGGCGGGCACGGTGTAGAGCATCAGCAGCGCGCAGATCAGCGCTAGTATGCCACCCGCATACCCCAATATAAATCCGGTCCGCTTCATCACAGCACCTCCCTGACGCGGCCCGCTTCATTCGCGGGCGCTCCGTCCGGCTTTTTGAGCAGTACCAGTGAACCGATCAGCATCAGCAGCGAAGCCAGAGCCATCGGCAGCGCCGAGCCGCCCAGCACGCCAAAGCCCAGCGTCAGTATCGAACAAACCAATATCGTCACCGCTCCGGCTTTCAGGCGCACGCGCGCCACCTGCGCCGCAGCCAGCGCTGCCACGGAGGCCAGAGTACTCATCACCATGCCGATATACAACCGAAGCTTTAAACCCTCCCACTTGTCCACAATGGCTGCCATGTCGGCAAACGCCTCGCTGTCGTATTTATCCGCCAGCTTCTCCAGGTCTTCCGAGGTCGTTTCGGCCAGTACCACCTTATAGTCATCCACGTATGTGGAGAGATCCGTCTCCAGGAACTGAGCCGCATCGTGATATTTGCCCAGCAGCTCCCACATGCTGCCCACACGGTCGCCGCGCTCCTCAAAGAATCGTGAAAGATCGCCGCCGAGTGACCACAGGAAGCTGGTCAGCAGCATCAGCATGGAGAACACCAATGCCAGTACCGCCCCCGTCATGCTCGTTAAATAACCGCCACGGCTCATCACTTTTTCTCCATTTCGTATTTCACCGGCACCACAGCCAACACCACAGCCATGATATACACCACCGCGGATATCGACTGCCACGGGAAGCCGAACAGCATCACGCCGGCCGTTGCCAGCAGCATCATGACCGACCCGGCCACATGGTGCCTTAGCACGCTCAGCGCGCCGATGATGCCCAGCACATTTGCACCCAGCTGTATATAGCCGGAATACGCGGAAGCCCCCAGCGTGCCAGGCAGATATTGCGTAACTCCCAGCAGCGTCAGCGCTGCCAGCACCAGCCCGCAGATGCCGGCAATCATGCCCAGCGTTAGCTCGGTCTTTCTCATACGGTTTCCTTCCCTTGCCCTCCGGTTTATCCGGAAATTTTTCATAATGTATTATACAACACCGGCCCGCCAAAGGCAACGCGAGCCGCATAGGAAGGCATGTCCAAAAACAATGGAAAAAAAACACCGCTGATATTAGCGGCGGTGTTTACTGGCTCTTATATTTCATCCGTGTCGCGTTACCGCCCCGGATGTGCCGCTCATCCTTGTTCTTCTTGAGCACCTCCGCCACCTGCCTGGCGGTGGACGGCGATATCGAATACAGACGTTCCGTTAAGTCCTTGTGCACTGTGGATTTTGAAGTTCCAAAAGCCTTCGCCGCCAGCCTGACGGTCGCACCGTACTCCAGCACGTAGTCGGCGATGCGCATCACTCTGTCCTCGATGTATTCCTTCATTTTGATATATGCCCCCCTCTTCTCACGTTTGGTTCATATATATGTGAGCGGGTAGGCTTGTATGATTTTTTAACCCGATTTATCAGTGATAGGGATAAAGAGTTGCCGTTCTGTTATAATATAAAACGCCCGTTGCTTGGATAGTCACAAACGGGCGTCAAGTATAGTTATTTGAATAAGGAGGCAGGATCGGATATTTTTCGCTTACATCTCAGCGTCCTGCCCAGTGGTATTCTTCACCTTGATTTTACGGGAAACACCAAGACGATTCCCGCGGGCATAAAGCGTCGCCAGCACGATTACGGCTGCGGCGATCACAACCCCGACTACGCACAGCGCGATGAATACGGGCAGTGCCAGCAGTATGCCCGCGCCCGCATTTTCTGACTCCACGGGAACGTTTTGGGGGACCTGCGGAGAAACTGCCGGTTCTTCTGCCCCGTCCTGGGATGGAGCAGGCTGCGCCATGTAGCGCTGGACGGACTTGTCCTCCATGTTGAACAGATAGAAACCTGTCTCTCCAGCGGCGTTGCGGGCGTGAACCAGATAAATATCCTCGGCACCCGGCGCCTGCCACGCGGGCATTTCCCGCTCCTTCCATATGATCGTCGCCTGCTCGAAGCCTTCGGGCGGCTGTATGCTCTCCTCGGGCCACAGCAGCGTAAACTCCGCCAGAGCCGAGGTGATCGTCACATACGGATACAGCGTGTTCTTCTCCGCGCTGTAGATGTAGTATCCGGCGTTATCTCCCGTCTCATCGGACAGATACAGCAATATGATGTCCTCGCTGTCCGGCACCGCCGCGCCGTTCACGTACTCCCCGCCGTATTGCACCTGCCTGTCCGCGAACCCGGAAGGCAGCGTCAGGCTGCTGAGCGACCGCCAAACAAACATCGGAGCCGTTGCGCCCAGCACGTTTTCGGCAGGCACGCCCGTCTGGGACAGGCTAACAGGCGGTGTGCTCTCATTATCACCCGGCTGTCCAGCAGCATTTGCAGGCGCGATGGAAACGCTCACTCCTGCCTGCGCGTTCTCCAGCGGCTGTCCGTCGTAGCCCAGCACACTGTTCATCGATACGGCGATCTCCGCTTCCCCATCCTTGAGAGCCGTGAAACCGATCACCGCAGTCAGCGAATCCGATCCGCCGCTCTGCGCCGAAACCATATTTATGCGCCCGTCCGCCGCGCCGCCGCTACCGCTGACAAACGACAGCAAAGCCGGATCGTAGGTAAAAACGCCATCCGCCACCGCGACATGCTCGGCGGACACGACGACGGTGACCGTCACCTTGTCCCCCACCTTGACCGAGGTGGAATCCGCAGTCACGGCGACATCCGTCGCAAACGTAACAGTCGGAATGGCCAGCATAACAGCCAGTGCAAGTATGAAAGCCAGCCCTCTTCGAGCTCCGTATCCACGTTTCAACCGGCTTACCTCCTATTGTTTGATCTGCAGCTCGCCATGCAGATATTTCATCAGCTGCAGCACGTCCATGCTGTCCACTATTCCGTCACGGCTTAAGTCCGCCGCTGTCAGATAAACGCCCGCCAGCAGGTCCGTATTCAGCAGATGCTGCCGCAGCGCATCCAGATCGTGTTCATCGATGCTCCCGTTGCCGTCAGTATCGCCGTATACCACTGCCGGAAGGTCGAAATATGAGTTTCCGTCGCCGTACGTTGTTCTGACAAAATCCCCCGTGGAAACAACACCCTCTGGTTTCGCCGTGCCTTTTGACGAAACGACGCTTAATGTGCCGCCAGCAGACTTAAGTCCTGCAATCAGTTCCCCCGGAGTCGTGCCCGGTTCGATGCCGCTGACGAAAGCTTCGGTGACGACATACTTGTCGCTGCTGAGCGCCGGTGCAGACTCGTAAGTATCGAAGCTGCACAGCTGTGTGTTGGTGTAATAGAAGCCCAGTATATCCGAATAGGCCTGCCCGTCGGTGGCTCGCTGCTGCGCGCCGCGCTGGCTGAGGCCGATGCCATGCCCGTAGCGGCGGTTGGTCAGGAACCACCCCGGATATGCCGTGCCGTCGTCCATCATCAGCACGCCCGGCTCCGCGCCGCGCATGCGCAGCGAATATCTGGTCAGATTGAATATCCCCACCGGGTGCTCGTCCGTATGCACCAAGTCGTTCAGCGACAGAGTGACGGTAAGCTGGCCATCCTTATCGCCGCCGGTCACTATCAGTACCACGTCCGCCCTGGTATACGAGCGGCTGGGCGGGTTGTAGCTGGCGCTGTGCGCCTTCACACGCACCACCGACTGTATCGTCACGTCCCGGCCCGCAACAAGATTGGCTTGTTTCTGCAGCTCACCGAGTACCAGCGGGTCCATCAGAGCCATCGTTTGTGCGTTGAACTCGGCGGGAATGAACGACTTCTCAGTCAGGCTGTCCGGGTTTTTCAGATCGTACGGGTCGTCCTGCATGATGTAATACGGCAGATCAGTGGTCCACTTGTTGCCCGTCAATTCCGTCTGGCCGCCGTTGGACGCCGAATAATACGCCTGTATGATATCGCCGTCGTACGTCAGCACCTGACCGGCCGTGCTGTCCACCGCCTCGATCGCGCGGTTGAATTTGCTATCGTAGCCGTGGTACACCTGATCGGCGGAGGTGTCCAGTATGTCGTAGGCACGCGTACGGTTCTTGGTGCAGTTGGCGACCGCATAACCGCGCGCGCACACCGCCTGCGCCTTCAGAGATTCGATCGGGAAAGTATTGCTCATCTCGAACGGCACCACGCCGTACAGATAGTGTTCTATGGGCAGCGTGTTGATCACGCTGAGGCTGCCCTCCGAAACGGAGAACGTCAGGTTGCCGAGGTAGCTGCAGGTGCCGTAATTGGAGTTTTTCAGGCTGATATATGCGGAGGTTCCGCCGTAGTCACGGCTGACCAGCGTCAGAGAGGAAGCGGTAAACGAGTTGTCCCCGGCGGTGATCACCGGACGGGTCCCCACCACGGATATGGTAACGTCACCCGCATCTAGCGCGAACTCCGGAGCCTCCTTCAGATAGTAGTCTCCGGTAAGCTTGATATCGGCAGGCCGTGTCTCCACGGAGAGCAGCACCCGTATATCGGCGTAAAACGCGGCGGCGTGGGCAGGCCGCACCAACACGGGCGTCAGCGAAAGCGCCATAATGAGGGCGACGACTAGTGCAATTTTCCTGCCAGATTTTTTCATAGCTTGTCCTGCCGTTTCAACCCCGCATTGCGCCATGCGAAGTATACTACGTTTTAGACGACACAAAGCTCGATAATGTTCCGAAATTCTTTTACATTGTTTCCCTTTATTCTAACGGAGCACGAAGACAAGCTCCCGTCAAGGTAAAAGGAGCCACATAAAAACGCCGGGCAGCGCTTATGCACGCATACCCGGCGCATCGTTTGTTATTTCGTTCAGCCGCCGACGGAACCGTCCCAGGTGTCCACCTTGGTCCGCTTCATCTCTTCCTCGTCGAACCAGCGAGTGGTCACGGCTTTGGTTTCGGTGAAGAAGCGCATGCCATCCTTGCCCAGTGTATGCAGGTCGCCGAAGAACGACTGCTTGTGACCGGTGAACGGGAATACGCCCACGGGCACCGGTATGCCCACGTTCACGCCCACCATGCCTCCGTGCGTATGCCGCGCGAACTCGCGGGCGTAGTAGCCGCTCTGCGTGAATATGACGGAGCCGTTGGCGAAGCGGTTCTTGTTCA
>JAEWWC010000107.1 GCA_023396555.1 Bacillota bacterium
ACCACGGTGATACCCCGGTTGGTCACCTCGTCGCGCAGCACGCGCATGATCTCCGCGCCCGAGTAGTCGGCTGCGCAGTGCATCCGTTTGCGCGAGGTGCCGCCGCCGTGGCCGGTGATCATCGTGCCGTCCGACGTTTTGTCAAACAGTACGCCCAGCTCGTTGAGCCATTGAATAGCCGACGGGCCCTCCATGACCAGCTTCTTCAGCAGCTCCGGCCTGTTGGCGTAATGGCCGCCGCCCAGCGCGTCCAGATAGTGGACAGCAGGGGAGTCGTTCGGCTTATCCGCAGCCTGGATGCCGCCTTCCGCCATCATGGTGTTGGCGTCGCCCATGCGCAGCTTGGTGACGATCATCACGTTTGCGCCGCTCTCGTGAGCCTCAATGGCCGCTGATGCGCCCGCGCCGCCGCCGCCAATGATCAGCACATCCGTCTGATAATCCGGATGTTCCAGATCCAGCTGCATGCCCTCAATGGGGCTGTGTGCCTGCAGCAGAGCCGCCAGCTCCACCGGCACGTGGTCACCCTTATTGGGGCCCATGGACAGCGTCGCAAACCCCTCTGTTTTATAGTCGGGATGGAATTGACCCAGCAGTGCAGTCTTTTCGTCTGCGGTCATGCGTCGGGGCTCCACGCCGAAACGGCTGGATCGCGTGGCTTCCACGTTTTTGATTGATTCGAGCATCTCAGGTGTATACATGGCGGTCTCCCCTTATTTTTCGATTTCCCTGTGGTTGTAGAGTTCCTTGAGCTCATCCAGCGGCTTTTGCATTAGGTCTTCCACCAGCTGGGCAAAAGCGCCCTCATCAATTTCTTGTACGCGTTTGGATAGATGCTCTGCGGGAGGAATGATATATTTGCCCGTCAGCCGTCGCGCCAGCAGTGCCACCTGCGGATGCGATATCTTCGCGGGGCAGCGGGAGGAGCATATGCCGCACATCACGCAGTCGAACGACGCTTCCGCGCACTTTTCGTATTCCGCGCGCTGTGCGTAAGCGATGTACTGCATCACGTTCAGCTCCTGCGGACAGGTTTTGGTGCAGGCGTTGCAGCCGATGCAGCTGTAGATTTCCGGATAGAGCTGCATCATGATCTGCTCGTTGGGTGAAACTTCCTGAATATCGTAAACCTCTTTCACCAGCGGGAAGTACGGCAGTGTCGCGATGTACATGTTGTTCTCCACCTTGGTCTGGCAGGCAAGGCAGGCGTGCAGCTCGCGGTCGTCCTTGATGCGGTAAATGGTGGAGCAGGCGCCGCAAAAGCCATTCCGGCAGCCGCAGCCGCGCACCAGCTGGTATCCGGCGTATTCCATCGCGCCCATGATGGTGAGCTCCTCGGGGACGGAATAACGTTTTCCGAACAGAAATATATTAACCATTTGTTCCATGACACTTATACCCTCGCTTTGCCTAATATTCGCCTGGCAGTTCGTCCAGCTCGTCGCAGCGGAACACCGGACCGTCCTTGCAGACGTATTTGGAGCCAATGTTGCAGCGGCCGCACTTGCCCACGCCACACTTCATGCGCAGCTCCATCGTGGTGTACACCTGGGTCTTGTCGAACCCCAGCGCCTCCAGCGCTTTCAGCACGAACTTGATCATTATGGGCGGTCCGCACACCAGCACCGTCTTATTGGTGGAGAATTTGAGCTCCTTCACGTAATCCGGCACGAAGCCCACATGGCCGCGCCAGCTCTCCTGAGGCCGGTCGATGGTGAGGTATGCGCCGGTGTTCTTCACCTTGCTCCACACGTTCCTGATCTCATCGATATCCACCAAGTCTTCCATGCTGCGTGCGCCGTAGACGATATCCACGCGCCCGTAGTCGCCCCGGTTGTCCAGCACATAGTTGATCACCGAGCGCAACGGCGCGAGGCCTATGCCGCCCGCGATGAACAGCAGGTCCTTGCCCAAAAGCTCCGTTTCCACCGGGAAACCGTTGCCGTATGGCCCGCGGATCGTGATCTGCTGGCCGAGCTCCATGCGGTGCAGCCAGTCGGTGAGACAGCCGCACTTCTTTATGCTGAACTCTAGGAAACGCGTTTCGGTGGGGGAGGAGGTGATGGAGAACATCGCCTCGCCCACGCCGGGTATCGAGAGCATCGCGCACTGACCGGGCATGTGCTTGAAGTTAGCACCGCCCTCCGGCGACACCACGCGGAACGTCTTGACGTCCGGCGTGTCCACGCGTATGTCCATCACCTCACCGATCACGGGGATCAGCGTATCTCTTTTGCCGTCGTTCATTTGCGTCCACCTCCCAGCGTTCGGATCACCTTTGCGATGTTCATGGACACGGGGCATTTGCCGATGCAGCGCCCGCAGCCCACACAGGCATAAATGCCATCGTTGTTGGCCGGATAATATACCAGCTTGTGCATGAACCGCTGGCGGAACCGTTCAATCTGGCTGGTGCGCGGATTGCCATGCGCCATCAGCGTGAAGTCGGAATACATGCAGGAATCCCAGCAGCGGAAGCGCCGCACCTCGTGGCCGGTGTCGTAGTCGCGGATGTCGTAGCAGTGGCAGGTGGGGCACACGAACGTGCAGGAGCCGCACCCGAGGCAGGCTGACGACAGCTTAGCCCATTCGGGGGAAGCGAATATGTCCTTCAGTGCGCCTGCCGTGCTTTGCGGCTGCACGCCCGAGAGGGGCAGTTGCGCGATGAGCACGTCGGTCGCTTGCTGCTGCGCTTCCACCGCCGCTTCCGCGTTCGGCGCTTCCGTGAGCAGTTCGGATAGCGATTGAGTCAGCGTCTCGCCCTTTTCAGTGAGGCTCTTCCAGTACAGTGTATCGTCGATGAACCATGTGGCTACGTCGCCAGCCGGCTCCGAGGCCTTGATGCCAAAGGCGGCGCACATACAGCTTTCCTCCGGTTCGCCGCACGCGAGGGAAACGACCACGCCGTTCTCGCGGCGGCATTGGTAGAAGCTGTCCGCCGGTTCGCTCAGGAAAACCCTGTCCAGTATCTCAATGCTGGCAGCGTCGCAGGCGCGCACGCCGAACAGCACGAACGGTTCATTTTCAGAATGTACGTCCATGATCTCGATGTTTTTGCCGCTGGTTCTATAGGCCGAGAGCGTTTCGCTCTGCGGGAAGAACAGCCCCTTGGGCGGCAGCGCGGTCAGCAGGCAGTTAAGATCGGCGGCGGCCTGACCGTCCCAGCGGTCGAACTGCACCGTACCGGCTTTATCCAGCGGCAGATACAGCGCCGCGTTTTCCGTTATCTTTGCGTAAAGTTTTGGCAAACGGCTGATTGCGATCTGACGAAAGCTCATTGGCCGCTCCTTTCCCGGATGATGCCCGGTTCCGCGTCGTCCTGCGTATAGTCGGTGAGCGGGCTACGGGGCTCGGTGTCTGCTCCCGCCTGATAGTCGCCGTACAACTCGTTGATATCCTTTATCATCTTGCGGTTCAGCAGGTGCAGCGGTATGCGCTGCGGGCATACGCGCGAGCATTCGCCGCAGTCTGTACAGCGCCCCGCTACGTGAAACGCGCGGGTGATATGGAACAGATTCTCTTCCGCTGCATCGCTGTTGGCCTTGGATGCCACGCCGGGCTGCGGGTTGTCGAACACGCACTGCACGCAGGTGCAGGCCGGGCAGGCGTTGCGGCAGGCGTTGCAGCGAATGCACTTGGACAGCTCGCTCCGCCAGAATGCGAAGCGTTCATCGGCAGTCATGGTCTCCAGTTCGGCCACCATAGCGAAACGGGCTGTTTCGGCGGGTTCCTCTGCCCAGTCCGGTTCGATCACCTCGTCCGCGACGGCATGCATTTTGCCCTTGCAGCCGAGGCATTTATCCAGCAGCGCATCAGCAAGGGAGCAATTCTTCTCGCCATAAGCCGTTTCAAAGGTCAGCGTGTCGCCTTCCCGTTTTACGCCACGTATGCCCCTGATCTTCAGTGCGCGCAGCTTTTCGATATCCAGCATGCCGGGGCAGGGGATGCCGACAACGTAGACGTGGTCTCGCTCCGCCCGGTGCTCCCGAAGCAGCTGATTGAAGCTATAGGTATCGCAGGGCTTCAGCAGCACGGCGGTTTTACCGGACTTTGTTTCGCCCACCAGATTACGCATCGAAGCGGATTCAAACCAGCGGAGGCTCTTCTCTACGCGCATCAGGTATTTGCTCAGGTTTGCGCCGCAGAAGTCGTTGTACACCAGCACTTCCAGCGATTCCGTCGAGTCGAACACCGCCGGTGTGGGGTCATACAGGAATTCACCCTGCGTCCATCCGACGACGCGATCTGCGGTTTTCTCCGCCAGCAAACGGCGAGCCGTCTCTCTGATTGTTTCGTTTATGGCTTGCATCGCAGGTCCCTCAACTGGTTGTTCTTGCCGAGCGCGCG
>JAEWWC010000150.1 GCA_023396555.1 Bacillota bacterium
GCAGTTCGGAAGGCGTACTCAGCACGCTGATGCCCAGCGTCTGCGCGTCCGCGCCCATGTACGCAGCCAGCCCCTGCCAGTCGTTGTCGGTAATCAGCTGGCGAATCGCCGCCTTATCTGCCTCGGAGCGTTCCACCTTCACCATCACATAGCTCTTGTTGCCCGCGGTTCTCACATCGTCCACCGGGGCCAGTATCACGCCCGTGACCTCCTGCGCTTTGATCTCGCAGTTCAGTGTCATGTTGATCTTGAAGCTGTCGTTGTCCTCCACCGACACGTAGACATTGTACGTGGTGATGCCGCCCGACGCCGTGCCCATATCCGATATGCCCGTCACGGTGCCTTCAAACGTTTCGTTCGGCAGGCTGTCCAGCTCCACATCCACGCTCTGCCCCACCTTGATAGAGTTGATATCCAGCTCATCCACTGACACCGTCGCGGTCCATATATCGGTAGACGTTATTGTCAGCAGCGTGGTATCCGCTTCGACGGTCTGGCCGTCCGTCGCCGACACGGCGCTGACCACGCCCGCGCTGGGCGAGGTGATCTGGCCTGCCGTGATCAACTTTGTGATGCTGTCGTACTGTTCCTTCAGGTCCGCCAGCTCCGTGTACATGTCCTTCACGTCCTGCGAGTACTGAGAGGCCGTGTAAATGGCTTCACCCGCTTCAATTTCCTCGTCCTCGGAGAACTCGACGTCGGTAATGATACCGTAGCTGCTCTCGATGGGCTCGTAAGCCGCCAGTTCAATCGTACCTTCATACAGCTTGTTGCCTTCGGTGTCGTAAACGACCGCCGCCGCGCCCACCGTGCGCCTGACCGTGTCGATGCTGACATACAGTTTGCCGTCCTCGGAAACCACTTCGCCCGAGAGCCTGTGCCCTTCGCATTTCACCTTCACTTCAGCGTCCTCGGTCAAGCTCGTGCCATCCGGCACAGCGACCAGCTCGCGCTCCTCCGTAGCCACCAGCGCGACGTAGCCGTATTCCGCCATCGCGTCCTCTATGTAATCGTCCTCGTCCAGCTTCACGTTCTTTACCCAGCCGTCCACCGGCGACTTGACGCTCAAGGTCGTCGTCACCTGGTTCGTGGTGTCAATGCTGATCTGCTGCGCCGCAATCTGTTCCTGCAGGTCGTTCGCATTGGACTGCATCGCGTCAACATCCAGCTTGATCACCGGCTGGTCCGCCGTAACCGTATCGCCCTCCGCCACCAGCACATCCTCCGCGATGATCTGGCTGTCAGTCGATATGTTCAGCGTCTCGGCGCTGCCCAGATTGCCGCTGCCCGATACCGTCAGCGAGATGTCGCCCGACGCGACCTGATCGTACGACGGCTCCGCGCCGAACGCGGCCTCCGCTTCCGCCGCGCTGGCAACGTTCCTGTAAACGAAGAAGCCGCCCGCCAGCGCGATCACGACCGCGCCCAGTATGATCAGCCTCTTGATGCCTTTTTTCATCTTCTTTTTTGGTGCTTTGTTTGTATTGCCTTTGCTCATCGTCTCATTCCGCCTTTCAGGTTTTAACTGATGGCGTCATTATAGCGATGCCGTTTAACATCATCCTGTTAAAATTATGAATAATTAATGAACAACAGAAACTGTTAATCCAAGCTGCTTTCCGGCAAAAGAAAAACGCCCTTTTGGGGCGCTTGGATAGCAATATTTCAGGTCTAAGACCGTGGAGGCTCTGCCTCCACGCCACCGCTCAAGGGGCTTGCCCCTTGAGAATCCCATTAGAATAATGCCTTGGTGAAGGCATTATTCATGTCTTTTATATTTTTAAACTTACTTAATATCCGTCCGGGAATTGCTGATGGAACCGCCACGCGCTGGCGAGTATGTCAGCGATGCCGAATTGGGGTTTCCAGTTAAGCTCCGATTGTATCTTGGCCGACGAGGCGATCAGCACGGCCGGGTCACCCGCGCGACGCGGCGCGATATCGTATTCTATCGGCCTGCCGACAACCTCGGACGCGGCCCGGATGATCTCCAGCACCGAATAGCCCTTCTCGCTGCCGAGGTTATACGCGCAGCTTGCGCCGCCCTTTGCCAGATCACCGAGCGCCAGCACGTGCGCGTCCGCGAGGTCTGTCACGTGGATGTAGTCGCGGATGCAGGTGCCGTCCTCCGTCGGATAGTCGTCGCCGAACACGCACAGCTTATCGCGCTTGCCGAGCACACTCTGGAATATAATGGGCACCAGATGCGATTCCGGCGTGTGGTCCTCGCCGATGTCGCCTGCGGCGTCCGCACCCGCGGCGTTGAAGTAGCGCAGCGCCTTATAACGTATGCCGTATATGTTGGAGAAATCCTCCAGCATGTTCTCGATCATCAGCTTGGTTCTGCCGTATACGTTGAGCGGCGCTTTTGTGGTGGTCTCGAGTATCGGCACCTCGTCCGGCTGGCCGTACACCGCCGCCGTGGATGAAAATATGAACTTGTCCACGCCTGCGTCCATCGCCGCCTTGAAGAGGTTCAGACTCCCGGTTACGTTGTTTTCATAATAGTCGTAAGGGATCTGCATGGTTTCGCCCACCAGGCTGCGCGCCGCGAAATGCATCACCGCATCCACTTTATGCTCGCGGAAGCAGCGGGCAAGGCCGTCTTTGTCCAGCAGATCCGCCTCGACCAGACAAACGTCCTTCACGGCCTCGCGGTGGCCTTTGGACAGATTGTCCAGTACCACCGGCTCGTGGCCGCTGCGCTGAAGCTGGCGCACCGCGTGGCTGCCGATATATCCCGCGCCTCCCGTTACCAATACCTTCATTTATTCACCTGTTTTGAAATACCTTTCTGCGCGAACAGCTTGTCCAGCGTGTCCAGCGCGTAATCCAGCTGTTCCGGCTTGTGTTCGCTGATCACACAGAACCGCAGACGCGCCTGACGCTTGGGCACAGCGGGATAAACCGCCGGCGGCACGAAAACGCCTTCCTCCAGCATCAGCGTGGACAGCTCGTACGCGTCGTTGTCCTCACCCACCATGATGGGGATGATAGCCGTCTCCTTGGCCAGGCAGGTGTCGAACCCGCGCCGCTGAGCGCCCTCCACGAAATATTTGACATTGGCGTGCAGCGCGTCCACCTTAGGGTTGCCTTCCATCATGATGTGTACGCCTTCCAGCGCCGCGGCCGCCAGCGGCGGGCTGATGCCCACCGAGAACATGAAGCCGGGCAGCGAATAGCGCATATAGTCGACCAGCGCCTGCTCACCCGCAATATAGCCGCCGCAGGTGCCGAGGCCCTTGGACAGCGTACCCATCTTTACATCGATATCGCCCGGCAGCAAACCAAAGTGGTCGTCTACGCCGCCGCCGTTTTTGCCGATCACGCAGCTCGAATGCGCCTCGTCCACCATCAGGAACGCGCCGTATTTCTTTTTTAGCGCCACGAATTCCGGTATGGGGGCGATATCGCCGTCCATCGAGTAAACGCCCTCGACGACAATGAGTATCTTCTCGTACTTGTCTCGCGCAGCCTTAAGCAGATACTCCAGCGCGTCGATGTCGTTGTGCGGGAATGCCTTGGTGTCGCTCTTGGACAGCTGGCAACCCTGCGTGATGGAGTTGTGCGACAAGGCGTCGTACAGAACCAGATCGCGTTCGTTGCAGAAGTTGCCCACGAACGTCACGTTGGTGGAATGCCCGCCCACCAGAACGAGCGAATCGTCCGTATGCTTCCACTTCGCGATGGCGCGTTCCAGCTCACGATACAGCGTCTTCTCCCCCGCGATCAGCCGCGAGCCGGAGGCCGACGTGCCGTAGGTGTCTATAGCCTTTTTGGCCGCCTCCGTTGTCCGCGGATGGCCCGACATGCCGACGTAGTTATAGGAAGCAAGGTTGATAATCTCCCGGCCCGCCACGACGGACGTGTCGCGCAGTACCGAATCATGCGCCACGAAGTACGGGTCCTTGATGCCCGCATCCTGCATACCGATGCGCCGGCGCGCGTATTCCTCGTACTCGCGGGACGACTTGAAGTCGGTGATCCTGCGCAGTTCCTGCAGCGGCCTTGCCTCCTCGCGCTTATCCTCAATGTTGTTCAGCTTCCTGTACAGCAGGCGGGAAAGGTCTTCCACCGTCGCGCAGGTGAAGTACTCGGTGTCCGGAATGATCACGTCGTACATCTCCTCCGCCTTGGAGAACACGCCGAGGCTGGACAGGCTGTCACCGCCGAGATCGTCCACAAAGTGGTCGGTATCCTTGATGGAGGACGGCTCAACGCCCAGCACCTCCGCGAACATCTGCCGGACATTTTCCACGATGCTCTTGTATTCGGTACTGTCGTAAGCCGCGCCGTTTGTTTTCGCCGGCTGTTCCTTCTTCGCAGCGACATGTTTAATCACGCCGCCGCGTATGTCGATCTCCTCGAAACGGCCCTGCCCGCGTTCCAGCGTTTCCTTCACCTTCTGGCGGCGCACTTTGATACCGTTGGCCAACGGCAGCGCATCCAAGGAAAGGTACGCGCGTTTGATCTTCTTATATATGGGCAGCAAGCCGTTGATGCGTGCAATCTCCGATATCAGCTCGGCGGCCTTATCCGCGTCGCCGGTGCTCTCGCCCATGTACACCACCAGCGTGGTGTCGTCGTACACATCCTTGGCCGCGACGCCCGTCACGCAGATGTGCTCCGCGTGCGGCAGCTCCGAGAAGCTGTCCTCCAACTCGTCGGGATACACGTTCTCGCCCGATTCGTTGATGATGACATCCTTCAAACGGCCTTCGATGTAATACCGCCCGTCCACCTCGCGTACGATATCGCCGGATGAAAACCAGCCCTCCTCCCGCGCGATGTACACGCCGTCTACCATGCGGCCCGAATGGATGGCGTCGCCGCGTATCTGCAGCTCGCCCGTCTTGTCGCCCG
>JAEWWC010000096.1 GCA_023396555.1 Bacillota bacterium
TGGCGAACTGGGGCGCGAACCACGGCGCGATCAACTACGGCCACATCGGCGCGGACCTGATCACGCTGGCGTCCATGCTGCGCATACCGGTGAACATGCACAACGTGGAGGAGGGCAAAGTGTTCCGGCCGTCGGCATGGAATGCTTTTGGTACGGAGAACCGTGAGGGTGCGGACTACCTGGCCTGCAAAAACTTTGGGCCGGTTTACGGCATGAAATGAGATAAAGGCGGCAAAGGCAACATGTCTTTCCTTTGCCGCCTTTTTTATTTGATTAGGAGTTTATATAACATTATAATGTTTTCTGAAAATATCGTTTAATCAGCATTTAAAGAATCAAACACTAAGTAGCTTGTTATGCTTGTTTGAAAGAGGATAGTGCAGAATTTGATAGTCTCATGACAGTTGCAATAAGGAGTTCATTCTTTGAACCCCTCTTTTATTTCTTTTATAGATATTCAGGTTAATATCAGATGAGCCTGCACCCCTGTAACTCTAAATTATCTTAGGAATCTATTCTTAAAGTAAACTCAACTCCCGAACCAGCTTGATACACTGAACGCGGTTTTTCACGCCTAACTTGGCGTAGATGTTGCCGGTATGGGTCTTAACCGTCCTGAGGCTGATCCCCAGCTTTTCGCAGATTTTTTCATTGGTATCGGCGTTCATTATCAGCTCAAGCACTCTCTTCTCCTGTGCCGTGAACTGGTCCATGATTTCCCCGGCTGCACCCGGAGATACCTCGTCATGCGCCTGAGCCGTTTGAAGCAGGTTGTGGCGTATCTGTGCCAGCAATTCTGCAGCAAAGGCCTTCCGCTTCTTCAAAAGATCATCTTCAGACTGCTTTCCTCTGGATTTAATATATGCTCTAAGCAGCTGAGCCATGGGAGCCAATTCATCAAGATAGCTTCTAATATATCCCTCGCTGAGCCCTATCCCAAGCGATTCGTCTATATATTTCAGCGCAAGGCGTATACGATTTTCCCTGAAAGTCAGCAATGCCAGAATATTCAGCACTTCCACTCGACTATGCAGCCGTTTCGTTTCTTCCGAGAATGCAAGGAGCCTTTGCAAAAGCAGCTGCGCGTCCTGCGTTCGCTTCAGCGATATCAAAGCTCTGGAAAAGACAATCAATTCAAATTCCCTGATCCGGCTGATTTCAGAGAAGATATTCAGCTTCTCTTTGGCAAGCCATTCCCGCACTTGATCCATGTTCCCGATGTCGAGATTCAGCCGACAGCGAAAAGCGTCCAGCAGATAAAGCCAATGAGCCTTTCCCATACTATTTAGTTGTTTTTCGCATTCATTCAGGACGGAAAAAGCACCGGATATGTCGCCGTCCGCCCTTTTGATCCGCGCAATATTCACCATGGCCGGAACAAGAGCGCCGGGACAGCGCGCCTCCCTTGCTTCCTTCAGGGCTTTTAGCAGCTGAGGTATGGACTCTTCAGCCCGGTTGATCTCATACAGGTATTCCCCGACTGCCAGCGGAGAATATCCGGGGTTTTTCGAAATAATTCCACGGTAACTTTCAGCCATCTTGTCGTAAAGCTCGGGGGCCTGCCGGAACAAGCCAGTTACCTTACCAACGGGGCAACGGTAAAAATACGCATCGGCTGCGTTCAAATCATAATATTCTGTTATTCTATAGGCTCCGCCGCTGTTCATCTCTGCCGCTGAAAAGATAAGCCGGACAAACTCGTTATTGCCTTCTCTCACGAGCAGATAGGCTTCAGCCATCATACAGACTCTTTCGCTGTATCTGTTCCACTTCGGATTCGGGGCATGCGGATAACCCTCTTTTAATTCCTTCATCCTCGCGATCCATTGCCTTGACAGGGCATATTCATCCGCGCTTGCGTAATAAAGCGCGTAAATCGCGGCAATCTTAAAACTACCATCGCGATACTTGTCCGGCAGCCGCTTCACCCATGGCAGCAATCGGCCGAACTCAAATCTGCGGAGCATATCGTCGATCTGGTGTTCAATCAAATCAAAGGCCTGTTCATAGGCTTCCCCGTTCAAGAAATGGTCGATTGCTTCCGGCAGCTGCCCCTGCTGCAAATACCACTGCCCGGCCTTTGTGTGCAGCGCAAAAATTTCTTCCGGCGCTGTTTCTGAAAGAAGCTTTTGAAAAAAGCTCTTAAACAGGTGGTGATATCTGTAATTGTGCATTTGCTCATCCAGAGGAGTAAGGAATCCGCTTCCTTCACTGATTTCCATAAGCATTTTTCCGCCGTTGCCGTCGCCTGTCACGGCGTTGCACAGCGCTTCGGAAAGGGTATCCAGTACGCTGGTTTTCATGGCAAAGATACGTCTTTCCTGGCTCCATGCGCCGATCACCTCGTCCTTAAGATACTGTTCGATATCACGGCTGGACCGCGCAAGTCCGGCAATGGCGCTGCCGTTTCCATCGTCTTTCTCCATGGACATGGCGACGGCAACCAAAGCTGCCGCCCAACCTTCAGTATACTTCTCTATTTTCTCGATATTTCCATCGTCAAGCGCATACCCTCTGGCCTGAAAGAAATGGACGATATCTTCCTTGTCAAAGCGCAGATCGTTTTCCTCCAGCCGTTGTGCCTGCCATTTGATTCTGTGTCTGGCTGAATCAAACTCAGGCTCCATCCGGCCGATGAAAATCAGATGCATTTTTGCAGGCAAATAATCGATGAGGAAAGACAGGTTTTTTAATATGGACGGGTCGTTGATCAGATGAAGATCGTCCAGTACAAGCAGGAAGTCTCTCTGAGCTTCCGATAGGCGATCAATCAGTATGTTGATATGGACGCCTGCTTTCATCAGCTCCTGAGAAGAGAAAACGTATTCCGCATCTGTGCCGATACCGCATACTATCTTTTCCAGAGCGGCATAGACATATTGCCAGAACGTTACAGGATCATTGTCCTTAGAATCGAGTGAAATCCAAGCTGACGGTAGCGTGCATTGGTCCAGCCAATCGAGAACTGCGGTGGTCTTACCAAAGCCCGCAGGCGCGGTAACAAGCGTCAGCTTATTTTCCTGTGCAAGATAAAGCTTTGCCAGCAGTTTTTCTCTGCTGATTGCATTTTTGTTGATAGTGGGTGCTTGAAGCTTGGCCTTAAACAATTTGCAGTCTCCCGTGAATCCCGGCTCATGCTGTAACGTTTTCTTCATTATATTCCAAAAGTTAATATGCGACAATATAACGATGATATATGATTTCACAAAAACTACATGGACAGCATCGTTTGTGCAGTACTTTGGTACGATGCACCCTTCTTTTGTGTATGCTACGATGAAAACAACAGGGAAAACAGGCCGTTACTGTCACATATAGTCATTTGTGCGCGAAACTGAGTGCGATCATTTATAGCTTAAGACGGGGGATAGACAAATGAAAAAAAGGCTGCTGATCACGACATTGGTAATCGTTTTATTGACACTGTGCGTATGTCCCACAATATCACTGGCGGCGAATTATGAAATTAGCGCGAGCGGTACATACAATCTGGGCGATTATACGTTCAGTGCAGACGATACGCTGACGATTAAGGAAGGTCTTACCGTCACTTTAAGCGGCAGTGCGACGAACATTTCGGTTGTCTGTGAGCCCAATGTAAACTTAACGCTGAACGGCGTTGGCATAACGGTTACTGATACCCATCAGTACAGCCCAATCGTTTTTACCGGCGGAACCTCAAATACGCTCACAATTTCAGGTACAAGTACATTGACGGCGCAAAACAATTACGCCGCGCTTCAGGTGGAAGGCTCAACCGCTCTGACGATCAACGGCAGCGCAACGCTGTATGCAACCAGCTTTCAGGGTGCGGCTATCGGAAGCAGTGTATTTGCCGATTGCGGTACCATCACAATCGAGGGTGGAAATATTGACGCGCAGTGCGGCTCTAATGGCGCGGGCATCGGCGGCGGCGGCGGCCGCAGCAACGGCACAATCAACATCACAGGCGGCAGCGTTTTTGCGTCGAGCGGTTTGCGCGGCGCGGGAATTGGAGGCGGCGGCACCGATTCGGGCACAGGCGGCAGCGGCGGTACGATCAACATCACAGGCGGCAGCGTGGAAGGGAAGTCGATGGGGGCGAATCATGGCGGCGCGGGTATTGGCGGGGGCGTCAGCGATTCAGGCACAGGCGGCAGCGGCGGCACAATCAGCATCTCAGGCGGCACCATCATCGCGACAGGCAACAGCGGCGGCGCAGGCATCGGCGGCGGTGAAGGCAGCACAGCGGGTGGCGCGGGCGCGGCGGTGACGATATCGAATAAAGCCAATGTAGATACGACGGGCTCGGGAACCGGATATGACTTGGGCGGCGGCGGTGGTGCCGTAAGCGGTGCAGGCGGTACACTTTTCATTGACGGATATTCCATATTGCGGCTACGCTCAAAAGGCACCAACGCGGTGGTTTCCGTCAATTCGGGAACAGTGACGGGAGCCAGCGGTGGCTCACTCTCGGGTGCGTATTATAACGGAACAAAGCTTTCGGGCGAAATCATCGACTGGGGCGATCCGTACCTTGCGAGCGGAACCGGTTATACAATGGTCGGGTCGGAAGGCGTTATCGGAAACAGCGGCGATTATATCATCGTTGGAAAGAAAAGCCTTAATTATTCCACTGTAACGGTCAACTCAGGATTAACCGTCAACATCTCGCTGTTGAATACTTATATGTACCGGGACAACGGTTTTGCGCCTCTTGATATACAGGATGCCACGGCTGTCGTAACGCTTTACGGCGATACGCAATTGTCCTGCAACGACAGACCCGCCATATGGCTTAGCCCAAGCTCCGAACTGACAATTCAGGGCAGCGGCAGCCTGACGGCCACAAGCAACCTTGACGCCGGAATCGGCAGCTCAACGAACCAGGATAGCGGCAAAATCACGATCAAAAGCGGAACGATCATCGCGACAGGCGGCTACGGTGCTGCGGGCATCGGCGGCGGCAGCGACGGCGAGGGCGGCAATATCACGATTGAGGGCGGCGATATCACGGCCACGGGCGGTACATACGCATCGGCAGGCGGTGCGGGCATAGGCGGCGGCGCCTACTCCGGCGGCGGCAGCATCTCCATCACTGGCGGTACGGTGGAGGCGAATGGCGGCTATAAATCGGCAGGTGTCGGCGGTGGCGGTACCACCAACACAATGTATGTCGGATACGGTGGCACGATCAATATATCCGGTGGCACCGTAAGCGCGACAGGCGGCAGCAACGGCGCGGGCATCGGCGGCGGGAACAGCGGCAGCGGCGGTTCAGTCATGATATCCGGCAACGCCCATGTAACCGCATCGGGCGGCGACAGCGGCGCAGGCATCGGCGGCGGTATAAATGGTGGCGGTGGAACAATCAGCCTGTCCGGCGGAACCGTCTACGCGGCAAGCGGCAGCGGCAGCGGACAGGATATAGGATACGGCAGCGGCGGCTCAGGCGGAACGCTGAACCTGTCGGGAAACGCAGCGGCTTTTCTGTACAAAGACATCAGCCTTGCACCTGTGACAACGACACACACGCACCTGACATTCACCGAAGACGTGGAAGAATCGTACGGCATCCCAATACCGTCTGCGTGGACGCCGACGTTTGGGGCGTTTTTGCGGATTCATACGCTTAGCTACAATGCCAACGGCGGCAGCGGCACAGTTCCCGCTTCCGTGATAAAATTATATACCGAAACGACGAGTGTGATGGGCGGTAGCGGACTGACGCGCGACTATTATACGTTCTCGGGCTGGAATACAGCAGCAAACGGCGGCGGTACGAATTACAGCCCGGACGATACTTTTACTTATAATGCCACGACGACACTGTACGCAAAGTGGACGCCAGTGTCTTATACGATCACTTACAATCTGGATGACGGTACGCTCAGTACGCTGAACCCGTCGAGTTATACGGTCGAGAGCGACACATTTACACTCAACAATCCTGAAAAGCCCGGCTTTACCTTCATGGGCTGGTCCCAAACGGGTATGGACGGAACATCCATGAGCGTCACAATACCGAAGGGATCTTCCGGCGACAGGGTTTATAGCGCCACCTGGCAGGCGAAATCAATTACCGGAATTCCCACAACACAAACCATGTATGTAAACGGAAGAATAACGCTGAACCCGGAGCCTTCTGGCGGCACATGGGAATGGGATAAGAATTTCTTCTCTGCTACGTTCAGCAGTCCTGCTACCTTTACTGCAAAGAAAGCCGGGACATCGGTGATAACGTACACGGTGAACGGCGTTTCCAGCAGCGTTACCGTAACAATACAGGATACGGTTTTGCCGAGTACAGGGCAGGATTTTACTTGGGTGTATGCGCTTGTACTGGCCGCCGCGATACTCGCGGGTGGTGCATGGGTTTTGGTCCGCCGGGCAGGACAAAGAGGTAATGCGTTGATAGGCTAACAACCGGCCGTATTTTAAAAATGAAGTTCTGGCGGACATGGTTCATGACGAATACAATCATTAATAAATGTCGCGCGGCAAGAGTATTGGCCACGCGACATTTATTTGTTGCTGTGGCTTTGCAAGCTATATCGTTGTTGTTCACAAAAAATCGGAATGCATCGGAGGCACTGCCTCTTGGTGGTTTTTGCTTCCTGATTTGATGTATATTTAGTTTTTATTTGCATAAATATCAGCAGGTTGCATTAATATTACAGGAACGTTAATATATACATAACATAAAATATGAATTAGAAAAAACAAGTGTAAATAATCAATTTATAACGGGGGGATTAATCATACAATTTCCAAACTAAAATAAGGGGGAAAGAAACATGATTTGTCCACAATGCGGAGGAGCGATAAATGAAGGCGACGCGTTTTGCACAGCCTGCGGCTACCGTGCAGACCGCACGCCTCAGATGCAGCAGCCGTCTCAGTGCCCAATGCCGACCATGCAGCCGGGGCCATTCCAAACACCGGCGTCATCCGTGGTACCGGGCTCGAAAATGCTTAAGGTATGCAGCATCCTTTATATCATATTGGGAGCTCTGTCAATCGTGACTTCGTTGGCTATAGCCGCCTTGGTGCACGGTACGTTTACCACTGCCGGTATTCTTCTGCTCATCATCGTTGACGGAGGTGCCATCGTGTCGGGGATTATCGGACTGAAACTGTGCACACGACCTTCTGCCGCCGTGTTCTTTATCGTGGTGGGTATAGCTTATATCCCCTTGTATGTGCTGTTCCTCGGGTTCGGCGGAGGGCTCTCGCTGGGGCTGGGCATCATAGTTTTAGCTATATTATACATCGTAGGCGGCACCAAACTGAGGAAGGCTGTACGGCGACCTGATATGGGCATTTATTTTATTAACATGGAATGAATTCATTCCCGGCTATATAATATTGCAGCCGCGTGTTTGTGATACGCGGCGTTGTTTATTTGCGGCTTTTTTGGCTATACGATATAATACCAGCAATTAGAGCGGAGGGCATCGATGGACAAGCTTTCGGATCCACACCTGCACAGGCCTTTTCTGTATGAAACGGAAGGAAGTCGCACGGCGGTTTTGATGGTACACGGCATACTGGGCAGTCCGGTGCAGTTTGAGGCTGCCGCCAAAATGCTGCATAAGCAGGGGTATACCGTGATGGGCGTACTGCTTCCGGGGCATGGCGGCAGCGCAGGGGATTTTGCCGCAGCCAAAGCGGATGACTGGCGTCGGGAGGTTCGTAAGGCCGTTTTGCTCCTGAAGCGGCGGTATGAGCGAATCGTTATTGTCGGGCATTCCATGGGCGGTCTGCTCGCGATCAATGAAGCAGTGGAAAATGGGGCTGACGGCGTGATACTCCTGTCCACGCCCATGCGAGTGGTGTTAAGCCCGCGGGCCGTATTCATGTCGCTGAGAATGCTTTTTGGCGACCCGATGAAGGATGGCGAAATTCATCAAAGCTATCGCAGGGCCAACAGCGTACAGAAAGGCACGGTCCGGACATACTTGGCATGGGTTCCAAGGTTTTGGGATTTGCGTTCACTGATACGGAAGGCACGGCATTTACTTATTCAGGTGCGTTGTCCCGTACTGATCATACAGTCCCGGCGTGATGAAACAGTATCGTGGAAAAGCCACCGGGTGCTGGCAAAAGGGCTGCAGTCTGCTACTGTTGAAGTGCTGTTACTGGAAAAATCGCTGCACAGCCACTTTCATTGTGACGAAGTTGATTCGATGTATGGGAGGATATGTCGATTCGTGACGGAGCAGTCTGATAAGTAACGCTTAACAACGAAATACGACGAAAAGCATCGCAAACTGGACGAATCAAGGCAAACAAATGCAGTCGACAGAAACTTCACACTTCTGTAATGGTTTTGACAAGCTTTTATTCAGCGGCTATAATGTGGTCAAGCCATAACAAACAGACAGAATAGCGCTTATTATGAATTGGCGCGAACTATTTCGACATAAAAGCACCCGGATCGGGCGGCAACCGTCAGGAAGTATTTTGATATGTTTAAGAAAAACAGAAAACTCATATCGGTGATATTGTCGATAGCGCTGATGCTGTCGGTTATTGTATTTGAAGTGCCGACGGCGGCTGCAGCTTCGACCGTTGCGCCGACGGGCACCGTCAATACGCCGGATGTGAATCTGCGGGAGCAGCCCTCGGCAGCTTCGGCGGTGCTCACGAAGATGAGCGAGGGTACATCCGTCAGCGTGGCTGAAAACGCGGGCCACGGCTGGTACAAGGTGACTTATCAAACGTACACGGGCTACGTGAGGGCGGATTATATTGACGTGATGGTGACCGGACTCAGCGACCCAGGCGTGGTGGTCAGTGACACAGGCCTCGTGAGCGAGCCGGGCGGAACCGCTACGCAGATGCTGAAAGCCGAAACACAGGTGACCATCACCGGAACGTTCGGCGATATGTATCAGGTGAAGGCGGGTTCGGCGACAGGATATCTGCCCATGGACTGCGTACACAAGAAGAACATCATCCCGCTGAACATGAGCGCGACGATCAATTCGTCCAACGTTAACCTGCGCAGCATTCCCAGCACGTCGGGCGATGTGGTGACCACGATGAAGCACGGGACGAACGTGACGGTGCAGAGCATACAGGATCACTGGGTGAAGGTGGACTGTGGCGGTAAGGCCGGTTATGTCCGCGGTGATTTCGTGACCTACAGTCTGGGGGAAGGCAAGTATCTGACAGAGATACATCCGGGCATGAGGGGGCAGGCGGTGTCCACGCTGCAGGTAGCGCTCAGAAAAAGAGGCTTTTTCCATGTGGCGGCCAACGGCGTTTATGGTAAGGCGACGCGGGCAGCAGTCAAAAAGTTTCAGGAGTCCGTATATCTCGATGCGGATGGTATCGCGGGCGTTCAGACGCTGGTGCTGCTGTTTGGCAAGGACGCACCCAAGCTGTGGAACAATTACCGGTCTGACATGGAGCCGCAAAAGCCTCAGCAGAATGGCAAGGTGTGGCTGGTAGACTGGTTCGGCGGCATGGAGGATATTGTAAAGAAGCATGTGCCGTTCGAGGTGATCGATGTGAGGACCGGAATAAGCTGGAATATGGCCCGGTTCGGCGGCTATACCGCACTGTGGCATGCGGACGTGGATACGATGACCAAAGAAGATACGGCAAAGATGAAGGAAGCCTGGGGTGGCGAGCTGGACTCGTCCCGGAGGCCCGTCTGGGTGAAGATTGAGGGCAAATATTATGCCGCCAGCCTGATGGGCTATGTGCATAACACCGGCCCTACCAGCGGCAATGACATGGACGGCCAGGTCTGCCTGCATTTTCGGGGAAGCAAGATTCACAGCTCCGGTCATATCGACGAAGCGCATCAGGCCTGCATCATGGAAGCCTTCGCCAATGCCGACCGGCTAAACTGATTTTGAGGATATAAAATGGCAAAAAGAACTGCAATGAGAAAATATAAATTTCTGCTGCTGATGCTATTGCTGACCGTATCGCTGGCGGCGTGCGGGGACAAGCCGGTCTCCGCGCCGGAGGCGACGCCCGCTCCGACGCCGACGCCTGTGCCGGTCGCGACGACGCCGCCGGACGAAACGACAGCACCGGATCAGTCCACCGATGAGAACTCAAGCGAAGTCCTCTCGGGCGACTGGACATACTATCTCGATGAAGGCAACGTCATTGTGGCGGACTATGGCGAGGACCCGCCGCTGCACCGGAAGAAGGCGGACGGGACGGATGAGGATCTGGAAGCTCGCGGTTTTGGGTTTGACATTATCGGAGACTACATCTATCTGGACACCAACTATCCGTATTTGGACGAGAACGGCAACCAGACTTGGCACACCACCCGAATGTCAATGGACGGGTCAGGTCAGAGGCGGCTGGAATACGGCAGCATGTCGGCAAGGCTGATTCCGGAAGGCGGGGACAAGTTCTATTTTACGATAGCGCGGGAAGCGGTGATATTCGCATCCGACTTTGCCTGTGAGAATGTAACGGCACTGACAGTGACGCTGCCCGACCAGAGCGAATTAGACAAGGAGCTGAGTTCCAATCGGGAGATGCAGCTGGACATCAGTGATATAGCAGATGGCCGCATCAACTTTAGCGTCGTATACGTGACACCGGAGGGCATCCAGATGTATAAGGGATCCTACAGCATGGCGATGGACGGCTCGGATATCAAGAAGAAGGACGGCACCTATTACGACTATGAATCGCTGGAAAGCGAGCTGGATTAATCAATTCCGAACGCGAGATGACTGGAGGACTGCGACTATACGTTCAGTCCTTTTTGTTTTCCCATGCAGGGGGATTGCGCAAAAAGGCAGGCATTAATCGGCTTCATTTTCAGTTTCCATGGTGCTGTAAACAAACTTATACAGCTCGAACAGCGGGAACGCCGCGGGGTCGTCCACATTGATGTCGGGATGGTATTTTTGCAGTATGCCGCCCCAGCCGAGCAGGGCGATCTCCTTGCGCATGGCGACGTAATTGGCGATATTGCCGTTGCGCTCATTGATCTCGATCAGCTTGTCGCGTATCCGGCTTAGGTTTTTCAGTATGTCGGACAGCGGCACAAACCCATCGCTGCCGGTATTTTCGTCCATTGCAGAGCCCCCTTTATCAAAGCATGGTTTTCTTCATATTAAGGCTCGGGGCTGCGAAAAATTTGTCTGCGTGCGGAGGAGCCGAACACATATAATCGGGAAACAGAACGGTTTTTGTCGACTGTGAGCCGGTGCTGTGGAATTTATTACGGACTGGTCCAACTTTTTCAAGATGCGGTCTTGCGAATAAGCGCCGGAGTGATGTAATATATTACATGTATAGTTCACATTATCATATCAAGGAGGTTGGTTTTCATGTCTCCGTATAAGAGCTTTATCGCCGCCGCCAAGCAATATTTAAACAGCAACGGGTTTTTAAGATTCTTGTTGTCGGCCCATATTGCGATTTTTGCACTCGGCGGTTTGTTTTATCTGCTGGGCATCTTTCTGATCAACATCCGGGGGGCTGGTGCTGTATCTGTTTATGATGCGTTTACCTGCCTTGGTGTGGTACTCATGTTGGCCGGGCTGCTGCTCAATATAATCGCCGAAGATTCGATGACTATCATGATCGTGAGCGGGTCTGTGTCGGTGGCGTCGCTGGTAGCATGGATCGTACTGCTAGCCAGGAGCTATCCGTTCCTTCTCACCCCCTTATTCTATTTTCTTGCGTTTGGCGCTATCTGCCTGCTGATGTTCTTGAAAGCAGATTATTTTGTTAAAATGCGCGCTGAAGCGGTTGCCAGAAGCGAACAAATGCGCACAGAAGCGGCGGCGAGAGCCATGATGCCCTGCCCGCGCTGCGGTGCAGGCATACCCCGTGCTGCGGGCTTCTGCCCCAACTGCGGCGCGCCGAACCCTGCGGCACAGTATGCGCCACCGCAATACGCGCCGCCAGCTGGACCGCAGCCTTATTCTCCGCCCGCCGGGCAGTATGCGCCGCCGCCATATCCGCCATACGCGCCCCCTGCTGTTCCCTATGTGCCGTCGGCAGCACCGCCTTATGCGCCGCCTCCGTTTGTCCCTGTGGAGCCGGTTACGCCTGCGCCGCCTATGGAACCGGTCGTACCGGAACCGGAGGAACCCGCGGGGCCGGAAGAACCAGTGCAGGCACAGTTTGTACCTGCTGAACCCGCTGTACCCGCCGTTAAGCATTGCGTCAACTGCGGTGCTGAACTGCCAGTCGGAGCGGTTTTCTGCGGCAAGTGCGGCACAAAGCAATAAGCGTATAATACAAAAGGACTGCGCTCCCTTACAAGACGCAGTCCTTTTTATGTTGCTATTGTGGGACAAACTCAGATTTTCAGAGCGGCTTTTCGGATCAGGTTAAGCGCGTGCAGCGTGGCCATGTTGCGGATGAATCCGCGTTCGTCCTTATGGCCGCGCGACAGGTTTTTATGCATCACATCCTGAAACCCGCCGGCATCCACCGCGAAGTGCACCAGACCCACCGGCTTTTCATCCGTACCGCCGCCCGGTCCCGCGATGCCGGTGATGGACACGCCGATATCCGCGCCGGATAGCGCCCGTACGCCGGCAGCCATCTCGCGTGCCGTCTCCTCCGAAACGGCGCCGAACTGCGCCAGCGTCTCGCCGCGCACGCTCAGCAGCTTTTGCTTGATGTCGTTGGAATAGGCGCACACGCCGCAGCCGAATACGTCGGACGCGCCTGCGATATCGGTGAGGGCTGCGGATACCTGGCCGCCGGTACAGCTCTCGGCTACGGCCACCGTAAGATTCTTCTCCTTCAGCAACCGGACAGCTGCCGTCTGCAGGTTGCTGACATCGACGCCGTATACCACGTCGCCCAATATGCCGCATATTTGCTCCACAACCGGGTCGATCAGAGTGAAGGCCGCATCGGGGGTGGCCGCTTTGGCGCTGACGCGCACCTGAACCTCGCCCTGCTTGGCGTACGGCGCGATGGTGGGGTTGGACGACGAGGTCATCATATCGCGCAAGGTGTCCTCCACCTGCGATTCGCCCATGCCGAAAATAAAGAGCGTCCGCGAACGTATCGTGGAGCCTGTGTATTTCTCCAAAAACGGCACCACCTTGTTCTTGAACATGGGGCGCATCTCTCCGGGAGGGCCGGGCAGCATGATCACCGTCTTGCCGTTTTTCTCCACCGCGATGCCGGGCGCGAAGCCGGTGTCGTTGAAGAACACCGTGGAGCCCGCGGGCACCTGCGCCTGCAGCAGGTTGTTGGGCGTCATTTTGATGCCCCGGTTCTCAAACAGCGCTTCGATCTTACGGACGGACGGCTCGTGCATCTCCATGCCGAGGCCGAAGTAATCCGCTACCGATTTTTTTGTCACGTCATCGTACGTTGGCCCGAGGCCGCCTGTGGTGATCACGATGTCCGCGCGGCTGAGCGCAAGCTTTAGGCTGTCCGCCAGCCTGCCGGGGTTGTCGCCCACGACGGACTGATGGTAGATGTCGATGCCGAGAGACGCCAGCTGTTGCGCGAGATACGCGCCGTTGGTGTTGATGATGTCTCCCAGCAGTATTTCCGTTCCGATGCACAGAACTTCCGCGTTCATTGAATGTCCTCCCGATATGATGAGCGTTTTTCCGTATTATAACACATATGGACCATCCGTCACACCGCTTTGTTGGCCGCGTGGAGAATCTCTTTGATCCAAAAAAGTGGCAATTTGGTTCTCGCTGTGGTATTCTATTCAAGATGATGGGGAGACTGGGGGCAGACGGATGAAACGAAAACTAACAGGCTTTATGGCTCTGCTGGCGGTTGTTTTATTGATCGCGGGCGCCTGCAGTCCGACGGCCGATAGCGCCCAGCCGACAGTGACGCTGACAGCGGCGCCGACAACATCCCCCTCGCCGGAACCGAAGCCCGAGCCTGTAACGGACATACCATCGGATTTTCTGCCAGGGCTTTCAGAGAGCTTTATCCCCGCAGAAACGCACCATATCGGCATCATCGTCAGTGCGGAGGCGGATTGGGACGAGCTGCAGGCGATCTGCGCGGCGTATCAGGAGCGCTTTGGCGTCACGATAACGGCGCAGAACTGCGCAGATGCCGCCCAGCAGAAAGCGGCGGCGGAAGAGCTATTGTCCTCAGGTGTTGAGCTGATGATCATAGGGCCCGCGGACGACGCGCCCTCCGATGTGGACGAGATTTGTGACCAGCAGGGTATACCATATATCTCGATGGGGGACAGGCTGGATGCGCAGCCGGGGCAGGGCGGCTATGTATGTGCCATTGTGCAGGACGAATATCTGGCCGGCGTGCTGAACGGAATATCCATCGTACAGGCGATGACCCAAAAATACGGTGAGCCACGCGGCAACATCGCGGAGCTTACGGGCGTTGTCAGCGACGAGACGTCGGTGATGCGTTCGAGAGGGCTGCGGCGCGTGCTGGCCGTGCACGACAAGCTGCGCGTGGTGTGCAGCATGGCGGGCGGCGATGACAAGACGGCGTACGCAGCTGCGGTGAACATATTGAAAGCATTCCGTGCGGGCGATCTGGACGGTATTGTGGCAAATGACGATGCGGCGGCACTGCAGGTATTGCAGGCGGTTCTGAACTATGACCGCACCGAGCTGCTGGGCGCGATATGGACAGTGGGCGGTACGAAGGACGGGCTGACGGGCGTGTGGTACGGCCAGTTCGCACAGACGGTGGAGGATACCGTGTTTACCGGCATGACGGCGGTCGAATATGCGCTGCAGTATCTTGAGGGGCAGGGCGGAGATATACCGACGGTGGTGACGGCGGTGACGCGCGCCATCACGGCAGGTACCGATGCGCAGAAGGATGGTATTGCCGCACTGATCGCGCAGATGCAGGAGCGGGGGCTCGCGCGGTGTTCGGAGAGCATGGGCGATCATGCGCTGTTTATTCCGGATGCGGCGCTGCTGAGCCAGTATTATCCGACCCCGTGGTATGAGCTGGGCGAGAGCTATCTGACTGAGTTGGAACCGTATACCACTAAGGATGCGATCTATGGCGCTCGGGCAGTGAAGCCCAAGGAAGAGAAGGCAGATTAACCGGCAGCCGTTTCCCTGAAGGGACAGCGGCATGTCTGGAATAGATTTGGGGACTCTGGCGATGCGTCGCCTAGCCCGGGAAAGGTTTTGTCAAATGGAGATGTCTTCGGAATGTGTCTACTGCGTCGTAAGTCAGATGGACAGGTATTACATGCGCTTTGTGGGCGACGAGAACAACCGCATGTCCTTTTTGCGCAAGGTATGCGCCGCGATAGGCGAGTCCAAAGAGGAAACGCATGCGCCGGTGATCAACGGAGCGCTGCTGAAGCTGGTGGCACAGGAAGCCGGAAAATACGATTTGTTTGAAGAGGAAAAGCATGTCTACAACCAGTCGATACTGAAGATGGAGGACAGCATCAAAGCCCATATCGACGCGGCGGACGATAAGCTGTACCGGGCGCTCCAGTACGCAATGCTGGGAAATTATATCGATTTCGGCACGTCGGCGGGCGTCAGCATGGAGAAGCTGAACGAACTGATAGAGACTGCACCAGACATCGATCTGGGGGAGACCTATGAACGGTTCCGGCAGGATATTGAGAAAGCGCGGACGCTGGCGTATCTGTTTGACAACTGCGGCGAGGTCGTGTTCGACAAGATGTGCATCGCCACAATAAAGGAACTGTATCCGTCGCTGAAAATCACCGGTGTGGTGCGGGGAATGCCCGCGTACAACGACGTGACGATGGAGGATGCCCTCGAAGTGGGTCTGGATAAGCTGGTGCCCATTGTGGGCAACGGTGACGATTTGCCGGGGACGATACTTTCCCGGATCGCTCCGGAGGTGCGCGAACTGATTGAAAGCGCGGATATCGTCATTTCGAAGGGTATGGGTAATTACGAGACGCTGGATAAGAGCGGGCTCAACATCTATTACCTGTTGTTGTGCAAGTGTGACCGCTTTATGAAGGAGTTCGACAAGCCCCGGCTGGCCAGCGTTTTTGCCGCAGAAAAGGGTCGAAAAGACGCTTGAATAAATTGGGCTGTCATCTTTGGCTTTATTATAGTATAATAGAGAATATTTTGGTGGTGGAATAACCAGTGGAAAGGTTCAACATATGAAGAAAAAATACTACGCAAGAAGGCGAAGAAGCAGAAGAACGGTGAAGACCCGGTTTTTCATCATAATCGGGCTGCTTGTGGCTGCGCTTGCGGTGGGCATATTTTTCATCGTGCAAGCGATCAATAATAAGCCGGGCAGCTCTGCGCCGCCCAGCGATTCAGCACAGCTGACGCCACCCGATACGACCGTGACACTACCGACCGATGCCCCCTCGCCAACCGAGGAGCCGACGCCCACGCCGGCGCCGTCGTTGTCGGACGAGCTTAAGCCGCATGCAACCGAGAACACCGATCCGGCCAAGGTGGGCGTGACGTATGAAATCATGGCGGATGGCGCGGTTGTGGACTCGTTTACGCGTCCGGAGCCGATCAGCTTCGGCACCGGTGCTGAATATACTGCGTTGGAAGGCATTATCAATTTCCGCGGCAACAACTACCGCGATATGCCGAGCTGGGGCACGGTGACGATATCTGAAAACAAGCTGGAAGTAAAGAATTACGACAAGAAGACGAGCGCGATAGGCAACTGGGGCGGCGCGGCCTGGACGGGGCAGCCGTTGATCGTGAAATGGCCGGCGGAAACCCGTGCCAAGATGACGTCGCTGAAAGAGGAGTTCCGCAGCAAAGACGATTTCGTGGAGGTCATCTATGCGACGCTGGATGGGCGCATCTATTTCATGGAGCTGTCCAGCGGCAAGAAGACGCGCGAGTTTATCGACATCGGCGCACCCACTAAGGGAACACCCACGCTGGACCCACGCGGATGGCCCATCATCTATGTGGGGCAGGGCCTGCAGTCAGACGGCGATGCCAACGAATGCAAGGACATGTATTTCCGCGCTTACAGCTTGATCGACAACAAGCAACTGATGAAGTTCGGCGCGTCGTCCTCCGACCCATTCGCTCTCCGCAAATGGCAGGCGTACGATTCCAGCGCGCTGATCGATGCGGAGACGGATACGCTGATCGAGCCGGGCGAGAACGGCGTGCTCTATACGATGAAGCTGAATTCGAATTTTGACGCCGAGGCGGGCACGGTGACGATGGATTCCGAGCCCAAGATCGTGAAGTATCGCTATACGTCGGATCACAACAAGAATGCGGATTCATCCGGACGCTGGGGCATGGAGAACTCCGCCGCGGCATGGCGCAACTACCTGTTCTTTACGGATAACGCCGGCATACTGCAGTGCGTGGACCTCAACACGATGTCGCTGATATACGCGAACAATCTGGAGGACGATAGCGATGTATCAATGGTGCTGGAGGAGGACATCCCGAACCAGCAGATTTATCTGTACACCGGCTGCGAATATGACGAACTGGTGCGCGATCTGGGCAGCACCGGCCCGGCTTATGCCCGCAAGATCGACGGCCTGACGGGTGAGATACTCTGGACGGAGGAATTCGAAGTGGCTTCCAACGACAGGGTGGACGGCGGTGTGCTGGCCTCGCCGGTTCTGGGCCGCGACGGCACCAACATGGAAGGGCTGATCATCTATAACGTGACGGCGGCAGTGAAGGGCGAATCCACGACCAGTTATCTGGTGGCGCTGGACAAGGAGACGGGCGACGAGAAGTGGCGGTACGACATGGAGATAGACGGATGGTCGCCATCGTCGCCGGTTCCGGTGTATACCGAGGACGGCAAGGGTTACATCGTACAGTGTGACCGCGCGGGCGACGTGGCGCTGATCGATGGCGCGACGGGTCAAGAGGTGACCAAGGTGAACCTGTCCAAGGGTGAGGATGAGGACAACAACTTTGAAGCAACGCCCGCCATCTATGGCAACACCATCGTTGTGGCTTCCCGTGACAGGAACATATTCTTCATTGAGATCAAATAAGCGAAAATAAGCAAAAAAAGCCCTTCGGATCAGATAAACCGAAGGGCCTTTTTCTTACACATTCAAACCGTCATGAACCCTGATCGCTGCTGTATGGATTGAGTACCGGGCGTTCCTCCTGCACTGGAAATGCGCGCCGCGACAGTATGATGAACACGAGAGCCAATACTGCCACCACAGCCACGAATATCTCGATGTCGTAGACGCTGGCTCCGAACACCTCGGGCAGTATCACGACGGGCGCGTCGATGAGCATGTGCGCAAAAACGGCAACCCACACGAGCCAGAGCCGGCGCTTGCGCACCGCCATCAGTACGAGTATGGACAGCGCAATCTGGATGATAAAGGCACAGATGCGCTCAAAGCCTGCCAGATAGATGTCGAAAGGCTGAAGAGATGTCATCTGGGCTACGATCTGCTCGGCGGTGCCTGCCGGCAGCAGCGCGGATATCTGGTCCATCTGGCCGCTGTTGATCACTTGCGCGATGACGAGGTTGTTTATGTTGGC
>JAEWWC010000140.1 GCA_023396555.1 Bacillota bacterium
GTGGCCTTCTTTGAAGGCAAGATGAGTGGTACCACGGAGTTGAAAAGCAACTGCGTCTCTTCGTACAACAGGGGGAGAAGGCAGTTTTTTTATTATATAAAAACCGAAAGGAGCGTACTATGCAGCGTGTCATCTCATTCATCGTATCCAACCAGCCGGGCGTCCTGTGCCGCATCGCAGGTCTTATCAGCCGTCGCGGCTTCAACATCGAGAGTCTGACGGTCGGCGTCACCAGCGATCCGGCGTTATCGCGCATCACCATCGTGATGTACGCGGAGGACGCGATCATCGAACAGGTCATCAAACAGCTCGACAAGCTGCTGGATGTGAAGGCCATCAAGGAGATACCGCAGGACCACGGCACATTGCGCGAGATCGCGCTGGTGAAGGTCAACGTGTCCGGCATCGACAAAAAGGACTTCATGAAGGAAGTCAGCGCGCGGTCCGGCATCGTGCTGGACATCGGCGATTTGACGGCGACGGTGCAGTTTACTGGCACCATATCATTCATCAACGAGTGCATCGATATCCTTCGGCCATACGGCATCGTGGAACTGGCGCGAACAGGCATGGTCGCGCTGGAATGCGGCGATACCAAGCTGTTTGAGGATCAGGAATAACAAGTATATTAAATCACATCAAATAAAGGAGAAGAAGACAGTGGCGAAATTGTATTATCAGGCGGATTGCCAGAAGGAATATCTGGCGGACAAAACGGTTGCGATCATTGGCTACGGCAGCCAGGGACACGCGCACGCGCTCAACCTCAAGGAATCCGGCGTGAACGTCGTCGTCGGCCTGTACGAAGGCTCGAAGTCCTGGGTGAAGGCAGAGGCCGCGGGGCTCAAAGTTGCGACAGCGGCGGATGCAGCGAAAATGGCAGACGTCATTATGATACTGGTGAACGATGAACTTCAGTCTAAGATATACGAGGAGTCCGTGAAGCCCAACCTGACGGAGGGCAAATACCTCGCATTCGCGCATGGCTTCAACATCCATTTTGGACAGATCAAGCCTCCTGCCAACGTCGGTGTGTTCATGGTCGCGCCCAAAGGCCCCGGCCACACGGTGCGTAGCGAATTCGAGGCGGGCAAAGGCGTACCGTGTCTCATCGCGGTGCATCAGGACCCGACGGGCGACACGCTTCAGGTAGGCCTTGCCTACGCCGAGGGCATCGGCGGCGCACGCTCCGGCATACTTGCCACCACGTTCCGCGAGGAGACGGAGACAGACCTGTTCGGCGAGCAGGCGGTGCTGTGCGGCGGCGTGGCCGAACTGATGAAGGCGGGGTTCGATACATTGGTGGAAGCCGGTTACGAGCCGGAGAGCGCATACTTTGAATGCATCCATGAGATGAAGCTCATCGTCGACATGATCAACAAGGGCGGCCTGTCCTACATGCGCTACTCCATCAGCGATACGGCAGAGTTCGGCGACTACTCCATCGGACGCCGCATCATCACGGACGAGACGCGCAAGGAGATGAAGAAGGTGCTCTCCGAGATACAGGAAGGTGTGTTCGCCAGCCGCTGGATCGCGGAGAACAAAGCCGGAGGACGCGCGGCGTTCACTTCGCGGCGCCGCATGGAGCGCGACTTGCCCGTCGAGAAGGTGGGCAAAGAGCTCCGCAAGCTGATGCCGTGGCAGACGGAACCCGAGTTTTAACCATCGATAAAATCTGCCGGTAAAACCATAAACCGGCGGACCGACAACCCCAATAAAGGAGTTGCGTTATGTCTGTTAAGGTAGATATTTTCGATTCCACGCTGCGGGACGGCGCTCAGGCGCGCGGCATCAACTATTCGCTGTCCGACAAGCTGCACATGCTGAAACTGCTGGACGGCCTCGGCGTGGACCATATAGAAGCGGGCAATCCCGCCTCCAACCCCAAGGAGCGGCAGTTCTTCGAGGAAGCGGGCAAGCTGGAGCTGAAAAACGCGCGGCTGGTGGCCTTCGGCAGCACGCGCCGCAAGGACACGCGGGTGGAGGAGGATGCAGGTGTCAAGGCGCTCACGGACGCGAGTACCGGCGTGGTGGCCGTGTTTGGCAAGGCGTGGGACCTGCATGCACTGGAGGTGCTCGGCACCACGCTGGAGGAGAACCTTGCGATGATCTACGACACGCTACGTTATCTGAAGGAGACGGGGCGTGAGGTGATATTCGATGCGGAGCATTTCTTCGACGGTTACAAGGCCAACCCGGACTATGCGCTACAGGTGCTCAAAGAAGCGGCGCGGGCCGGCGCGGACGTGCTGGTGCTGTGCGATACCAACGGCGGCACCATGCCGCACGAGCTGGCCGAGGCGGTGAAGGCAACATTGGCGGCGGTGGATACCAAGGTCGGTATCCATGCGCACAACGACACGGAGCTGGCGGTTGCGAACTCCGTGACGTCGGTGCAGCTGGGCGTGCGCCATGTGCAGGGCACGCTGCTGGGATATGGCGAGCGCAGCGGTAACGCGCGGCTGTCGTCCATCATCCCCAATCTGCAGCTCAAAATGGGCTACGACTGCATCGGGAAGAACATCTCACAGCTGTACGCGGTAGCGCGGGAGGCGGCGGAGATCACGAATCTGCCGTTCGACGAAACGCTGCCGTACGTGGGGCGCAACGCATTCGCCCACAAGGGCGGCATGCATATCGACGGGCTCCGCAAGGCCAAGGGCAGTTTCGAGCATATCGAGCCGTCGCTGGTGGGGAACAGCCGCGAGTTTCTGCTGTCCGAGGTGGCCGGGAAGTCTGCGATGGCCGAGAAGCTGAAAGACGAGTTCCCGGAGGTTGCGGCGGACAAGGATAAGGTGGGCCGCCTGATGGAGAAGCTGAAAGAGCTGGAGAGTGAAGGCTACAGCTTTGAGGGCGCAGAGAGCAGCTTTAAGCTGTTTGTGATGAAGGAACTGGGGCTGCGCGAGCCCAAGTTCTCGCTGGTACACTTCAAGGTAAACGACGAGCCGTCGTACGCGGATACGTTCGGCGTGCACGCCGTGGTGAAGGTGAACGTGGACGGCGAGACGCGCATGGCGGCGGCGGAGGGCAACGGCCCGGTCAACGCGCTCGACAAGGCGCTCAGGGAGGCGCTAGGAGTATTTTTCCCGGTTCTTAACGATGTGTCGCTGACGGACTACCGTGTGCGCGTGCTGAACGGCAACGCGGCCACAGCCGCAAGGGTGCGCGTCGTCATCGAGTCTTCTGACGGCAAGGATTACTGGCGCACGATGGGCGTGTCTTCGGACGTTATCGAGGCGAGCCTCTTCGCGTTGATCGACTCCATCGACCACGTGCTGCTGAGCTGATAGAATAAGCTATAAGGATAAAAGACCTCAGGGGCGCTGCCCCCGAACCCCTGCTTCTTTTCTTGAAGAAAAGAAGCAAAAGACCCATGGAAAATGCCAAAGGCATTTTCCTGATGGGATTCTTAAGGGGCATGCCCCTTAAGCGGTGGTTTGGAGGCGGACACTCCAAGGCCTTTAAACGAGTTGGACCGATAAGGAGAAACAAATGAGCTATAATATTGCTGTGATACCGGGCGACGGCATCGGCCCGGAGGTGGTAGGGGAAACGATACGCGTGCTGGACGCCGCGGCGAAGAAGTTCAGCTTTGAGCTGAATTACACCGAGTACCTCGCGGGCGGCTGCGCCATCGACGCCAAAGGCAAACCGCTGCCGGAAGAGACGCTGGAAGGCGCGAAAGCGAGCGATGCGGTGCTGCTGGGCGCGGTGGGCGGCGACAAATGGGATACGCTGCCGTCCGGCATGCGGCCTGAGAATGCGCTGCTGGGTCTGCGTGGCGGGCTCGGGTTGTTCGCTAACCTGCGGCCGGCCGTGCTGTTCGATCAGCTTGCATCGGCCTGTCCGCTGAAGCCGGAGCTGACGGAAGGTGGGCTCGACATCATCGTCATTCGCGAGCTGACAGGCGGCATCTACTTCGGTAAGAAGGAACGCGGCGACGATTGGGCCTATGATACCATGAGTTACACCGAACCGGAGGTGCGCCGCATCGCGCACGTCGCGATGAAGACGGCAATGGTTAGAGATAAAAAAGTGATGAGCGTCGACAAGGCGAACATACTCGAATCGTCCCGGTTGTGGCGCAAGGTGGTCATCGAGGTCGCGGCGGAATACCCGGAGATCACGCTGTCCCACATGTACGTGGACAACGCGGCGATGCAGCTGGTACGAAACCCTAAGCAGTTCGACGTCATCGTGACGGAGAACATGTTTGGCGACATACTGTCCGACGAAGCGGCGATGATCACCGGCTCCATCGGCATGCTGCCATCGGCCAGCCTGGGCGAAGGCACGCGCGGCATGTACGAACCGGTCCACGGCTCCGCCCCGGACATTGCGGGCAAAGGCATCGCGAACCCGCTCGCGACAATACTATCCGCCGCGATGATGCTGCGCTACTCGCTGGGGCAGGAGGAAGCCGCCAAAGCCATCGAGGCCGCGGTGGACGCCGCGCTGACAAGCGGCGCGAGAACAGGGGATATCGCCCTGAAGGGCGAGGCCACGCTGTCCACCAAGGAGATGACGGACAGGGTGCTCGCCGGACTGGAGGGATAATATGATCAGCGATAGCGTAAAGAAAGGCGCGGACAGAACGCCGCACCGGTCATTGTTCAAAGCGATGGGCTACACGGACAGCGAGCTGGAGCGCCCGCTGGTGGCCGTGGTGCACGCCGCGAGCGAGATCGTGCCCGGTCATGCACACCTGGATAAGATTGCCAAAGCGGTGGCAGACGGCATCCGCAACGCGGGTGGCACGCCCGTCATGATACCGTCTATCGGCGTGTGCGACGGCATCGCGATGGGGCATGCCGGCATGCGCTACTCTCTCGCCTCGCGCGAGCTGATCGCGGATTCCATCGAATCCATGGTATCCGCGCACGGCTTCGACGCGGTGGCGTTCGTGCCCAACTGTGACAAGATCGTGCCCGGCATGCTGATGGCAGCCGCGCGGATTAACAGACCATCGATATTTTGCAGCGGCGGGCCCATGCTGCCCGGCAAAGACCTGCAGGGAAGAGACGCCAGCCTGACCACGGCTTTCGAGGCGGTGGGGGCGTATACCGCGGGCAAGATGTCGGAAGACGACCTCAAGAAGCTGGAGAACAACGTGTGCCCCGGCTGCGGTTCCTGCTCCGGCATGTTTACGGCCAACAGCATGAACTGCCTGACGGAAGCGCTGGGCATGGCGATGAGCGGCAACGGTACCATCGCAGCGGTGCACGGCGCGCGCATCCGCTTTGCCAAGGAGAGCGGCGAACAATTGATGAAGCTGCTGGCTATAGACTTGAAGCCGCTGGATATCATGACCGAAAAAGCGTTTGAGAACGGGCTGGCGCTGGACATGGCGCTGGGCTGCTCCACCAACTCGGTGCTGCACCTGCCCGCCATCGCGCACGAATGCGGCGTTGACCTCACGCTTGATATCGTGGACGCGGTCAGCCGCCGTACGCCCAACCTCACCCGCCTCGCGCCCGCTAGCCAGACCCATCTGGTAGACCTGTACGACGCGGGCGGCGTGTATGCCGTGCTGAACGAGCTCCTGGACAATAGCCTGATCGACGGCGGCACGATGACCGTCAATGGCGTGACGCTGGGCGAAGCCGTAAAAGGCAGCCGTATACTGGACACCAAAGTGGTGCATACTGTGGCAGAACCGTATTCCAAAGAAGGCGGCATCGCGGTGCTGCGCGGTAACATCGCCCCGGACGGCGCTGTGGTCAAGCAGTCCGCCGTGGCACCCGAGATGATGAAGCATCAGGGCCCGGCGCGCGTGTTCGATGGCGAGGAAGCTGCAATCAAGGCGATATACGCTGGGCAGGTCAACGACGGCGACGTCGTGGTCATCCGCTACGAAGGCCCGGCGGGTGGACCGGGCATGCGCGAGATGCTGGGACCCACGTCGGCGCTGGCCGGCATGGGCAAAGACAAAACGGTGGCACTCATCACCGACGGGCGCTTCTCGGGCGCCACACGCGGCGCGGCTATCGGGCACGTATCACCCGAAGCGCAGTCCGGCGGCGTGATCGCCGTCATCGAAGAAGGAGATACTATCGATATAGACATACCGGGACGGCGCTTGCAGCTGCTGGTGGACGACAATACGATAAAGGCGCGGCTGTCCGCGCTGCCCAAACGGGAACCCAGCGCCAAATCCGGCTGGCTGGGACGATACGCGCGGCTGGTGTCCTCGGCGGACAAAGGAGCCGTGCTGCAATAAAGGGGGGACTATTATGCAGTTGACAGGTGTTCAGATCATACTGGAGTGCTTGAAGCGCGAGAACGTGAAGACCGTGTTCGGCTATCCGGGCGGCAAGGTGATCAAGCTGTACGACGCGCTGTACGACGAGAATATGATCACGCACGTGGAGACGGCGCACGAGCAGGGAGCGTCCCACGCGGCGGACGGTTACGCGCGCGCCACGGGCAACGTGGGCGTATGCATCGCGACGTCCGGCCCCGGCTCCACCAACCTCGTCACCGGCCTTGCGACCGCGTACATGGACTCGATACCCATTGTCGCCATCACCGGCAACGTGCCGGCGGATCTGCTGGGGCGTGACAGCTTTCAGGAAGTGGACATCATGGGCGTCACGATGCCCATCACCAAGCACAACTACCAGATCAAGAGTATAGATAAGATATCCGATGTGTTCCGCGAGGCTTTCGCGTTCGCTCGAGCGGGGCGACCCGGCCCGGTGCTGATCGACATCACCAGCGACACATTCACGCAGACCACGGAGTATACCCCGCCGGAAGGCACGCTCACTATGACGTGTAAGCTGTCCGACATACCCATCGACGAGGTGAAGGAGCTGATCTCCAAAGCGGAGCGTCCCGTTATATTTGCAGGCGGCGGCGTGGTGCTGTCGCATGCAGCGGATGAGCTGTTTGCGCTGGCGGAGCGCATCGACGCGCCGGTGGCCTGCTCGCTGATGGCGGTCGGTTCCTTTCCGTCCGGCCACGCCTTGAGCATGGGCATGGTGGGCATGCACGGCACCAAGGCCAGCAACATGGCGTTTCAGGCATGCGACCTGCTGATCGTGCTGGGCGCGCGCTTTTCAGACCGCGTGACGGGAGACCCCAACACGTTCGCCGCCCACGCGAAGATTATCCAAATCGATATCGACGCGTCCGAGATCAACAAGAACATTCCGGCGCACGTCTCCATGATACAGGACATCAAGTGCGCACTGCAGAAGATCGTAGAAGCGGTGCCCGAAAAGTCCCACGACGAATGGGTGAAGAGCGTGGCGGAGTGGAAGGCGGAGAACGAGGCGCACATCCCCAAGGACCACATGCCGCGCAACATCATGCGGACGATCAATGAGCTGATGGGCGAGGATACGATCATCGTGACGGACGTCGGCCAGCACCAGATGTGGACGGCGCAGTACTATCCGTTTAAAAAGCACGATACCTTTGTAACGTCGGGCGGCCTTGGGACGATGGGCTACGGCCTCGGCGCGGCGATCGGCGCGCAGTGCGCCTGTCCCGGCAAGCGCGTGCTGCACATCACGGGCGACGGCAGCTTCCGAATGAACCTCAACGAGATGGCCACCACGACGCGCTACGGCCTGCCGGTGATCACGATACTGCTGGACAACAAAACACTGGGCATGGTGCGCCAGTGGCAGACGCTTTTCTTTGGCGGTCGGCACTCAGAGACCACACTGCCCGCACTCGACTTCTGCACAATCGCCAAAGGCTTCGGCTACGCGATGACGAAGAAGGCGGACACTGTGGAGGGCTTCCGCGAGGCACTGAAAGAAGCGCTGGAGGCGAACGGCCCCTGTCTCATCCACGTTGAGATCGCGCAGGATACGATGGTGCTGCCCATGGTGGCGCCCGGCGCGTCCATCGACAATATCGTGATGAGTATATCTTAATTTCAACAAGTAAAAAGCGCTGTGCTTCGCAGCGCTTTTCATATGCCGTCTAGGCGATTATATCAGTCCTTGAGGCCCATGGCCGGGCGATACTCTTTGCGCAGCGCCGCAAACGTGTTGTAATGTGCCTCGTAGCCCTGCCTGGCTTCCGCCGTCTTACCATCGTACTCTGTCGCGCTCGCGCTGGCCTGATTGCCCAGATTGTTGTAATAGGTGGCCTGCGCGCTGTCGCCCAGCATGAAGTAATAAAACGCCTGCCCGTAATATTCGTCGGCATCGCTCCGATAGTTGTCGGCCTGGCCCTTGTAATTCAGGCAGGCCCCGTAACCCTTCAAATACTCCGAGTATTCGGTGAGCGCTGTGCCGCGCTGGCCCATCGCCGCAATAAAATCCGAAGCGGATTCGGCGCACTCGTCCGGGACATCGATCGCGGCGGCATCGGCTTTCATATCGTCGTTCTGCGATATCAGCTCCTCGGCCTGCGCCTGCCTGTCCGCTTCGGGCGCTGCGGTATCCTTGTCCAGCTGATCCAGCGCAGTCTCCAACGCGTCGCTCCGGGTGATAAGGCTGCTCATGCCCTCGATGAAGCCGGACATGCTCTCCAGTTTAGCCGCGTCGCCGGTGAGGCCCAACGCCGATATTTCCACCTTGTTCGCCACGGCTGCGTAGTCCGACTGCTCGTTCAGCGCTGTTACCCGGCTCTTGGTGGCCGCGAGGTCTTCGTACGTGTCCGACAGATAGCTGACGCGGGCGCGCAGGCTATCGCCGCCGCTGCCGCCGCTCAGGTCCAGTGCGTCATTGAATGCGGCGACCTCCGCTTCCAGCGGCTTCAAAGCCAAAAAGTAAGCGCTGCCTGCGTCGATGCGAGCCGCAAGGGCGTCCAACTGCGTGTAGACATCGGCAGAATGGGCGCTGAGGTCTACGGGCAGTGACAAGCTGTCATATGTGCTGCGAATGCTTTCGGGAACCTCCGTCAGCGCCTGAACCGCCGCAAGGCAGTCGTCCACGGTGTTGGCGTCTGTTTTCACGACGACACTCACGCTATTTTCCAATGCCGCAATGTCATCAGCCACAGCCTGCGCGTCCCCGATGCGGGCATCCAGCGCCGACGCGTCAACTTCCAGATCGTCAATGCCGAGGTCTTCTGGCTGCTTCTTACCGAGCGCGAAAACGAAAGCGGGGCTTGAGTTCATGGTGTCTAACTCGTTGCCGTAGTCCCTGTATTCAGCCAATGTCTGCTCATACTGCGCCAGCGTGTCGTAGAAGCCGTCGGTTTCGTCGCTCAGGCCATGGTCCAGCATATCCCGGTAGGCGGCGACGCGTGACCGAAGCGCCTCCGCCTTCTGCTCGTACCTGTGGGTCTGGGCGGCCAGCGTATAGCCCATAAAGCCGAGAAAAAGGAGCAGCCCCGCTGTGCCGCCGGCCAGACCGTACAGCAGGAACGGCTTTTGTTTAAGGCGCCCGAGCCAATTCCCGGCGGGCGCGTCGATAGCCATTGATTCGGTATAGTCAGGTGCCGGGAAAGCCTCATCCGGCACGGCGTGGAAGAGCTCATTGCAAGGCTTCTGCTTTTTGACTGCAAACCGCTTGGCGCTGCGGGCGAGCCACCCGGCGCTTTGGACAAGCCGGTGTCCCGCGGCAGCGGACAGAGCGCGAATGCGCATCCACACCCCGGGCTCTTGGGACGCCGGATAGGGCTTCGGGTCCGGCAGAAACACGGTGATGGTGTTCGGCACTTCAGACTCTTCGGCATCGGCGGCGAACGTATCCTCTGGGGCGGGAGCGATGTCAGGACTCTCGGCGCTTGTCAGGTCAGGCGTCAGAGCTTCGCCGGCGGAAGTTTCCATTACAGCCGGTTGGGCGCCGGAGCTATCCATGACAGGGGCATCGCTGTCAGGCATATCCGAAACCGGTTGTTCGGCACCGGTCGCCTGAGAAACGGCTGGTTCGAATTCAGCCGTTTGCATGGCAGGAGCAGTATGGCCGGCCATATCTGCGGCTGTCTGCCCGACCCGGGTCGATTCCATGGCCGCCGGTTTGTCACCGGACATGGCTTCCGTCGCCTTGGGGGCAAAGCCATGGCGGATGTGAACGATCAGGCGCGCCAGCCACTTTTTGAACGGCGTGACCCAGCCCGGCTTATCCGGACCGGTATTCATCCCGCGGCTCGCTGGCGACATCTTCGGTTCATCTTTCATGTAAACACTTCCTTTCTGCGATAATGCTGACGATGGAGCGTCCGTCTTTTTATGACAGATCAAGGGTATGGTCGCTATTTTAACACAGCGTATACAGCGGGAAAACCCAAATGAGAAAAAGTGTTCGATTATTCAATATAGTGCCAGTATAAAAAGAGCGTTCAAGCAAATGGCCTTTTTATTGATGAGCATATACTGATGTTGTTCGGATAATATTTTTTTCCAACACTCAAACATTTGGGTTTCAATGACGAAATAATGATTGGAGCCCTTTTATTGGATAATATCCGATTTGGGATGACGGGAGCGGCGATGGAACCATCGGAAATATTAATGGCCTCACTGGGAGCGATTGCTGTTCTGGTGGTGCTCTATGCCTACATATTTGCGTTTGAACGCCGACTTTTTCTGCTGCTCTGGATGGCGGGCTGGGTGATTATCGGGTTGAATTACAGCGCCGATGCGTTTGCGCCTGAATGGCTGAGGGAGAGCCGTCTGAATCTGCTAATCAGCCTGGGCTCATATTATATTGCCAACGTTTTAATTGTTTGGGGCTCGCTCCGGTTCCTCGGCAAGCCAGTCAGGAAGTCTTATATAATTGTATTTGTCTGGCCGCTTCTGCTGATATTGTTCTCCGCTCTGCGATGGACGGATTTACAGCTGATTCAATACGCAAATCTGGCCATTCTGCTCTTATACGCTTGCCTGGGCGTGATCATGATGAGGCTGACAGCGCGGAGCGGAAAGCTCGTTTTTGCTCTGGGACTGATGAATCTGGCGTGGGTGCTGAACACGGCCGTCTTTGTCTACGTGCTGCGGACGCCCCAATTAGTTCCGTTTATCGTTTCACATATGGTTTTGCTGATCAATGCCGCCGGGCTGGTCCTGCTGTTCTTCCGGCAGCAGAAGAAAGACATCGAGCATGGCCTTGCCCATATCGCTTTTCTCACCCAGTGCGATGAATTGACAGGATTGCACAACAAGGCGTATTTTGACAACCGCATTCAGGAGTTCAGACACAGCGCCGCCGTGCCCATATCCGTGCTCGTCGGCGATATGAACGGCCTGAAGCTGATCAACGACGTTTTTGGGCATGAGGCGGGGGACGCTCATCTGAAAAGAACAGGCGCCGTTATCAGAGAGATTTGCCGTCAAAACGATATCATTGCGCGGTGGGGCGGAGACGAGTTCGCTGTTATTTTCCCGGATACGGATTATCAGACGGCTCTTGACATCAGCAGCGCAATAGAAAACGCATGCAGAGCAGACAGGGAGACCGGCATTCCACTCAGCATATCCACCGGCGTCGCTTCCAAGGATGACGGCGCGCAGGACCTTTGCGCCATATTGAAAAAAGCCGAAGAGATCATGTATGAGAAAAAGCTTGTCGAAGGCAAAAGAGCGAAACGGGATATTGCCGATGCATTGACAACGCCGCGTAAAAATGACTGCGGTGACGATATGGGCGCGGACAGTCTGGCGTCGCTGGCGACCAGCTTTGCGGGTAAGCTGGAGCTTCCCGAAAGAGAGCGCAGGAGGCTTCTGCGGGCCATCAGCATACATGATATCGAAATGCCCGGAACGCCTGAGGATAACATACAGAGTCAAAGCAGCATGAATGGACCGGAGCGGTCCGGCCTGAAAAAACATGTGGGGACGGTATACCGGGTCGCCAATGCGCTGTGGGATTCCGGTCATATCGCAGATATTCTGTTGTATCACCATGAGCGGTGGGACGGCCAGGGCTATCCCGGCATGAAGGAGAAGGAAGGGATACCGTATCTTTCGCGGATACTGGCCGTGCTGGATGCCTTCATTGTGCTGTCTGGCGGACCTGCGGTATCGATTCAGGACGCTTTAAATGAGCTTGCCCAAAATGCGGGGGTGCAGCTGGACCCCAGCCTGGTGCCGGCTTTTATTGAGATGATGACAGAGGACAGCACTGAGGCCTTGCCGATGTGTTGACTCATGACTCGTGTTCTCGAGCATATGGTGTCATTATCTCAAACAACGGATTTTGGGGTCGAAATTATTCAGTATCAGTGATACAATGTAGCCGCAGACATTACATAAGCGAGGGACATCATGGCAATCATCTATCTGCTGCGTCATAGCGAAACCGAGTATTCAAAACTGCGTCATGTATGCGGCGTATCCGACCCGCCGCTATCCGAAGAAGGCATCGCCCGTGCGCAATCCAGGGCGTATGTACTGGAAGGGCTGAACTTCGGTGCGATATACTCCAGCCCATCCAAGCGCTGTTTTCAGACGCTGGAGATCATGAAGCCTGGGGCGGCGTATACCATCGATGAACGGCTGCGGGAAATCCACTTCGGCGAGCTGGAAGGTAGTTACATACCCGATGTTTTTCGCGTCAGGAAGGATGCGCCGGACGCATATGAAGATGATTGGAAAACGTACCATTTCCCTGGCGGAGATAATATGGTGGAGTATTTCGAGCGGGCGGGGGAGACAGTGTCCAGTTTTGCCACACAGCCCGAAGACGCGATACTGCTCGTGACTCACAACGGGTTTATAAATAGCGTGCTGGCCAATCTGGTATTTCGAGATATCGACAAGCTGTTTACCGTGCCCTGCCCGACATGCGGGTTGGTGGAACTGAAGTGGGAAAACGAAGTTTTCTCGTACAAGATGTACTAGTTTTCTCTGAAGGCTGCTGCTGTGTGACAGGAATCCAAATATCGACATTATATCAAGTAGCAGAACAAGATAATCATTAAGCCGTATTTGGTCCTTTGCGGTGAGTATCAATCAGGAAACAAGAGCTGCGATGGTCACCCATCGCTTTTTTATTTGAAAAAAGACCACTAAGTCCGCACCATTGCCTGGCAAGCGCCGATCGACAACCCGCAATAAAGCGCTGCAGTATCATGAGCAAGTGAACTATAAGAATTTCTTATTCTGCTTCCTATCGGCTGATAAGCTTGATTACATATGGCAGGAATATAATAAGCCCAATGATAAAAGCGGCGGCAGAAAAAACGAGCACAGCCCCAGCCGCAATGTCTTTAGCTTTTCCGGCTAACGGGTGATGCTCTTCCGTAACAAGATCGGTCAGGCTTTCAATTGCTGTATTGACCATCTCCAGCGCCAGCACGATGCCGCAGCATAAAAGGACAATGGCCCATTCAACAGCTGAAATTCTGAAAAAGAAACCAGCGGCGATGGAAAGAAGGAAGAATATAAACATGATGCGAAAATTTCTTTCGGATCTCAGCGTTATTCCAATTCCCCTGACAGCGTATAAAAAAGAACGCATATTCTCGCCTCTCAGCAATCAGAATCATTACTTAATTATTGAATAACAGTATATTTCCAATCCTAAAATATTTCAACATACGAATATTATTTTCGAAATAAAAAAACATTGCCGTAACAAGTAAATTAGTATATTATTAAATTACTAAATAAGTTATCGCATTATATGTAATTATATCTAAAGGTGTGGAGCAGACAAATGGATAAACAAACAAGAAAACAGATATTAGACTCGTACAAGGCGCGAAGGGCGGTTGGCGGTGTTTTTGCAGTCAGAAATTCGGCTAATGGCAAAAGTCTCATACAGTTTACAACCGAACTGCAGGGCAGCCTGAACAGATTCCAGTTTTCTCAGATGACTGGGGGTTGTTCATATAAAGTACTGCAGGAAGATTATCAAAAATACGGCAGCGGTGCATTTACAATTGATGTGCTGGAGGAGCTTATACAGAAGGAAGGGCAGACAGAGCAGGATTTCAGGCGTGAGATAGAGGCGCTCTACGGGATGTTGATAAGCCAAATTGACCCCGCCGAGCTTTATTAGAAGGAGATGTATGATGGACATTTTAAAGAGATTCCTCGATGAGGAAGGGAAAATAAAACAACTCCCGGTGAAAAAGGAGGTAAGGTTCGTTGTGCTGGCCTACCTCGCAGAGAAATTTTTAACAGACAGGGATTATACCGAAAAGGAAGTGAATGGAATAATCGACAGATGGCATACTTTTGGGGATTACTTTGTTTTACGCCGAGAGCTTATTGACAACGGTCTGTTATGCCGCACAAGCAACGGTGCGAAGTACTGGAAAGAGGAGGCAAAAAAGCTTCAGGTCGATAATCATAAAACGGATATAAAAAAGGCTTCGATATGAAGCCTTTTCAATGCTATGTCCTGATTAAACGTGTTTAGCACCTTCGTCGAAGGCTTTTTCGTTGATGGGTATCAGGTGCGCCTTGCCCTTGCCCAGCACGTATTCCACGGCCTTGATCACGCTCTCCTTTTTGACCGCGCCGGAGGAAGCGATGTACGCACCCAGCATGACGATGTTGGCGACGCGGGGGTTGCCCAGCTCCGCCGCGATGTCGTTGACGGGTATGTAGTGCACCGTCACGTCGTCGCGCGTGGCCTTTTTGTCGATCAGCGACGAGTTGATGAACAGGCTGCCGCCCGGCTTCAATGCGCTCTCGTACTTGTCCAGCGAGGGCTTGTTCATCACGATGACCGCGTCCGCCTCGGTGACGACCGGGGAACCCACCGGCTCGTCCGACACGATCACGCAGCAGTTGGCGGTGCCGCCGCGCATCTCGGGGCCGTAAGACGGCATCCACGAGACGTTCTTGTCTTCTACCATGCCCGCATAGGCCACTATTTGTCCCATCAGCAGCACGCCCTGTCCGCCAAAGCCTGCGCAAATGATTTCGCTTGTCATATTATTTGACCTCCTTGTACACGCCCAGCGGATAGTAGGGGATCATGTTGTCCTTCAGCCACTCCAGTGCCTCGACGGGGGACAGACCCCAGTTGGTGGGGCAGGTGGACAGCAGCTCGACGAGCGAGAAACCCTTGCCTGACATCTGCGTCTCAAATGCCTTGCGGATGGCTTTCTTTGCTTTGTTGATGTTGGGAACGTCGTGCAGCGACACGCGCTCCACATATGCAGCACCCTCCAGTGTGGAGAGCATCTCGGACACGCGCACAGGGAAACCGCAGTGGTCCGAATTGCGTCCGTAGGGCGACGTGGTCGTCTTCTGGCCCACCAGCGTGGTGGGGGCCATCTGCCCGCCCGTCATGCCGTATATCGCGTTGTTGACAAATATCGTGGTGATCTTCTCACCCCTTGCAGCCGCGTGTACGATCTCCGCCGCGCCGATGGACGCGAGGTCGCCGTCGCCCTGATACGTGAACACGAGGTTTTCCGGGTGTACGCGCTTCGCGCCGGTGGCCACTGCCGGAGCGCGGCCGTGCGCAGCCTCGTACATGTCGATATCAAAATACTTGTAGGCAAACACCGCGCAGCCCACAGGGGCAACGCCGACGGCATGTTCCTTCAAGCCCATCTCGTCAATACATTCGGCGACCAGACGATGTACGATGCCGTGCGTGCAGCCGGGGCAGTAATGGAACGGGACGTCCCTGATCAGCGGGGTTTTCTTGAATACGACGGCCATGTTACATCGCCTCCTTGATTGCTTTGAGCTTTTCGACGATCTGGTTCGGCGTGGGGATGATGCCACCGGTGGTGCCCACGAAGCTTACCGGGCACTTGCCGTTCACTGCGAGCCGCACGTCCTCCACCATCTGTCCGGTGCTCATCTCCACTGCGAGGAAAGCCTTGCAATTCTCCGCGGCATCCGCAATGGGCTGCGAAGGGAAAGGCCACAACGTGATGGGGCGAATCAGCCCCGCCTTGATGCCCAGTTCGTTACGCGCTTTGAGGATGGCGTTGCGCACGATGCGCGCCGTGGTGCCGTACGCTACGATGCCGATCTCCGCGTCGTCCATCATGAATGTATCGAACCGGATTTCGTTCTCGGTAATTTTATCATATACGCTTTGCAAACGCGCGCTGACGACGTTCATCTCTTCCGCTTCGATATACAGCGAGTTGATCACCGCACGGGGCTTGGAACCATCATAACCAGTTGCCGCCCATGTCTTGGGGGGCAGATCGCGCTTGATGGGCTCCTTGAATTCGACGGGTTCCATCATCTGGCCGATCATGCCGTCGCCCATTACCAGCACGGGTATGCGGTAAAAATCCGCCAGATCGAAAGCTTCCATCACGCAGTCCGCCGCTTCCTGCACCGAGCTGGGAGCCAGCACGATGACGCGGTAGTCGCCGTGGCCGCCGCCTTTCACCGCCTGAAAATAGTCGCCTTGGGAGGGGAGTATGCCGCCGAGGCCCGGCCCGCTGCGTACGATGTTGACGATCACGCAGGGCAGCTCCGCGCATGCGATGTAGCTGATGCCTTCCTGCTTTAAGCTGATGCCCGGTGAAGAAGAAGATGTCATCACCCTTGCGCCCGCGCCCGCCGCACCGTACACCATGTTGATCGCAGCGACCTCGGATTCAGCCTGCAAGAACGTGCCATTAACCTCCGGCATGCGCCGCGACATGTATTCGGGTATCTGGTTCTGAGGCGTGATCGGGTAGCCGAAAAAGTAACGGCATCCTGCCTGTATGGCCGCTTCCGCGATCGCCTCGTTGCCCTTCATCAAAACTTTTGCCATGTTTTCCACCTTAAAATAGAATTTACAGCTGAAAGCTGATTATTTTTCCACGGTCAGTACGAAGTCAGGACACATCTTGGCGCAGCTTGCGCAACCGATACACAGCGACATATCCGTGACTTCCGTCGGATTATAACCCTTGGCGTTGATCACCGTCTTGGACAGCACCATGATTTTCTTGGGGCATGCCGTCACGCACAGACCGCAGCCCTTGCAGGCATCTTGATTGATCGTTACCTTTGCCACAATTGTTTCCTCTCATATTAAAGAATGCAAAATAAAGAATAACATATTGAACCTTTTGAAGTCAACGCGCTGAGAAGGCACATTACGCCGTTTCCCGACAAAATTCATGGTATGTTCACGACAAGTGCGGTGAACATATGATACAATAATTTGTCAGCGCGTGTTGACGACCGGTATGGGCGATATAATAGTAAAAGCTGGCAGGACAACAAAACGGCACTTTTGCCGCACGGGAGAACGCATCATGGAGCTGAATCTTAAGGGGAAGAACGCCATCGTGACGGGCGGCGCGCATGGCCTGGGCCGGGCGATATGCCTGAAGCTGGCTGAAGAGGGCGCAAATATTGCGCTCAATTACAACAGCAGCGAAGCCCGTGCGCAGGAGACGATGGAAGACATCAGAGCATTGGGTGTGAACGCGGTCTCTATAATAGGCGACGTTGCGGACGAGACAGACATGGCGCGGCTGTTCGATGAAGCAGAGAAAGAACTTGGCCCTGTCACGCTGCTGGTCAACAACTCCGGCATCTGCCCGGTGGCGATGATCCGCGATATGGATTACGCGGAATGGAAGCGCGTGCTGGACGTCAACATGTCAGGCGTATTCCTATGCTGCCGCGAGTTCATCCGCCGGGTGACGGCGCGTGGCGATAAAGGCGCGGTGGTCAACATCGCGTCGCTGACGGCGTATATCGGCTCCAAACGCGGCAAGACGGCGTATTCGGCCAGCAAGGGTGGCGTGGTCACGTTCACGGCATCGCTCGCGCGCGAGGTCGCGTCGGAGGGCATCCGCATCAACGCGGTGGCACCCGGCATGATGTATACCGATATGACGGCGGATGTGCTGGACAGGGAAAGGGAAAAATACAACGCGCAGATACCGCTGGGGCGCATCGGCGATGTGGAAGAGACCGCGCGTATAGTGGCGTTTTTGCTCAGCGACGCGGCCAGTTACACCACCGGCGCTACCATCGACGTGACGGGCGGCATGATGGGGCGGTAAACGCTTCGAAGGCTGTTGCCTTGAAGCGGTCCGGATGGTAAAATGAAGTTTATGGTACGGCGGAAGTCGGCCAGGATAGGGGAACTTAAATGGGACTGATCAGAAATGTTATCGGCGGAAGCAATGAAGGCAAGGTCAAGAAGATACGCAAGATTGCGGACGCCGTGGTCAAGCTGGAAGACGAATATAGAAAATTGAGCGACACGGAGCTGCAAGCTAAAACCGCAGAATTCAGGAAACGGTATGCGGACGGCGAGAGCCTGGACGACCTGCTGCCCGAGGTGTTCGCGCAGGTGCGGGAGGCTTCGGACCGTGTGCTAGGCATGCGGCACTTCTACGTGCAGCTCATCGGCGGCATCGTGCTCCATCAGGGCCGCATCGCCGAGATGAAGACGGGCGAAGGCAAAACGCTGGTAGCCACTTTGGCGGTATGCCTCAACGCGATCACCGGCAAGGGGGTGCACGTTGTCACCGTCAACGACTACCTCGCCAAGAGAGACTCGGAGTGGATGGGCAAGCTGTACTCGTTCCTTGGCTTCTCTGTGGGGCTGATCATTCACGCAGTACCGGCAGAGGAGAGGCGCGCCAACTATGCCTGTGATATCGTTTACGGCACCAACAACGAATTCGGCTTCGACTACCTGCGCGACAACATGGTGATCCGCAAGGAGCGCATGGTCCAGCGCGAGCTGGCTTTCGCCGTGGTGGACGAGGTGGATAGCATACTGATCGACGAAGCGCGCACGCCGCTGATCATATCCGGCATGGGCGATAAGAGCACCGACATGTACGCGACGGTGGACCGCTTTGTGAAAACGCTTACAGTTGAGGACGACTTTACAATAGACGAGAAGCTCAAGGCCATCAACCTGACGGAGGACGGCATCGCCAAGTCTGAAAAGGCGTTCGGTGTGGAAAACCTCTCGGACGTGGAGAACACCGAGCTTAACCACCATATTAATCAGGCGCTCAAGGCCAACAACCTGATGAAGCGCGACATCGACTATGTTGTCAAGGACGACCAGGTCATCATCGTGGACGAGTTCACGGGCCGCCTGATGATGGGCCGCCGCTATTCGGAAGGTTTGCATCAGGCCATCGAGGCGAAGGAAAACGTAAAGGTGGAGCGCGAGTCCCGCACTTTGGCCACCATCACGTTCCAGAACTATTTCCGCATGTACGCCAAGCTGTCCGGCATGACAGGAACGGCCAAGACAGAGGAGGACGAGTTCCAGGGCATCTACACGCTGGACGTAGTGCAGATACCCACCAACAGGCCGATGGTGCGCGAGGACATGAACGACGTGATATACGCCACCGAGCAAGGCAAGTTCCGCGCGGTGGTGGAGGAGATAAAGCGCGTGCACGCTACGGGCCGGCCGGTGCTGGTGGGCACTGTGTCGGTGGAGAAATCCGAGCGGCTGTCCGGCATGTTGATGCGCACCGGCGTCCGCCACAACGTGCTGAACGCGAAGAACCATGAGAAGGAAGCGCTGATCGTCGCGCAGGCGGGCAAGAAAAACGCCGTCACCATCGCGACCAACATGGCGGGCCGCGGCACCGACATCATACTCGGCGGCAACCCAGACTTTGCGGCGCGTGCCGACATGCGCACCGAGGAGTTCACCGAGGAACTGATCGAGGCCGCGGTGGGCCACGCGCCCACGGACGATGAGGACATACTCAAAGCCCGCAAGCGCTACGCCGAGCTGTTGGCCAAGCACAAGAAGGATATGCAGCCCGAGCATGACGAGGTGGTGACGCTGGGCGGTCTGCACATCGTGGGCACCGAGCGGCATGAGTCTCGCCGGATCGACAACCAGCTGCGCGGCCGCAGCGGCCGCCAGGGCGATCCCGGTTCGTCGGTGTTCTTCATATCGCTGGAAGACGACCTGATGCGGCTGTTCGGCGGCGAACGCGTACAGGGTATCATGACATCCGTCAGCAAGGACGACGATATACCGCTGACGTTCGGTCTGCTGACCAAGCAAATTGAGTCTGCACAGAAGCGCATTGAATACCGGAACTACGAGATCAGAAAGAACGTGCTGCAGTTCGACGACGTGATGAACAAGCAGCGTGAACTGATTTACTCGCAGCGCCGCCGCGTGTTGATGGGCGAGGATGTGTACGAGAACATCATGGATATGCTGGATACGCTGATCGACAGCATATTCACGGTGTATTGCCCGGAGAATACTTTTCCCGAGGAATGGGACATCGCGGGAATGACGGAGTACTTCAACAAGATATTCCTGCCCAAGGGCACGTCGCTGTTCAAGCCCGAGGAGATCGAGTCTCTTGAGCACAGCAGCGCTAAAGAGCGCATCAGCGAGACGGCGAAGAGCTTTTACAAACTCAAGGAGCAGGAAATCGAGCAGGGCGGGCAGAGCATGCGCGAGATCGAGCGCATACTGCTCCTGCGCGCGGTGGACCAGAAGTGGATGGCGCATATCGACGCCATGGACCAGCTGCGGCAGGGCATCGGTCTTCGGGCATACGGACAGCGCGATCCGATCATCGAATACCGCCGCGAGGGTTTCGACATGTTCGACGAGATGATCCACGAGATACAGGAAGACACCGTGACGATGCTCTATCATGTTAAGCTGACGACCAAGCCAATGCAGCGTGAAGCACCGCGCATGGTGGAGCCACCCAAGAAGGTGGTGGATTCAAGCGGCAACAAGATGGGCAGAAACGCGCCGTGCCCGTGCGGTAGCGGTAAAAAATTCAAGAATTGCTGCGGACGGGAGCAGTAGAGGAGCATATGCTACAAATTGACGATGCAAAACAGAAAATAAACGAGATACGCGGCCTGCTGGGAGAGGCGCAGAATGCGCTGGGCCTTGAAGCGTTGAAGAAGGAGCTCGAGGAGCTTCAGGCCAAGATGGAGGAGCCGGGCTTCTGGGAGAACGTACAGGAAGCCCATAAGGTCAATAAAAGAGTCAAGCCGATCGAGGATAAGCTGGAGCAATTTAACCGGATCTCCTCGCGTTTGGAGGATGCTGTGGTGCTGGTGGAGCTGCTGGAAGAGGGCGGCGACGACGACATGGCGGAAGAGCTGGTCTCGGAACTTACCGCGCTGAAGAAGGACGTATCCGAGCTGCGCTTAAAGGCGCTGCTGCGCGGCGACTATGATTCCAACGGCGCGATATTGTCGCTGCACGCAGGTGCAGGCGGCACCGAGGCACAGGACTGGGTGGAGATGCTCTACCGCATGTACACGCGCTGGTGCGAGCGCAAGAAGTACACAGTCAAGGTTCTGGACTTCCTCGCGGGCGACGAGGCGGGCGTCAAGAGCGTCACGTTTGAGGTGATCGGGCTTAACGCCTATGGCTATCTGAAGGCGGAGAAGGGCGTGCACCGACTGGTACGCATATCGCCATTCGATTCGTCGGCCCGTCGGCACACGTCGTTCGCATCGCTGGACGTGATGCCTGATCTGGAAGATGACGATGCCGACATCGAAATCGACAGCGACGATCTTCGGGTAGACACCTACCGGTCGTCCGGCGCGGGCGGGCAGCATGTCAACAAGACGGAGTCCGCGATACGCATCACGCATCTGCCCACCGGCATCGTGGTACAGTGCCAGAACGAGCGCTCGCAGATACAAAACCGCGAGACGGCGATGCGCATGCTGAAGTCCAAGCTCATCGAAAAACGTGAGAGCGAGAGAATGCTCGAGATACAGGAGATAAAGGGCGAGATGAAAAAAATCGAATGGGGCAGCCAGATACGCTCCTACGTGTTCCACCCTTACAGCCTGGTGAAAGATCATAGGACGAGCGAAGAGACAGGCAATGTGGCGGCGGTGATGGACGGCGAGATAGACGCTTTCATCAACGCATACCTCGCGGTGTCTTGACATGTACCGGGCTGTCTTATTCTTCTTCAGCGGTACGGGCAACACATGGTGGGTGGCAGATAGGATCAAAAAGCAACTGGACGCCCGCGGCATTAACGCGGACATCGTATCGACGGACAGCGTAGACAGCAAAAAGGCGGACTGGTGGATCAGATCCGCCGATCTTGTATTGTTCGGCTGGCCCGTTTACGAACACGATCTGCCCGCGCCGGTCAAATCATTCATCGAAAACCTGTACGCCGTGGAGAAAGGCAAGCATATCCATGTGTTCTGCACGACGTCCGGCTTCACCGCGGATGGCGCAATCATCTCTCGCCGCCGCTTCAAAGAAAAAGGCCTTGATATCGACAGCGCAGCACATTTCACGATGCCGTTCCATCTCTACATTTCCAAGGGCAATAAGACGCAGACCAACGAAAAGACAATACAGCGCATACTCGCGGGCTGTGAAAAAAGAGTTGACGCTTATGTGAATGAGCTGCTGGGGGGAAAGGTAGCGGTTAGGGGACGGGGTCTGGGCTGGTTGGGGGCGATTCAGCGCCTTCCTTACATGGTGGGCCGGGAGCGCCGGAGAAACCGTATGGGCGTGGACGAGGCGCGCTGCACGCATTGTGGTGTTTGCGCTGAACTTTGTCCGGCAGGCAACATCAAGTTTCAGGATATGCCGCATTTTCAGGGCAGCTGTGCGCAGTGTTTGCGTTGTTACGCGTTCTGTCCGGCATCCGCCATCACGCTGGATGGACGGCTTCACGATGTGCGCTGCGGGCGCCCGTATTCACTTCCCGACAAACGCTTTAAACCCTACATGCTGATCAAATAATATAACAAGTATACATGGCTTGGCCCGTGCATATATTCTATTGTGCACTTTAGAAAAAAGGAGCTTTTGTCATGTATATTGAGGAACCAATCGAAAGGCCAGTCAACAAAGCGCCGCACAAGATCGTCATCGATTCACGCTCAAAAGTGGTGGTGACTGCTGTGGAGGATGTTGACAGCTTTAATGAGAATGAAGTCATACTGCTCACCAATCATGGCTTTATCACCATTACGGGCGAAGACCTGCACATCAGCAAGCTGAACCTGGAGGACGGACAGCTGGTGGTGGATGGAAAGGTCCAGAGCATCGATTACGCCGATCATGAAGAAGAACGAGCCAAGCGCGGCGTATTCTCGAGGGTGTTCAAGTAAGGGGCGCAGGCATGGAAACAACGGCGCCGCAGATCTATATTTTCATAATCACACTGTATGGCGGTTTGGTGGCGGGTTTCACATATGACATCTATCGTTTTATTCGCAGGATTGTCAAGAGAGGCCGCTGGCTGACCGTGCTGCTTGATGTGCTGTTTATCGTTACGCTGGGTCTTATCGTACTAGGGATCATGTATCTCGCGAACGAGGGAGAGCTCCGGCTGTTCACGTTTGTAGGCTTTGCATTGGGGTTTGCGCTTTATATGGCGGGGCTTTCCGTATTTTTCGGTTTTATTGCTAAAAAGATCAGACGGCGTCGAAAAGATTCAGATTCTCAAAAAAAGATTGAGAAATAATTGGAAGTATGCAGGAGACGAACCATCTGTTGTCGAAGTAAGATAATCATTGGTATCAGTTATTGGGTCAATAAGCGGCGTAAACATATATAAGCCGCGGTATCCACAAAACGCAGTGCGTTCATGCGGGACAATGTGAGGGGTCATGAAAAAGAGAACAATCAAGTTGAGGTTCAAGCTTTTGCTGTTGGCCTGCTTTTTGGCCTACACGGGCTTTGTGATATTTTCGCAGCAAGCCAATATTGGAAAGCTGATGGAGGAACAGCAATCTCTGACGCAGCAGTATGACCAGATGCAGATCGATCTCAGCCGGCTTCAGCATAAGTCCGAATACATGAATACCAAGGATTACGTGGAAAATGAAGCCCGTGAAAAATTCGGTCTTGTGTACGAGGATGAGCTGATATTTGATACAAGTCAGGAGAACGGTGACTGAAAACAATAAAGCGCGCAGGCGCTTTTTTTGTTTCCTTAACAAAAGTAGCAGTATATTAATCTGCATTATGCTATAATCTTTTGCGGACATCATGTACGGAGGACTTCAATGAAATATGCGGTAGTGGATATTGGGACAAACTCGGCTAGACTGATGATAGCCCATGTTAAAAATGGGACTATCATCGCGGACTATAAAACGCTGAAGCTGATCAGGGTGGGCGAGGGAATGGTGGATCGGCGTATCATCGTACCCGCGGCCATGGAACGCACGCGTCAGGCATTGCTGGAATTCTTGGATATCAGCAAAGAGCAAGAGGCGGAACAATTCCTGTGTTTTGCGACCAGCGCCGTGCGCGATGCCGAGAACAGCCGTGAATTCACCGCTTATATCCGGCGCGAATGCGGCGTTGATATCGACATTATATCGGGTGACAGGGAAGCGCAGCTGGGCTTCGCCGGCTGCATAGACGGTTTTGGCGGCATGTTCGATATTGGCGGCGGCAGCACCGAGGTGATGACGGGTACGATGCAGGCGCCTATGTATCAGCGCAGCTTTCAGATAGGGACTGTGCGGCTGTTGCAGATGTTCCCGTCAGCAGACGATGCCGATCCCAAAGCGTTTAACGGTGCCCGGAATTATATACGTAGCGTGCTTGAAAACATACCTCCGGCGGACAGTTTTGAATATACCGCGATTGGTGGTACGGCCACGGCGATGGCGGCGATCGACCTGAAGCTGGCTGAATACGACTCGGTGCGCGTACATAGGCATGTACTCAGCCTCGAGACGGTAATAGCCATCGAAAGCATGCTGATGAGCAGGACGAAGGAAGAGCGAAAGAGGCTCATCGGACTGGAGGAGAAAAAGGCAGACGTCATTGTGTTTGGAGCGATGCTGTGTGCCGAGTTTATGAAGGCCTCGAACGCCGGATGCATCGTTGTGAGCGACAGCGACAATCTGGAAGGTTACCTTAAGCTGTATCTGGGGTTTATTTCTGGTGGCCTTGCAGTGCCGTCTGGTATTTGATGACCGTTTCGCGGTCCAGCTTATACTTTCTGGCAAACAACAGAGCGAGAGAGAAGCAGACTAGAAATCCTATTGGGAGGATGAGCCCAAGTTTAAGATATACATTTGCGGGCTGCGCTGCAGCTGCTTCGTAGCCTAGAATGCTCTCGGGTGTCTGAACTGCGGAGGATTTAAAACCGATCAAGTCCAGCAGCACGCCAATCACAAACAGTGCCGCAGACTGAGAAACCTTGTACAAGAATGTGGCGCATCCATAGAAAATGCCTTCCTTACGCGTGCCCGAATCATAAGCATCCTTGTCGATGGTGTCGGATACCATCGAGTAGGGCAGCGATACACTTCCGCCCATGGAGAAGCCCATCAGCATGGCAGCCGGCAGTATGACGAGATAATGGGCCGTTACCCATTCATGTGCAAATACATAGACGAAAAACAGCGAGGAAACGGCAATGTTGGCATACAGGCAGATGATGAGCGCCCGCCGTTTATCCAGCCTGTTGGCGATAGCGACCCAGACGGGCTGGGCCAGCAGCGCCGTTGCAAAAAGAGCACCGAACACCAGCGCTATCTGGCGGTTTTCAAAACCAAATGTAAAAGTGAATACATGCATCCCCACCGCGACGACGATCGCCATCGCCATATTGATGAAAAGCAGCGCCAGACTGACGTTGCGGAAGTCCGAAAGTTTGAGCGCCTCGAGTATCTCTTTGAACATTCCGATAATCGGATTACGTTTCACCTTAGGTATCGAGTAAATGCAGCGATGTTTGAATGTGAGTATCAGGCACGCGGCGGCGCAGACCAGAACAATGATGGATGAAACAAGGCCCATATTTGCATATGCGGAAGGGTTCATCTGGCCGTTCATATATTGTGCTGTGGGGCGGAAGAACGTGGCCATTGCGATGACCGACGGGAATATAAAACCGAGGAAGAAAAACGCTGTACGATACGACTGCACCGCGGTGCGCTCGTTGTAATCGCTGGAAAGCTCCGCGCCGAGAGCCATATACGGCGTGGTATATACCGTTGAAAATGTCTTAAAGAATATCAGCAAAGCCGCTACCCAAATGACCTTGACAGTACCCGCATCGCCGCCGCGCAGCTGCGGGTCCACCCTCCAGATCAGGAAGTTCACCACCGCAAAACCTATCGAGCCGATGAGAATGTAGAACAACCGTCGTCCGAATAAAATCTTGCGGTTGGTGTGGTCGGAGATATACCCCATTACCGGGTCCGTCACGGCGTCCCAAATGGTGCTTGCCGAGATAACCGTACCGGCCAGGGCGCCCGAAATGCCCAGCAGCTCCGTACAGTAAAACAGAAAGAAGCCGGATAGCAGCTGGAAAGGTATCGCGTATCCAAGAGTCCCGATACCGTAACCCAGCTTGACGCCGAAGGGTATCTTGTGTTTAGTTGCCGTGTCGTACTTTTGCGATTGTCCGTTCATTCTTCTGCTTGTATCCTTCTCTTTGCAATTTCCACGGCGCACTGCCATTTGTACGCTGATACGTGCGGACTTTCAAAGCCTATCCGATAATCGACGGATTGATACTTGAATTCCAGATGGCTCTTGAAATAGACGTTGATGCCGGACATTTCCGCCAGAACAAAGCCATACCGGCCGATGATGATCTGGTCGCGCGTCAGTATCGCCTTGCCGCCGTCAATGTGCTTGAAAGGATCTTCGCGCTTTTTGGAGCACAGAAGTATGCCGCCTTCGTCAGTCAAAAAACGGTGGGCCTGCGGATGAGAATCAAACATCGATTCAAGCTGGCTTATCTGCCAACTGTTGATGACATCCAGTCTGTCTGCAGGGAGGGCCCCGCTTTCCGTATGCAAAAAGCCGTAGACATCGAGTGTAAACCGCGATTTGCAGGACGTACACCACGCGTCCTTATTGGAGGACATGACCGTACCCATCGAGCTACATACAGGGCAGATGAACATCAGCCGTTCCACGCCTTTGCAAAACCCGCGCCCCCGAAAAGGTATATGGACTTCAGTCTGCCAGTCGTATTCGTTGTGTGCCAGCGCGGCCAGTAATTTTTGTTCTATCTCAGCCGCGCTGAGGCCGCTTCCTGCCTCTATGATAGTTTGAAGGTGCACCTCGACGCGACCGCGCCGCTTATTGTCAGCCCAACGCGGTTCCGACAGGTAGCCGCCGCGGATATTTGCTGTGACGACGGGGATTTTCAGCATCTCGATAAGCCGAAACGTTGCTGGGGTAATGGGGCCGGTCAAACCGTCCCAATTGCGGCCGCCTTCAGGAAATATGCCCACGATACCGCCCTTTTTGACCAGATCGATGATCTGGCGTATCGCAGCCACGTCGCTGACGGATTTGCGCTTGGGGATATACTCAACAAGTTTAAGCAGGCGGGCGAGTGCCTTCTTTCTGAACATGCCATCTGTCACTACAAACCGAATGGGGCGAAAAAACAGGCACTGAAGAAAGAGTCCGTCAAAATTGTTGGTATGGTTCCCGAGGAGAAAAAAAGGGCCTTTACGGGGAATGGGGGACAGATCGGTGCGGTGAAGATTATATCGAAGCCTAACAAAAAGGCCGAATGTGACATGATAAAGAATAAGCAGTATGTACTGCGCTAATATCTTCAATCCTCCGGAGGATTTAGAGCGCTTCTTCAAATCCCTGATACTCCTTGGCAATCATTAAACATTTATCATTAAGGCTATTACCTCACTTTATAGAATATATCATGAAACCGTAAGGCGCAATGTTAAACTTGTGTGAACAGCACAAGTTGCGCAAAGAACAGAATATCGGCTCGAAAACATTAAAAGAGCGCGATATACACCGCGCTCTTCCTATTGCGTTTTTAACGATCTGATATGAACTTTCAGCAGGCAATAGCCTTATTTGCTGACGATGTCCTTGAACGCCTTGCCGGGTTTGAAAGCCGGAGCGCTCGAAGCGGGGATGTCGATCTGAGCGCCGGTCGCCGGGTTGACGCCTTTTCTGGCCGCTCTCTGACGAAGCTCGAACGAACCAAAGCCGGTCCACTGAACCTTGTCGCCGCCAGCCAGCGAGCTTCCGATTACATCAACCAGCGCAGCGAGGGCTGCATCGGTGTCCTTCTTGGAGAGTTGGGCTTTTTCGGCAACTGCTGCCACTAATTCTGTTTTGTTCATTTAATGTTTCCTCCTGAATTTTATATTTGAGTTTGACGGGCGGAAAAAACTTTTGGCCCTCTCAAACTGTTACCCAGTGTTATTTTGCCCTGTTTAAAACGGTCTTTGCTTCATCCCAGAGGGAGTCAAGCATTTGAATACCGCATTGCTGCATGTCGACATTCCGTTCTGCCGCCAGCTTTTCAACCAGCGCGAACCGGGAAATAAACTTATCAGTCGCTTTTTGCAGCGCCGTTTCCGGCTCCACGCCCAGCATACGCACTACGTTAACGGCTGCAAACAGCATATCGCCGCATTCCTCGGACAGAGCATCCTGTTCGGTTTCGGCCATCACTTCGGCCATTTCCTCGTGAAGCTTGTCCAATGCCTGGGACACATCAGGGAAGTCGAACCCGACATGCGCCGCCTTGTGCTGCACCTTGCCGCTTCTCATCAGAGCCGGCATGCTCTTGGGCACGCTATTCAGCACATCCGTCTGAGACTGCTGTCCGCGTTCGTTCTTCTTGATCTGCTCCCAGTTGTTCACCACATCCTGCGGCGTATTTGCCACGGCGTCGCCGAATATGTGTGTATGCCGGGATATCATTTTACGGCAAATCGCCGTAGTGACATCGGTGATATCGAACTCGCCCTGCTGCTCCCCGATGCGGGCGTGGAACACCACCTGCAGCAGCACATCGCCTAACTCGTCATACAACGCGTCCATGTCCTCGTCGTCGATCGCTTCCAGCACCTCATAGCCTTCTTCGATCAGATACCGTTTCAGGCTGGTGTGCGTCTGGGCCTTGTCCCACGGGCAGCCGCTGCGCGATCGAAGCTTCGCCATCACATCCAACAGATCCGAGAACAGGAATCGTTCTTTGTGCGTCAGGCAACAGGGAACGATTACCACGCTAGTATAATAACCGTAGGAAGGCGCGGCGTCAAGCTGACAGAGCAAAATGTTTTCGCCTTTTCCACTGCGCGTATCCACAAGGAATGCCGGATATTCATCTCCATAGCTTCCGGACAGCCTCAGTTTCAGGTCGGAAGCCATAAAGCGGCTGTCAATCTCGTTGATCACCAGCGTCAGGCTGGTATCGCTGATGCGGGTGAAGGAGGACGCCGAATGAAAGCACATACCCGAAGTGCCGTCGATTAGACCAGCGCAAAATGCTGCGCTCAGGGCAGGGTCTCCGTAGGGAATTGCGCTGACATGCCCGCCCGCGTCCAGTACGCGCCGCACCAGTGCGGCAGCGATGCGGTTGTGGCAGAAGTCTCCCAGCGTCACGAACAACAATCCGTCGTGCATCAGGAACTGACAGGCACTGTCCGTCAATGTTTCAAAATCGTCCGATTCATCGTAGATATGATCCAGAGTCTGAAATTCAAAGCCATACCGGACATTGCCCGCGCGCGTTGTCTGAAGTACGATAGTATCTGCGTTGTGCGCGGAAGCTAAAACATTTTCGTTGATGTATCCGTCCGGGCTCATCCCGGCAATGGTGATATGCATGTTACTGTCTCCAGAATCCGAGTTTATTCATCAGCTTTGTCATTCGGCCGCCACCCGGAATGTATTCCATATCCGGTTTTCTGAGTGAGCCGGTGATGAACAGCATCACGACGTAGACGAGCACAGCGGCCACTATGGACACCAGCACCGATGACGTGTTGCCGTGGCTGGCGGACATAACCTTATACAGCTCATACGTCACCAATCCCATTGCCGCGGTGGACACCAGAGGCATTATAAAGCCGGAGAAGAAGCGTATGTCCGGTCTGGTGAGCCGCGCGACGGAGATCACGTTCAGTACTGCGGCGATGCCGTAACAGGCAGCGGTGCCGATGGCGGCGCCGTTGATGTTGAGGGAGGGGATGCGAATTAATACAAGGCTCAGCACCACCTTAACGGTTGCGCCGACGCCCAGGTTAATGAGTGGCACAAACTGGTGTCCCGAACCCTGCAGTATACCCGTCATTGTCTGCAGCATGGTGAGGAACAATACGCCGATGGCGAGTATGCGCAGCAGTTCTCCGCCCACGGCGATTTCCGCCGGGGTAATTTTATCGGAGGCGTAAAGAAGCCGGATGATAGGTTCGGCGAGCAGATACATGCCAACAGCGCAGGGCAGTCCTATGAGCAGCCCCAGCTTGAAACCCATTGCAGAGCGCGCGCTGACCATCGCCTGGTTTTTCAGCGCGCGGGCTTCGGATATCGCGGGAACAAGGCTCATGCACAGCGCAAGCGACAGCACAGCGGGCATATTAATGAGCGGATTGACTAACCCGGTCAGTACGCCATAATTGGCCTTGGGTGTAAGCGGGTTATAGGCGGAGTAGTCCATACCCGCCATCTGGTTGGTGATAATAAACGTATCGGCGGCGCCCACCAGCGGCATGATGCAACCGCCCAGCGCGATAGGCAATGCGATAACGGCAAGATCCCCAAGTATTGAGCGTTTAGCCTGATACTCGGTGTTGGGCAGCATGCGCCGCTTTTCTTTGATATCGTGTTTTTTACGGTTATAAAGTATGATGATCAGCAGCAGAGCGACAACTTCAGACAACGACACACCCAGCAGCGCACCTGCCGCGCCCATATGGGGTGCTTGAGGCGTCCACCATAGCGATGCAAAATAAAGCCCCGCAGCTAACTTGATCAACTGCTCCACGATCTGGGTCATCGCCGTGGGCATCATCAGCTGAAGGCCTTGGAAGTAACCGCGATAAGCGGAAAGCACCGAAACAAACAGCAGCGCAGGCGCAATCATCATCAACGATAGTTTGGCCTCTGGAATTTTAGCTGCGTTTGCCACCGGCCCAGCCACAGCCAGCATGACGACAGTGGAGAGTATGCCGATGAGCAGCAGCACCTTGAACGCGGTCATAAATACTTTGTGTGCGCCGCGGTAGTCGCCTACGGACACGCGCTCAGAGACCATGCGGGATATCGCGGTGGGCAGGCCGGCGGTGGAAATGACAACCAGCGCCGCATAGATAGGATAGGCCACCTGATAGCTGGCCATACCTTCGGTACCAATAATGTTGCTCAAAGGTATGCGGAATATGGCGCCGATTATCTTAACGAACAGTCCGGCAATGCCCAAAATGGCCGCGCCTTTCACGAAACTTCTTTGCCCTTTAGTCATATTGACTCCCATCCCGAGATGTATAAATTTACTAATCGCCTTTATCTTTTGAATTATATTATAAAAGACTTCGTTTGCCAATGCCAATACTTATAAAAGTAAGTCTTTCAGTTTGTAAACCCTTCATTTATATATAATCTTTAAAATGACCAATCATTCTCAAATGGAAATGTTAAGACAGCGGTATCAGTATATCCTGCGCGTCTTGTACCGGGAGTGAATATAATAATTCATATATGCAGTATATTGTAATAAAAACTTAACATATATGCTGGAAATATCGCTTTACAATACAATAATTATCACGATAAAATGAGAACATTATTGTTTCAGAACGGATGAAAATTATTTCTGGATTTATACTATGCCATACGGGTATAAAACGAAAGCAGCATAGGAGACAGATATGACGGTGACACTTAAACTCAAAAGCGGACTTGACAGATTTCTAGCCAAGCAGGTCGTGCAGTGCGAAATAAACGATGACAAGAAGGTTGTCGATGTTTTAAAACAGGTAAAGTTTCCTGTGGACATGGCGGGTATCATTGTTGTGGACGGCAAGAAATGCAGCATCGATTCTGTGCTGCATGGAGGAGAAATGGTAAAAGTGTTTCCTCCGGCGTTCAATTGATTTAGCTGAATTTTTCTGACTATCGGTATTTACCAGCGACATCTTGCATTCCTCGGTTGAAACAGCGCGTAAGATTATATATAATCATGCGGAACATGTTTTGAGTGGAGGAATGGGGATGTCTTTTCATATTGTGCTGGTGGAGCCGGAGATTCCGGCCAATACCGGCAATATCGCGCGCACTTGCGCCGTGACGGGAGCCCGCCTTCATCTGGTGGAGCCGCTCGGCTTCTCGATATCCGATAAGCAACTCAAGCGTGCCGGTCTGGACTACTGGCCGCATCTAGGTGTGCAGGTGTATAAAAATCTGGATGAATTTTTTGCTGCCAATGCGGTAGGAAAGTTTTACTTTTGCTCCACCAAGGCCAAACAGAGCTACCATGAAACGGCGTTTGAGGATGGTTGTTACCTGCTGTTTGGCAAGGAGACCAAGGGCTTGCCGGAAGACCTCGTATTCTCTGATATTGGGCAGGCGATACGCATACCGATGAAGCCGGGGCTGCGCTCGCTGAACCTGTCTAACTCCGTGAGCATCGTGCTTTATGAAGCGCTTCGCCAGCGTGGATTTGAAGGCATGAGTTGATAAAGGTTTTATTGAAAAAGCCGGTGTGGACAATATGTGGAAACGGCAACTCATTACGACTAGCAACGGATTTTTTTCTTGCTTTTTTTTTACCTTTCGAATAGAATGATGGATGAAATTTATGCTTGATCGTTTATTACAAAGGAGCCACTTATGAACAAAAAGACAGTGAAAGATATCGAAGTCGCCGGGAAAAAGGTATTGGTCCGGGTCGATTTCAATGTACCGCTCAATGATAAGAAAGAAGTGACGGATGATAAAAGAATCGTGGCAGCTTTGCCGACGATCGAATATCTTGTCGGCCAGAATGCCAAGGTTATTCTGTGCTCGCATTTGGGCCGACCGAAGGGTGAGTTCAAGCCCGAATTTTCACTGCAGCCGGTGGCGGAGAGGTTGGAGAAGCTGATCGGCAAGAAGGTCACGTTTGCGTCTGATGTTATCGGCGAGAGCGCTCAGGCTGCCGTGGCCGGCATGCAGGACGGCGACATCGTGCTGCTTGAAAATGTGCGCTTCCACAAGGAAGAGACCGCTAACGACCCCGAATTCTCCAAAAAACTGGCTTCTTTTGCGGATATATTTGTGAACGACGCTTTTGGCACCGCGCACCGGGCGCACGCTTCCACAGTGGGCGTTGCCAGTTACATACCGGCAGTGGCCGGATTCCTGATCGGCAAGGAACTGGATGTGCTGGGCGGCGCTTTGGAAAACCCGGTCCGTCCGTTTGTAGCGATATTGGGCGGCGCGAAGGTTTCGGATAAAATCGGCGTTATCGACAACCTGATCAAAAAAGTGGACGCGATCATCATCGGCGGTGGCATGGCCTATACATTCCTGAAGGCTGAAGGGATGGAAGTGGGGGCGTCGCTGGTGGACAACGAACGTCTGGAGCTCGCCTTGGATCTGCTTAAAAAAGCGAAGGCCAAGGGTGTGGACATAATGCTGCCTGTGGACTCCATCGTGGCGGATAAATTCGACGTGAACGCGAAGACGGACGTGGTGCCGTCCGAGCACATGCCGGAAGGCTGGCTGGGCCTCGATATCGGGCCGGCGACCAAGATGCTGTACACCGACAAGATCCGCACCGCCAAAACGGTGATCTGGAACGGACCGATGGGCGTGTTCGAGATGGCGCCGTTCGCGGAAGGAACCAAGGCGATCGCCAAGGCGATGGCGGATTCCGAAGCGGTCACAATCATCGGTGGCGGCGATAGCGCAGCGGCGGTGAAACAGCTGGGTTTTGCGGACGCGATGACGCACATATCCACAGGCGGCGGCGCAAGCCTTGAGTATCTCGAAGGCATTGAACTGCCGGGCATCGTGGCGCTCCAGGATAAGTAAGGGGAACAGCGCTCCGTTCTTGAGTCATTGGAAGGCTGCTCTTTTTCGGGCAGCCTTTTTTGCAAGGCTTTAGAAAAACACTTGGGACATTAGGATAAACTAAGAAATTATAAATAATTTGGGAGGTTACATAATGAGAAAACCGATCATTGCGGGAAACTGGAAGATGAACAAAAACCCCGGCGAGACAGTTTCGCTGATCAAGGACTTGATTCCGCTCGTGGCTGATGTGGATAAGGTGGATGTCGTGGTATGTCCGCCGTTTGTGGACCTCGCCGCCGCTAAAGAAGCGCTGGCCGGTTCCAACATTAAGCTGGGTGCGCAGAACATGCACTTTGAGGAGAGCGGCGCTTACACCGGTGAGATTTCCCCCAGCATGCTGCTGGCGCTGGGCGTGGAATACGTGATACTGGGCCATTCCGAACGCCGCCAGTACTTCGGTGAGACGGACGAGGGAGTGAACAAAAAGGTGAAGGCGGCGCTGAAGGCGGGCATCAAACCTATCGTGTGTGTAGGCGAGACGCTGGAAGAGCGCGAAAGCGGCATTACTGCCGAGATCGTCTGCAAGCAGACCAAGCTCGCGCTGCTCGGCCTGTCCGAAGAGGAAGCCGCGGGCATCGTGATTGCGTATGAACCCATCTGGGCTATCGGCACCGGCAAGACTGCCACGGCCGAAGACGCCAACGAAACCATCAGCGCTATTCGCGACGCAGTGAAGCAGGTGTTTGGCGGCGGCACGGCTAAAGCCATCCGCATACAGTACGGCGGCAGCATGAAGCCCTCCAATGCGTCTGAGCTGATGGCTAAATCGGAGATAGACGGCGGCCTGATCGGTGGTGCGGCGCTCAAGGCCGAGGATTTCGCCGGCATCGTGAAATACTAAAGACAGAGGTTGATATGGCAAAGAAACTGACAGCACTGATGATACTGGACGGCTTCGGTCAGGGCGTGGAAGACGGCGGCAACGCCATCGCGGTCGCCGGAGTCCCCAACATTTCTGCGCTTGAAAAGGAATACCCGAGCACCACCATCGGCGCGTCCGGCATGGACGTCGGCCTACCGCGCGGACAGATGGGTAACTCCGAAGTGGGGCATCTCAACATCGGTGCTGGCCGCATCGTCTATCAGGAGCTGACCCGCATTACCAAGGACATCGAGGACGGCGGCTTTTTCAAGAAGGAAGAATTCCTTGCCGCCATCGACAACGTTAAAAAGCTCGGCACCAAGCTGCACACTTACGGCCTGATTTCGGACGGTGGCGTGC
>JAEWWC010000149.1 GCA_023396555.1 Bacillota bacterium
CAGAACTGGTTCGAGAAGATGAAGCAGCTGGGCAAGCGGAGCCTCATCATTCCCACGCATTCGCAGATGGATGTGATTGGTGAAGGCAAGAGCAAAAAGGTGTTCAGCTATATCAGCGAAATCAACGACCTGGAAACGCAGAAGAACATAGGATACCTGATGTTTGAGATCGATATCAGCGTATTTGATACGCTGCTTCAAAGCATATCGCCAGACGAGCTCAGCCAGCTGATTATCATTGACAACAACAAGACAGTCATCTATCATACGCTGCCCGAATACATCACAACACAGTACCGCACGAATTATATCAGCGAAATGCTGGAGAAGGGGCAGGGGTATTTGTCCAACAAAAGCGCAGGCGGCGAGGAGATCATCAATTTCGATACGTCCGCAAACACCAGGTGGACAGTGCTCAGCGTGATGCCGTCCGACATACTCTATTCAAGAATCAACAGCTTTGAGCTCGCGCTGATATTTACCATTGCGCTGTGCATGATATCTGCCATCGTCATCGCCATACTGATGAGCAATACGCTGACCGAGCCTATTTCCCTGCTTAAAAGCAAAATGAAGCTGGTGGAGTCCGGAGACTTCGATACGCAGATCAAGGTTAAAAGCAAGGACGAGATCGGCGAACTGAGCCTGAGCTTCAACAAGATGCTGACTCAGATAAAGCAATTGATACAGCGCGTCTATCAGACGGAGATCGTACGCAAGGAGGCGGAGTTGAGCGCGCTGCAGGCGCAGATAAATCCGCATTTTTTGTACAATACGCTCCAGATCATGGACATTATGGCGGAAGAAAAAGGAGCCGACGAGATATCCGGCGCGTGCCAGGCGCTGGCCAGAATATTCAGGTACAGCATCAGCAAGGGCAAAGAGCTGGTGCCGCTGGAAAAGGAAATCATCCATGTCCAGAACTATGTTTTCATCCAGCGCTTGCGGCTGGGTGACAAGCTCAACGTGGAATATCAAATAGACGACGCGCTGCTAAAGTTTGAGATCATCAAGCTGATATTGCAGCCGCTGGTCGAAAACGCCATCATTCACGGCATCGAAAAGAACGGTAAAGGCTGTCTGATTAAAGTGGCCGCTCAGCGTGAGAAAGACAACCTGATACTGACGGTGGAAGACGACGGCATTGGCATGACGCCCGAGGAACTGGCAAAGCTGCAGAACAGCCTGTATCAGGACACGGAAGAGGAGAGGCCGAAGCGTACCGGCGGGATCGCACTGAAAAATGTGAACGACAGAATCAGGCTGTACCACAGCGACAAGTACGGGATGTCTATCCAGAGCAAAAAACATAAAGGGACAAAGGTCACGCTTGTTCTGCCCGCAAGGCTTTATGTGCAATCGGAAAGCGAGGAAAGTCGATGATCAAATTTCTGATAGTCGATGATGAAGAGATCATTCGCCGCGGCATACGCAATAAAATAAACAGGCTGATACAGAACGCCGAAGTGGTGGGTGAAGCCGCCGATGGCGAAGAGGCTTTGCTTAAAGCGGAGGAACTGCGCCCCGATGTGATTATCACGGATATTAAGATGCCCAAGCTGGACGGCCTGCAGTTTATAGAAGGCACCTTAAGTTTGCTGCCGGAGGCGCAGTTCATTATCATCAGCGGCTATCAGGATTTTTCATACGCGCAGAAAGCGCTCAAACTGGGTGTGTGCGACTATCTGCTCAAGCCGGTGGAGAACAGCGAGTTCAAAAGCATCGTCGATCGCCTGATCGATAAAATAGAGACGAGAAAAGAGCATCACGATTACATTGACAATCTCAGGGAACAGGCTGCGGGCAACGAGACACAGCGCAAATACAGGCTGCTGGCGGACCTGGTGAAAGGCGCTCCGGTGAATAAGGAGGAGCTGGACGCTTACGGAATACCGGATCAGGCGGACTTCGCCGTTTGCATGGTTCAGATCACGGATATCGGGGATATGTTCTCGATGGCCAATCAGAGCCTTGCGACCTTTGCCGCTTCCAATGTTTTTGAAGAAACGATGATGGCAGAAACCGGCTGTCTGACGTTTCAGACGGAGCTGAATACCTGTACCTTTATGGGCTTAATTTATGGAGCTGACGGCCAGACGGCGGAAAAGCAGATACAACGGGCTGTTAAGAGCGTGTGCGAGTGGCTGGACATCAGCATCCGGGCAGGGCTCAGCGGTACGGTTCATGGCCTGCAGCAGGTGTCGGGTGCGTACAAGGAAGCTCAGGAGGTATGCGACCAGTGGATCGTTTATGAGATAGGAACGTTGCTGACGGTTGAGCATTACCAGCGGATCAGGGACAACGAATATATGTTGCCGGGAAACGTCAAAAAGCTGCTGGAGTCTTCTCTGAAATCCGGCGACCACGCCTCGGCCAAGTCGGTCATAAAGGGCGCGTTCGCAGACATGGCTGAGCGGAAGATCATCAGAGCCAAGGCAGAGGCTGTCGCTATCGAGCTGTTGCTGGTGCTGATCAATGTGCTCAAAGAGCTCAAGCAGTATGACCATTCCGACCTCACCAACAAGAGCATCGATCGCTTTTTCTCCGACTGCGTAACCTACGGCGATTTTGTTGAGCTGCTGCTGGCGCGTGCTCTGCAGGTATGCGAAGCTGTCCGGCTGAGTGAAGCGGAGACAGGCCACAACATCATCAAAAAGATAGTAACGCTGATCGAGGAGAAGTATTTCAGCGATATCAAGCTCAACGACATCGCGGACGAATACTTCATCAATACCAGTTACTTGAGCCAGCTGTTCCTTCAGGAGACAAAGAAGAACTTTAAGCAGTATCTGTGCGAGGTGCGCATCAACAACGCAAAAAACCTGCTTGAGAACACATCCTTTTCGATATCGCGTGTCGCTGAATTGATCGGCTATAACGATCGCGCCTATTTTTCCAAGGCGTTTACAAAGCACGTGGGCATGACGCCTGCACAGTACCGCTCGGCTAACGAAGGTGAGTACGATGAAGAGTAAGATAATTGTCGCCGCACTGGCGGTGCTGCTGGCCTGTTCAGCGGCATTCACGCTGACTCATCTTTCCGACGCGAGAAAGCTCACGAACGAACAGGTATCTCCGGCAGAAGATACTGAGATGGAAGAATACGTTTATGTGGCGGTGTTTAAAGACGATCCGATGATCACCAACCATGATGCCAGGGGGCTCGAAAAGTTCGCGGAAGAGTACGGCGTCAAGGTCAGAATTGCGGCGCCGGAGACCTACAATCTGGAGGAACAGAAACAGATATTGCTCGATGTCATCGCGGAAAAACCGGACGGGCTGATGGTGTGCGGCACCGACCTCAGCTTCACGCCTTATGTGGATATGGCGATAGACGCCGGCATACCTACTATCACCGTGGACGCCGACCTGCCGGACAGCAAAAGGCTTGCGTTCGTCGGCTCCGACTTTGGCGATGTGGGGATCAGACAGGCGGAGGCGATGGTCAGGCTCATCGGTGGCAAAGGCATTGTGGCCATGATGGGCATTAACGGCATCAACATGCAGCAGGCGTACGACGGCTTCCGCAGCGTGATGGAAAACTACAACGACGTCATCGTGCTGGACGAAATCAACGACGAGAGCAATCCGGCATTGTCCAGAGAAATCACGCTGGAGCTGCTTGAAAAGTATCCGGATCTGGCGGGCATAGCGGGATTTGACTCCAACAGCGGCCCGGGCATCTCACAGGCTCTGGAGGAAATGAATATGGTCGGCAAGGTGAAGGTGACGTGCGTGGATATTGCGTCGCCCCATATCGCCATACTGAAGAGCGGCGCGGTGCAGAAGCTTATCGGGCAGAAGCGGGAGCTGTTCACATACTATGGCGGCGTGCTGCTGTATCAGCTCAACCACAGCACAGTAGATTTGACAGGGCATGACGACGTCAACGGAACGGTAACCATACCGGCGCAGGTCGATACCGGTTTGATAGAAGTGGACAGTACGAATGTCGACGGCATATAGGGGGACAGCCATGAAGCATAAAACGCTGATCATCATACTCGCCTGCCTGCTGCTGGTTTCCCTGATCGTCAACGCTGTTATTATCTGGGGCGGAAACAGCAGCAAACAAATAGGTCTTTTGCCGAATGCCGATGAACGGTACGTTTATATTGCCGCTTACGACGACAAGGCGTTGACGCATACGGATAACGAAGGCCTGCAGGAGTTTGCCAGAGAGTATGGGGTGAGCGTTGAGATGGTGGCCCCCAGCCAGTTTGATACGGTGGAACAGGCGCGGCTGCTGCTGCAGGTGATTGACTCAAAGCCGGACGGCATACTTATTTCCGGCTGGGATTCGAGCCTGACGCCCTATGTGAACAACGCGGTGGATG
>JAEWWC010000249.1 GCA_023396555.1 Bacillota bacterium
CGTTCATCAGCAGCAGCGAGACCGGCTTCCCGACCATGTTGCTGCGGCCTACTACCACGGCGCGCTTGCCGCTGATTTCGGTGCCCGTGCTCTTGATCAGCCGTATCACGCCCTTGGGCGTGCAGGGAATAAAGCCCTTCTCACCCACCAGCAACCGACCCGCCGTCACCACATGCAGGCCATCCACATCCTTGTCCGGGTCCACCTCGCGCAGTATCTCCAGCGCGTCCAGGTGATCCGGCAGCGGCAGCTGGACGAGTATCCCGTGCAGCGCCTTGTCCTCGTTGCAGTCATGCACCAGCGCGATTAGCTCTTCCTTGGACGTTTCGGCGGGCAGCGTGTGCACCACCGAGTGCATACCGAGCTCGTCGCAGGCGAGCGCTTTGTTGCGTACATATACCGCCGACGCGGGATCATCGCCCACCAGTATCACCGCAAGGCCGGGCGTGATGCCCTGCGCCTTCAAGTCTTCCACCTGCTTTTTAAGATCCTCCCGAATCTGTGCCGATATGGCTTTTCCATCGATAATTGTCACGCTTAAACTCCTTTATCATGCAGGCGTTCCGCCGCCAGCGCAAGGCCGCAGGCGTTGTCGCCGCAGTATTCACGTTGTGTCAGTATCAGCCGGATGCCCCTTTTCTCCGCAGCTTCCGTCAGGCGTTCGCGTATCACCGCACCCGCGATCACGCCGCCGGACAGTATCATGCGACCGCAGCTCGATGTATCTGCTGCGTTCGTGACCAATCGGGACAGCGTATCCGCCACGCAGTCAAACACCGCGCTACACACGTCCGCAGCGTCCTCTCCCGCCTCGATGCGGCGCAGCGCCTGCGTCTCCGCGCCGGAGAGGTTGGCATGCAGACCATCCACGCGCACCGCAAGCTTCTTTGCTCCGGGACGGTACAGCTTCTCCATGTGCGCTCCCGACGGAAAAGGCAGCCCCGCCGCCACGCCCACGCGGTCGATCAGCTGACCGCAGGTGATATCCAGCGTACCGCCGAGCGGCTCGATGCCCGAGACGATACCTTCTTCAATCGACACGTCCAGCAGATCCAGCGTACCGCCGGAGACATGCATAGCGCCGTATCGACCATCCGATACCTCGTTGCCGAAGAACGCGGCGTACAGGTGCCCGTGCTGGTGCGTCAGCGATATAGGCTCAACGCCAAGCGCGTTCGCGAATGCCTTCGCGTGGGACGCCCCCACACAGAACACCGGCATGTACGACTCTTCAGCCGGACAGGGCTTTTCACTGTACGCCACCGCATCAACACTGCTGCTCTTGTCCAGATCAGTAAAAAGCGCACTCATATTTTTGATGTGCGCAAACACTGCTTCAGATTGCCGAAGACCCCGACAGCCCTGAGCCACCGGAAGCATCAGCCGCTTGTCCACCAACACGCTGCCGCCCGACACCACCGCGAAAGACGTTGTGTACGCGCTGGTATCAAACCCTGCCCCCAAAAGCTTCCCTTTTTGGCGACCTCGAAATGCGACTGCCGCGCTATTGGGGTTGCACATGGGTGTCCGGCGTAGCGCTCAGCACTGCGGCCAGCACGCCGTTGATAAAGCGCGCGGATTTATCGGTCGCGTATTTTTTCCCCAGCTCCACACATTCGTTGATTGTGATGCTCTCGTGTATGTCGTCGCAATAGAACAACTCACAAACGCCGATGCGCAGTATCGACAACTCCACCTTTGCCATGTGAGAAATGTTCCAGTTCTTAGAATTCGCCTGTATCACAGCGTCTACTTCATCGATATGCGATTTGTACAGGTCAATCAAACGCCCGACATAGCCCCAGGCATTGTCGTTCATGCCCTTATCAAAACAATCCCGCATGACGTCCATCGTTGCGGGATTGAACTCGCCGGTGACTGCATATTCGTAAAACAAACGCAGCGCTGTATCCCTTGCCGCTCTTCTGCTCATCTATCCTCCGATTACTTGAATATATCCGGTAATATCTTGTCCAAAATTTGAAAAAGCTTTTTACGGAACCGGTTCTTTGTTCCAAAAAATGCGCCTATGGCCCCGCAAAGCGCAAGAAAAAGCGTCGCGAAAAAGCCGATGGACAGCATCAGTATGCCGACCAGCAGCCCCAGACCAACGCCGATGAAAACGCCTTTATGTTCTTTTACGTAGCTGAAAAAGCTGTACGGATCAGACACTATTCGACACGCGCCTTTACAACCTGCGTTGTCTTCTCGACAAGCAGCATAATTTTGTTTACCTCAATACCCGCCAACAGCTCGATATGCGCCTTTAAGCCAGACTGGAGCTCCTGAAGCACTTCGGGAATATTCGTTCCTTCTGCGACGGCCAGCCTGGCATTGACGATAAGCTTTGCATCCCGCACGATGACCGCCGCCTTGACGGTTCGTACCGCTTCATGCCCCGCGATAAACCGCATGGACATATCTTCCAGCGCCGTAACGGTGATCGATATGACGCCTTTGTCCGTGTGCCGCACATTGGCCGCTTTGGGCTTGCGGCGGCGGATCCCGGAAAACATCAGCATGAAGCTGACGATCACCACCGCCACGCCGATAATCGACACGATCCATATCACAGCAGTATTGCCGTAGAGCTGGTCCAGCCACCAGGCCGGATAATCCACACTGATCAGCCCCCATGCGCAGCATAACGTAACGCCCGCGATGAACAGGACGAACAGAATGTAGAGCGTCAGCAGTATTCTCATGAAAATACGCATTTTTCTTTTGTATCCCCCGAATCCTTAAATAATTAAGGTGCCCCCATCAATGAACGCGCTTGGTATCCTCC
>JAEWWC010000016.1 GCA_023396555.1 Bacillota bacterium
CCACAACTGTGCGGGTCAACAGCCTTAAAACAACTGCGATGGCGTTAGAGGACGAGCTTATCAAACTGGGGCTTGAGTACAATAAGGGCCATGTGGACGGCGCATACCGAGTCGCCGGGCTGTCGGACATCGAAGCCATGCCGCTTTACCGGAAAGGCTGGATTGCCGTGCAGTCCGAGAGCGCGATGCGGGCGGTGCTGGCCGCAAATGTCCAAAAGGGTGAGCGGCTGCTGGACTGCTGCGCGGCCCCGGGCGGCAAAAGCGCTTACGCCGCGGCGCTGGTGGCGGGGGAGCTGGACATCACTGCATGGGACGTGCACGAACACCGCGTGGACATGATGCGCAAGAACTTTGAGCGGCTGGGAGTTAACGCCCGCTGCGAACTGCACGATGCACGCGTATTTGAGCCGACTCTGGCCGGCAGCTTCGATGTAGTGCTGATGGATATGCCGTGCAGCGCGTCGGGCTTGATGGCGCATAGCCCGGACATCCGCTATACGCGCAAGCCGGAGGACGTCGGTGCGCTTATCGCGGTGCAGCGGGAGATACTGGAAACATGCGCCGGTTACGTGAAGCCGGGTGGCAGGCTGGTCTATTCCACCTGCTCCATTAACAGGGAAGAAAACGAAGGCGTGACGGATGCGTTTGTCCGTGATCACGCCGACTATCAATACAAAGGAAAGCCCGAAACGCTGTATCCGCATATCGTGGATTCCGACGGGTTTTATATCGCGGTGATACAAAGAGATGAATGAGCTTTTATCCCTAAGCATAAAAGAATTGGAAACTTTGCTGACTGAGATGGGGGCAAAGCCGTTTGCCGCCAGGCAGCTGAAGAGCTGGCTGATCAAAGGTGTGCCGTTTGAGCACATGACCAACCTTCCCAAGGAGCTACGCGAAAAGCTGCGAAACACTCACACCGAAGGTTATGCACGCGTGGCCGAAAAGCATGTCGCCAAGGACGGCACCATCAAGCTGTTGCTCGCGCTGCATGGCGGCGGGTTGGTGGAATGCGTCGTGATGCAGTACCACCACGGGCGGACGCTTTGCGTTTCGACGCAGCTGGGCTGCGCGATGGGCTGCGCGTTCTGCGCTTCGGGCGCGAACGGGCTGGTGCGCAACCTGACGCCCGGTGAAATGATGGCGCAGCTGATCGCGGCTAAGGAGGATGGCGACATCTCCAACGTGGTGCTGATGGGCTCCGGCGAGCCGCTGGATAATCTGGACAATGTGCTGGCCTTCGTCCGTTCGCTTCAGTCGGATTTCGGCATCGGCCTGCGGCACGTATCGCTGTCCACCTGCGGGCTGGTACCCGGCATGAATAAGCTGGCCGAAGAGGGCCTGCCGCTGACGCTGTGCATATCGCTGCACGCTGCAACGGATGAGAAAAGGCGCGTCATCATGCCGGTGGCCAAGGCTTATACTGTCAAGCAGGTCATCGCCGCCGCCGCGGAATACTTTAAAAAAACGGGCCGGCGCGTTATAATTGAATATACGCTGATCCGGGGTTTCAACGATACCGCGGAAGACAGGAGAGCGCTGAAGCAGTTGCTGAGCGGTCTCAATTGTCATATCAACGTGATACCGCTCAATGAAGCCGTGGGCGATTTTATTCCACCCGCCGAAAAGGAAGCCTACGCATTTGTGGCCGCTCTGGAGAAAGAAGGATTAAGCGCCACGATGAGGCGTGCTCTTGGAAGTGAAATTGAAGGCGCATGCGGTCAGCTCAAACTGAAGCGAGAGGGAAAATGACTTATTATCTGAGAACGCATATCGGTCTTGTCCGGAAGAATAACGAGGACAGCTGTTTCGCTACAGAAAAGCACGGCTGTCTGTTTGCTGTCGTTGCCGACGGAATGGGCGGACACAGCGGCGGTGAAGTAGCAAGCCGGATTGTTATCGATACGGCTGTGCAATTTCTTGAAGACTCTGATATCTCTGATTTCAATACAGATTCAATTAAAAAGCTGCTTTCTGATGCCAATAAATGCGTGTGGGAAAGAGCGCTTCAGGACAAGGAACTGCAGGGTATGGGCTCCACGGCGACACTTGCCATAATAATGGGGCGCCGGGCTTTAATCGGGCATGTGGGGGACTCACGTGCCTATCTGTTCAGATCGGGCAAGCTGGAGCAACTGACAAAAGACCATTCTTATGTGCAGATGCTGATAGAAAACGGATACATCACGAAAGAAGAAGCGCTTCGTCATCCGCACCGCAACATCATTACACGCGCCATAGGCGCTGAGCGCGATGTCGACACAGACGTATTGACAATCGATCTGAAAAAAGGTGATGTGATTCTTCTCTGCAGCGATGGGCTTAACAACGCCGTAACTGATGAACATATCTGTGACATATTGCTCAGCGATGAAGATGCGGCAGCTGACAGATTAATCGAGGAGTCGCTTTCTTCGGGCGGTACGGACAATATCACTGTTTTTATCGCGAAAATGGATGGTGACCAGCTATGATAGGACGTACTCTAGGTAGCAGATATACCATCACTGAAAGTATCGATTCGGGCGGCATGGCTTACATCTATAAGGCGCTGTGTAAGAAGACGGGCAGATTTGTGGCGGTAAAGGTGCTTAAGGAGAAATTTTCTGACAGTACGGAGTATGTCAACCGTTTCAAAAAAGAAGCGGCAGCCGCTTTTTCTCTGGAGCACGACAATATCGTGCGCGTTACCGATATCGGCTGCGATGAAGGCGTTTATTACATGGTGATGGAGTACGTGGAAGGACGTACTTTGAAGTCGCTGATCGATCATTCCCAAATTATCGAGGAAAAGGAAGCAATACAATACGCCATACAGGTCTGTTCTGCGTTGTCTTCGGCTCATAAACGGGGGATCATTCACCGCGATATCAAGCCGCAGAACATATTGATCGATGCGGACAACAAAGCATTGGTGACGGATTTTGGCATTGCAAAAAGCCTTTCGGCGCGGCATGAAACGGAGTCCCAAGTCATCGGGTCCGTCTATTATATTTCTCCTGAGCAGGCGCGCGGAGAAAGCGTGGATGCACGGACAGATATTTATTCTCTTGGCATCATGCTCTACGAGATGACAACTGGTGAACTACCTTATACCGGTGAACAGACTGTATCCGTGGCATTGAAGCATATCAACGAACAGATTACGGCTCCAGCACAGAAAAACTCTGCGTTGTCCGTTTCGATAAACAAAATCATACTGAAAGCCACAAGCAAAAATAAAAGGGACAGATACCGTTCCATGGACGCGCTTAGAGACGATCTGGTGAGAGCGCTGGTGGATCCGAGCGGCGGGTTCATCGACCTTCCATACCAGCATCCGGCGCTGACGGAGAACCTTAAGCAACTGACTCGTAAGTTTAAGATATGGAAGATATGCGTATTGGTGGTGCTGATCGTGGGTGTTGCACTGGCGGCAATATTCAGCGCGCAAGCCATTCACAAGGCAGCGATGGAAACGCTGCCGGTGCCTGAGGCGGTCGGAAAGGATATGGATACCGCAGCAGAAGAAATTGCGGATATGGGGTTGCAGGTAACCACAACCTTCGAACCCAGCGAAACGGTTGCGATGGGCGTCGTCATCTCGCAAACGCCGCTTGCCGACACTCAGGCTTCGCGGGGCGATACAGTCGCGCTGACCGTATCCAGCGGTCCATCGGATCTGCTGATGCCGGACGTCAATAATGTAAGCCTTGATGAGGCGACCGCGCTTATTGAGCAGATGGGCCTGAGTATTGACAGCGTATCTTATGAGAATGTGGCGGATGTGGCCGCCGGACAAGTCATAGCACAGTCTCCCGATGCCGACAGCATAGTCAAGGAAGGCGATTCGGTCAGTCTTGTGGTATCGGGTGAGAGTGAGCCCAGCGGTGCGGTTCCTCAGATGGTGGGAAGCATGCTCAGTCAGACAATTCCGCTGCTGTATGACACCGGCTTTAAAAACTGCTATGTCTACGAACAGGAAAGCGATTTGCCGGAGGGGACTGTTACTTCGCAAAGCCCGGAACAGGGTATACAAACCCCATTCACAAACGAAGTTACGCTCTGGATCAGTGCGTTCACGGACAAAAAATACACAGGCCGCTATTCCGCATCAATCAATGTTGTCGAAAAGGAATCGATACTCCGGATCATTGTTGAAGATATGCTGGATGGCCGAAGAGTCAGTTTCGTGCAGGAAATGCAGCCGGACGCCGGCATCCTACCGCTGGATTTAAACGTTTCCTGCCTGACTGAAGGGCAGAAGACGATACGAGTGTTGCTGAACAATGTTGAAGTCAGCAGCAGTACAATCGAGGTCAAATGAGGAAAGAGCTTTGACAGGCCGCATATTAAAAGGTGTCGGCGGTTTTTATTATGTGCTGGACGACAGTGAGCAAACGCACGAATGCAAAGCGCGGGGGCGATTTCGAATCGAAGGATTGACGCCGCTTCCCGGAGATTTTGTCAGCTTTTCTGTTTCAATGGACAGTTCCGGCTTTATTGAGGAGATATTGCCCAGAAAGAATGAGCTGAAACGCCCGCGGGTGGCAAACGTCGATATGGTAGCCATCGTCGTTTCGGCGCAGAAACCGCCTATAGACAAGCTACTGAGTGACAAGCTGATAATTTATGCCAAGAGGGTTGGCGTCGAGCCACTGCTTGTAATCAATAAGTGCGACGTTGCTTCACCCCATTACACGGATGAAATCAAAGCGGAATATAGAAATGTCTGTCCGATTTTATGCGTATCAGCGGCCACAGGCGAAGGGCTGGAAGATCTTAAGGCACATCTTTCCGGGCGGTGTACTTGTTTTGCCGGTCAATCGGCGACGGGTAAATCCTCTTTGCTGAACGCTTTGTTCAGCGGTTTATCGCTGGAAACCGGAGGACTTTCAAAAAAAATAGATCGGGGCAAGCACACAACGCGGCATGCGGAACTGATGGTGCTGAAAGGGTTTTCAGGCACAGTGGTGGATACGCCCGGTTTTTCGTTCTTGGAGGCGGGTGACATTCAGCCTACAGAACTTTGCGCCTATTGCGACGATTTGGACGCGTATTCGCAGCAGTGCCGTTTTATCGGCTGTCTGCATGATAAGGAACCGCAGTGCAGTTTGAAGGAAGCCGTCTCCAAAGGCTTGGTAAGCGAGGGCCGTTATCAGCGGTACCTGACAATATTAAAAGAATTGCAGAATGCAAAGGAGAAAAAGTATGATTAAAGTGGCTCCGTCCGTGCTCTCCGCCGATTTTACCCGCATGTATGACGCTGTCAAGCTGCTGGAATCCGCCGGTGCCGATTACATCCATTGCGACGTAATGGACGGCACTTACGTGCCCAACATATCGTTCGGCTCCTATATGGTGCGCGATATGCGAAAAGCGACAGCACTGACACTCGATGTCCATCTGATGGTACAGGCGCCTGAGCGGTATATCATGGATTTCGCGAATGCCGGGGCCGATATCATCACCGTTCATGAGGAAGCAACGGTGCATCTGGACAGAACGCTCCAGCTGATTCGTTCCACAGGCAAGAAATGCGGTGTCGCATTGAACCCGCACACGCCGCTCAGCGTGCTGGATTTTGTATTGGGCCAGCTGGATATGGTGCTGTTGATGTCCGTCAATCCGGGCTTTGGCGGCCAAAGCCTCATACCTTATTCGCTGGACAAGGCGCGGGCGCTGAAAGCAATGATCGACGCCAGAGGCCTCAGCGTGGATATAGAGATGGATGGCGGCATCGGCGTTCACAACGTCAGAGAAGTGACGCAGGCGGGCGTCAATGTGATTGTGGCGGGCAGTGCGGTGTTTGACGCACAGGACCCGGCAGCCGTCGTACGACAGCTCAAAGCGCCGCAATGAAGTGCCTGATCGTAACAGCCGGATCACCGCCCGAATATGAACTTCTAGCGGCGCATACAAAGGACGCCGACTTGGTCGTCTGTGCGGACGGCGCTGCCGGCACATTGATGAAGCACAACATTATCCCCGACGTACTGATCGGCGATTTTGACTCGGCCAGCAACGCCAGCGTCGCGTTTATGGAAGCCTCCGGCTCGAAGGTGATACGGCTTGAAGTGCAAAAAAACGAAACGGACACCGAAGCGGCGGTAGCGCTGGCGCTGGAATCCGGTGCGGAAGATATCGTGATACTGGGCGCTCTGGGCCTGCGGCTGGATCATGCTCTTGGCAATCTCGGCATGCTGATAAAAGCCGACCGGGCAGGTGCACGCTGCCGCATCATCGATGAACTGCACGAGATCACGGTTGCGCGGGGCACGCATATACTTCATGGCATTCCCGGGCAAACCGTTTCTATTCTGCCAATGGCGGGGGATATAACCGTAACGGCAACCAACCTTTATTATC
>JAEWWC010000050.1 GCA_023396555.1 Bacillota bacterium
GAAGGGGATATCAGCAGGCTGATCTGCGTTCCGAGGTCGTCCGCCTCCTGACATACCGTCACCTTGTCCCCAAACTCGTCCAGCACGCGGGACCAATACGCCATCTTGACCTCCAGCATCTTGTCCAGCAGGCGCGTGGCCGCCCCTTCTTCCAGCGCGAGGTTGGTGAGCGAAGACTCGTAGCCCATCAGCCAGGTCAGCAGCTCAAACATGCCGGCGGACGGGGAATTGACAATCACGGCATAGCCCGCGTCGTAGATCTGCTCAGCCTTCTCCTTCATGCCCGCAAACCGTGTGTCGTCCGTTATATCGATGAACTTTTCGTATGCGTTCACATCCGCTTCGGTCACCGCATCCTCCAGCGGATGCGAGGCCATATCGTAATAGAAACCGCCGGACTTAGGCATGCGCCATTTGATGCCCCATTCGTCGTGGAAGAACTTGTACTCACCGTCCTCGCCGTGCACCATCTTATAGTCCCTGCCGCTGTTGGCGCGTACCGCACGGGTGTCCACGCCGTTCTCCAGCAGAAAGGCTTCGCTCGGATTGATGATCTGCTGTACGATATCGAACAGCGTGTTGTCTTCCTTGATGCCCCGATATTCCAGCAGGTTGTTGTATGCGACACTGGAGATGCCGGACACCGGTGTGGACGCGAGGTCGAACGGTATCTGGTCGGGCTCCTTGTGGTTCAGCGCCATGTTCACTCTTTCTCTTGAATTCATTGTCATACTCCTTATGATCAGTTTTTCTTTCTCTTCGCGTACATGCCCAGCAATACCAGCAGCACAAGACCGTAGACGATCTGCCGTCCGCCCTCGCCGGTGTTCAGGCTCACGAGTATGCTGTTGAGCGTGGTCAGTACGATGGCTCCCGCGATCACACCCGCGTATTTGCCCTTGCCGCCCTCCATCGACACGCCGCCGATGACCACCGCTGCAATGGACGGCATCACGTATTTGGAGCCAATGTCAAGGTAGGCCGTGCCGGTATAGCCCAGCAGGAACAGTCCGGCGATGGCCGCGATGGCGCCGCTTAAGCCATAGGCAATCATGCGGATAACCTTGGTGCCCGCACCGGACAGCCGGGCGGTCAGGTCGTTTTCGCCGATGCCGTACAGCAGCCGCGCCCACTTGGTTTTGGACAGCAGCACAATGGCGATGGCTGCGATGATAACCCAAACGATCAATATGTATGGGATATCCGCGGTGCGGCCCGTGCCAATGATCTGCAGCAGCTCCGCCGACTTGCCCTTAGGCTGGCCGCCGGTGTATATCAGCGTCAATCCCTGTATCACGCTGCCCATCGCCAGCGTCATGACCAGCGGCGGCATACCGAAGAACGATACTCCCATACCGCTCACGCACCCAAGGCCGAAACCCACCGCGATGACAACGATGGCAGCAAACCATATGTTTCCATTCTCGCCATTCATCATCTGTGCCGCCATGCATACGGTCAGCGATATGATGGAGCCCACCGACAGATCGATGCCCTCCTTGCCGGAGATGATGACAATGGTCTGTCCCAGCGCGATAATGCCAAGGTAAGCCGACAGGCTGAGCACATTGGTCAGATGCGAGAACTGCAGGAAGCCCGGCGATATGATGCCGCCCACCAGATACAGACCGATAGCGATGACGAAGGCGGTGACCGTCTTGTTGGCAAAGAAGCTTTTAACGCGACCGCTCTGTTTATTTGTTATTTCCGTTCCATTCATGTTGATAACCCCGCTTTATACTATTGCTTGACGATGGTCTGCCGTCTCGCCTGCCGCATGCTCGGTATGATGGACAGTATCAGCGATATTATGATGATCAGTCCCTTGATGAACTCCTGATACAGCGATGGAATATTAGCAAAGAATATAATGTTCATCAAAAGGCTCAAGCTGGACGCACCGAGTATCGCGCCTGCCACCGTACCACGCCCGCCTGCCAGCGCAATGCCGCCGATCACAATGGACGCGATAGAGGTCAGCGCGAACGTGTCGCCCACGTGCGCGTCTCCTGAGGCTGTTTGTGCCGTCACGCTAAAGGCCGCCAGCGCAATAAACACGCTCGCGATCAGAAAAGCCTTTACCTTCGTCTTAGCGGTATCGATGCCGTTCGCCGCGGCCGCGCCCTCGTTCCCGCCCGTCGCATACAGATAACGATAGGTCCGTCGCGTCTTGATCAGCTGCCAAATCAGCACCGCCACGACGATGATGATCAGCGATACGGGGATCACGTCAAACAGGCTGGCCATGTACAGCCGGTAATAATCCGCCGGAATGTAGCCGCCCGGCTGCGGCATGATAAGCAGCGCCGCGCCGTACCATATGGTGGACGTCGCGAACGTCGCCACCATCGGCGGCATCTTCAGATATCCGATGCAGACGCCATTGACCGCGCCCATCGCCAGCGAGACGCCGAGGCCCGCCAGCAACGCCAGCAGTATGCTCCCCGTCCCGTCCTGCATCAGCGATGCGATGGTCACATTGATCAGCGTAACGCCGGTGCCGATGGACAGGTCGATGCCGCCCGACACCACGATAATCGCCTGCGCGATGGCCAGCAGTATCATCGGCGTGAACGTCATGATGTTTGACTTCACCACCGACAGGGTGAAAAACCGCGGCTGCAGCGCCGCGTTGACGATCAGCAGCAACAAAAAGACCAGTATGCTGGAAAATGCCGAGCTCTTCTTCAATCTGCTAAACCACTTCTTCATTTGCGCACCCCTTGCCCGCGGCGATCCTGCTGGCGTTGAACACCGCCGCAGTCAGCATCTCATCCGTCATTCCGTCGTTTGTCAGTTCGTCCACCACGCACCCCTCGAACATAATCAGGAAACGGTCGCAGATGGACAGCAGCTCCTCATTGTCGCTGGCGTACAGTATCACCGCTGCGCCCTCTGCCGCCAGTGCACACACCAGCTTGTAAAGCTCCGCCTTGGCTTCCACGTCCACGCCCTTGGCCGGGTCGGACAACAGCAGCACCTGGGGCTCCAACGACAGCCACTTGCCCACGACCACCTTCTGCTGGTTGCCGCCGGACAGCAGCCTGACTTCCTTCTTCGGGTCGTCCGGCACTATGCTCAGGCGCTTGATTGCAGTCCGCACGTCGCCGTGCAGCTTGTTTTTGTTTAGGAACAGCGGGCTGCGCCTTTTCGCAAATTGTGGGAATATGGTATTCTCATAGATGGTATGGCTCAAGAATAACCCTTCCTTATGCCGGTCGCCCGGCACCAGCACGATGCCCTTGCGGATGAAATGCTTGGCGTGCCGCCCTTTAATGGCCTCTCCATTGAACAGTATCACGCCCCTGTCATACGGTGTCATGCCAGAAAGCACTTCGAGCAGTTGCTCCTGACCCTGACCCTGCAGGCCCGCTACGCCCAGTATCTCACCCTTGTTCAGCTTGAGGTTGATACCGTCCATCATTCCGGACGCGCACAGCTCTCTCGCTTCCAGCACCGGTTCGCACGTAGCGCAACCCGCCGTCTTGTAGTCGCAGACGTTCTCGTCCTTCTTGCCGGTGATCATTGAGACGATGCGCTTCTCGTTCTTCTCCTCATACTCAAAATCGATCTCGCCCACCGTGGCTCCGTTGCGCAACACCACCACCTGGTCGCAGATGTTCATCACTTCCCACAGCCGATGGGAGATGAATATCATCGTGATGCCCTGTGCTTTCAGTGAACGCATCACCGTGAACAGCTTTTCCACCTCGTTTTTGGTGAGCGCCGCCGTCGGCTCGTCGAGTATCAGCAGCCGCGCATCCTTGCTCAGCGCCTTGGCAATCTCCACCAGCTGCTTTTCCGCGGGTGACAGGCTCTTCACCTGCGTATCCACACATATGTCATCCGTCAGTTTGCTGAGCGCCGTTTTCGCCATCGTTATGCATTCGCTCTTGTTTACGAAGCCGGCTTTCTTTAAATCCTCATGCCCCAACGCGATATTTTCCCAAACCGTAAGTTCATCCAGCAAACTCAAATTCTGGTGCACCATCACGATGCCCAGCTTCTGCGCGGCGGACGGGCTCTTGATGTCCGCCTCCTTACCGTCCAGCAGTATGCTGCCGGAGCTTAGGCGGTATATGCCCGTGAGTATGCGGGACAGCGTGGTCTTGCCGGAGCCGTTGGACCCCAGCAATCCGCAGATGTTGCCCTGCTTCACCCGAATATTGCCGTCGCTTAGCGCTTGTATACCGCCAAAATTCTTTTTCAATGATTTCGCTTCTAAAAAATACATCGGAAAGCCCCCCGCTGTACGGCAGGGAGCGGCAAACCGCCGCTCCCGCCCAGCAGCTGTTATGTGTTAGTTGAACAGAGCGTCGAGATCCTCTTCCGACAGCCATTCGTCGATGAAGTACGCGTCCGGCTCGTCCTTGTACTTGTCGAAATACTCGTCGAGATTATCGTTCGTTACGTGATCTTTCACCGGGTAGTAGTAGGTCTTGCCGTCCAGCACGCCGTCCTTGAACGTCTTGCCCTGCAGCAGCCGCACAGCGATGCCAAGGCCCGTTGCGCCGATGCCCGGAGGGTTGTTCTGGCCGTAGGTAGAGAAGCTGCCCGCGTCCTTGAGCTCTTTCCACTTCTTCACGAAGCCCATCATCAGCTCGCCCGTTACAACCGGCACATCACGGCCAGCCGCTTCAAAAGCATTCACCACGCCCAGCGCCATGCCGTCCTGAGTCAGCACGCCGTCCAGCTCCGGATACGTTACGATAAGATCCGACATCACCTGCTGTGCGCTCGCCTGATCCCAGTTGCCATTCACTCTGGTCAGCACATTGATGCCCGGGTTCGCCGCCAGCACTTCGTCCATGCCGCGCATGCGGCCCACGTTCGCCGGATGGCCCGCGATACCTTCCACGATCACGATGTCGCCCTGGCCGCCTAATTGGTCAACCATCCACTGAGCCAGGTTCGCGCCCCACTTGGCCTGGTCGATAACCACGTTATACGCACTCTCACTGGTCACCGCCTGGTCTATGCACACAACGAGGATGCCCTGTGCCACCGCTTCTTCGATAACGGGGTTCAGCGCCGTTTCCGAGTTCGGGTCAATGACCAGGCAGTCCACACCGGCGTTGATCATGTTGCGAACCTGCGCGATCTGCGCGTTAACATCGAGGCCCGCGTTTTGGATGATGACGTCTTCGATGATTCCCTGGCCCTTATAGAAAGCGGCAAGGTCTTCCACCGAGTCGATCATCTGGGTTCTCCAGCCATTGCCGATGTAGCCGTTGCTGAAACCGATCAGGTATTTCTCCTGCGAAGCGGCAGGCTCTTCGGAAGCCGGAGCTTCGGCAGGCTGTTCCACAGCCGGAGCTTCGGTTGCAGCCGGTTCTTCCTGAGCAGGCGCTGTCGGCGCAGGCGCACAGGCCGTCAGCATGAACGCAACCAGCAGCAGCACGCAAATGGAAACGCTGAGTATCTTCTTCATTTTCTTCCTCCTTTTTTATTTGCGGCCATTATGTTTTATTGCCGCAACAAATTTAAATAAAAACCTTTTAGGTTCAACTTTCTTGGGCGCTTAGCTTAATAACTTTTGAATTTTGGTATAAGAATTTTTTGTTGTTTGGCGATTTTGATGATAGCTGTTTCAAAATAAAAATACGACATAATTTTTATGCGTTTTGGGTGGAAAAACTTATCCTTTTCAGTTTAGAGAAAACAAAATGATAGAATGACATCGGTATAATATGGACGCCGAAAACGACTTTATAAAAGCTTTTTAAGCCCCTTGAATTGGCTCTTATATTGCTGTGTACATTAATAAATAACATAACCGAATAGGTTTCCGGTTATAAGTCAGGGTCAAAAAATTCCACCATATTGATTAAATTATTCGGTCCATTTTATCAACTCCGAAGAATATCATAATGGCAATATCTTATCGTTCTGATGTCTCAATTAAAAATAACAAGGAGGTTTTTTTGCTATGAAGGTAATGGATTTAGATCTTAAGATAAATCCAGTCTTGCCCAAAAAGTTGGATTATAAGATCGGGTGCATTGGCGCCGGTTTCATTATGCGGGACTGCCATTTGGTCGCGTACCGCAACGCAGGCTTTAACCCGTGGGCCATCACGTCGCTGTTCCGTGAGGAATCCGAGCAGGTCGCCAAACGTCACAACATCCCCAAGGTGTACGACACCTGGCAGGAACTCATTGACGACACGGACATCGAGATACTGGATATCGCGATACCGCCGGACAAGCAGCTAGAGGTCGTGCAGTATGCCGTCACAAAATCCCACATTAAGGGCATCCAGTGCCAGAAGCCGCTGGCGATGAACCTCGATGAAGCCAAGCGGATCGTATCGCTGTGCGAGGACGCGGGCATCAAGCTGGGCGTCAACTCCAACATGCGCCACGACCAGTCCATCCGCGCCTTGAAAGCGATACTGGACGAAGGGCTGCTGGGCGACCGCGTTCTGGCCACCATTGACATGCGCGCCATCCCGCACTGGCAGGAGTTCCTGAGAAAGTACGACCGCATCGAGATACTCAACATGGGCATCCATCACATAGACTCGTTCCGTTACCTGTTCGGCGATCCCAAGAGCATCACCTGCGTGACGCGCAAGGACCCGCGCACCCAGTTCAACCACATCGACGGCATCTCGCAGTACACCTTCCAGTATGACGACGGCTTCATGGCCACCAGCCTGGACGACGTATGGGCATGGCCGGGCGAGGGCGCTGAGAAGGACTTCTATATCAAATGGCGCGTGGAAGGTACGGATGGCATGGCAAAGGGCACCATCAGCTGGTTCAACCCTTACCCAACCCCCAGCACCGTTGAGTTCACCACCAAGAAGTATCCGGGCCAGTGGTTCTGCCCCAAGTGGACGAAGGTATGGTTCCCTGATGCATTCGAGGGCACGATGGCACAGCTTTTGTGCGCAGTGGAAAATGGCACGGAGCCGGAGATCGGCGGCCGCGACAACTTAAAGACCATCGCCTGTGTCGATGCCTGCTACGAATCCATTGCCCAGCAGAAGACGATTCAGTTTGAAGACATTCTCAAAAGAATATAAAAGGGAGGACTCATCATGATATCTGTCGGTATTTTCAGCGGTTATTATCCTTATACGCTCGAGGAGCAGATCAGGCGCATCAAGGCGCACGGCATGTCCTGCGTCCAGCTGGACCTCAATTTCAAGGACATCGACTTCAGCACGATTACGAAGGATAAGTGCATCAAGGTGCGCGACGCTTTCCGTGACGCGAACCTGCCCATTGTCTGCATATCCGCCTACACCAACATGACCGCGCCGGACCCGGCGATCCGCAAAGCGAACATCGACCGTCTCAAAGAAATCATCAAGCACGCGCAGTACCTAGGTTCCCCGTACGTCATCTCCGAAACGGGTACGTACAACACCGAGAGTGACTGGGTGTGGGACGACAAGAATGCCACCGAAGAAGCGTATGCCGAACTGCTCGGCATCACCAAGGAGATCACACAGGTGGCCTACGACCACGGCGCGACGTTCCTCGTGGAGAACTACGTCAACAACATCATAGGCTCCGTCAACCAGGTGCTGCGCCTGTTCACCGATGTGAACTCCAAATCCATCGGCCTGCTGCTCGACCCCACCAATTACTTCACCGGTTCCAACATCGGCGATGTGGACGGCGAGCTGAACCGTATATTCAATGCGCTGGCCGGTCAGATCAAAATCGCCCACGCGAAGGACTGCAAGCTGGCGGAAGACACCTCTGAAAAGCATGCGCAGCTCGACGCGGACGCGGCGGAGTCCCACACGTTCCGCGGCGCAGGCGCTGTGGAGCTGCCTGCCCCTGGCCTCGGCTCGCTCAACTATGACCTGTATGTGCAGTTGCTCCACAAGCACTGCCCCAACATACCGCTCATCATCGAGCATCTGGACGAACCGGACATCCCGCGGGCCAAGGCATTCGTGGATTCTAAGCTCAAGGCATACGGCTGCTAAGCATTACCTCGGGGTTATCTCCTAACTATAACGACAGCCAGCGGCTCTTTCACGTTGCTGGCTGTCGTTTTGATTTCCCATGTATCCGTAAATTATATTTTAGTAGAGACAATGCTCGAATACCCGCAGTATATCTACATGCCATTCACCTTACGGTATGCCCGGATTCTATAGTAATAGTGTGGGCCCCGTCTTTAACCCTGTATTTGTAAAACTTGTAGCTGTTGTCGTTTTAACCAAGCTGTACGTCCCCGGATGTAGACCACCAAATATCATAACCGAGCTACCTGAAACCACACTCCTCGAATCCTTAATGCTTGCAGAATCTGAAGATAGCCATGCTCATTTTATTAATAGGATATATTCGGTCTTTTTCTCTTTCTCATCACAAGAATTATACAAACAGCCGCACCTGCAAGCAGAACCGGTCCCAAAACAAACTTCCAAATCGCGATCTTATGCGAAACGGCATAACCATCCTGTACAATCTCAATGCTTATGGTATGGATATCCATGTCCCCGCCATGCTCCGGGCAGGCGCGGTCAAATACTCCTATAATCCTTATTGTATCCCCATGAGCAGTATAGCCTCCCAGCAAATCTATATCTTTGATATCGCTGCTCTTGACCCATACGCCAATGGCGTTGCTGCCGTCAGATACGTTAATCCATGAATACTCTCCGCGTGACAAAACATCCCCGATGACTTCGCCGGTATATATGATTTGCTTTCCGTCATAATCTCCAGCATTGTTGATCAAATCGTTGCTCGTCACTTCCACTCCGCCGGCCAAAGATACAGAGGGGCAAATACAAATAACAACAGCCATGATTATAGAAATTTTCTTACGCATCTTTTCTTCACCTTCGTTGCAACATATACACCAAGTGCAAGTATCGACATAAACTCCAGACGCGCCAGCCACATGATCAGTATATAAGTCAGCTTCAGTATGGCGGGCATAGCCGCGCCTGTAAGACCGATACTGAGGCCCACATTACCCGTTACAGAAGCTGATTCAAAAGCTGCTTCTCCGAATGGATAACCGCAAAGCATCCCAATCAGCGTTCCCAGCGTAAATGTGACGATATAAGCGAACACGATCAGAAACGCACTGCGTACCACCTTATCCTCCAGCACCACGTCCTTGATATGGTGATATTTTTTTACGGATACCGCGGACTCAGGCAATACCATCTGATGGATATCTTTTTTGAATGCACCTGCTATAATGCCGATACGCAGCCCCTTGAATCCACCGGCTGTGGAACAGGCACTTGCTCCAAAAAGCATCGCCAGAATGATTGCGAACAGCGCAATATCACCCCATTCATAATAGAACTGCCGCGCATAGATGGTCATAAAGCCGGTCGTCGTATGTCCGGAGATAAGCTGATAGAATCCCTTTCGGAACATGGAAATCGCATCGGTGTAGATACCATTCTGCAACAGACCCAATGTGGTGATGAGTGTAAATACAGTCACAGTGATGGTAAAGGTCACTGTCTCAATATTTCTCCGCAACTCGCGTTTTTTGCCCGTCATTACGGCATAGTGCAATGCGAAATTGAACGAACCGATAATAAAGAAAACCATGGTGGCAATTTCATAAAACGAGCTGTGATAGTAGAGTATGCTTTGAGACATGGGAGCGAAACCGCCCGTGCTCCACGCTGACATGAAAATCCACAGCCCATGAAGAAACGCCCGGTCTACTGGTAATCCTGCTACAATACCCGCAATCCATTGAACAAGAGTCCCTATGCCAAGATATATAAGGCTTATAAACCAGATATGCCTTGCTGTACTGACAGCATTGGGCATCAACCGCTCTTCCTTGGCTTCGCCAACATACATTTTATATGCGCCGTTGGTGCCCTTAATCAAAAACGTCAGCGCGAGTACCACCATCCCCTGTCCACCTACAAAGGTGAGGAGGAAACGCCACATGGTAATGCCGTTGGAGAGGTGATCCATGTCCTGTATCAGAGCAAGCCCTGTGGTTGTAAAGCCGCTCATCACATCAAAACAGCAATCCAGATAGGAAAAATAGTTGCCGCTTAAGTAATAAGGCAGAGCACACAGCAGCATTCCCACAAACCAGGCACCAGCAGTCACGATCATGCCCTCTCCCCAGCTTAGCCGTTGACGCTTATACTTGTCAAATCCCAACATCATGGAACCGCCGAGAATCAAGGCAATTGAACTGCTGATAATAAAATCGTATAAAATATCCCACTCGGCATATACTGCCGAAACCACAATCGGGATGTATTGTATTGCGCCAAGCCCGATGATCACAATGCCTATATAATAGCAAATCGGGTACAACCGGCTGACATGTTTCTCTATCATAAACCCCTCACAAAGCCAGCAGCGAAATTAAAAATCCGATTAGTATCAAAATGCCAGCGAATATGATTTCGGCAATGACGCCTGATACATAGCCCAGAACTTTTTTCATATAAGCCACCTGTTAACCAAGAAAATAGGACGCCACCTTGGGCATATTGCCTTCGTTCGTCAATGCCACCACAATATCGCCAGCCATGATCGCTGTTTGTCCATTGGGTATGATCGCTTCCTTATCCCTTACCACGGAGATCAATATTGTCCCTTTGGGCATACTCAAACCCTCTACCTTTTTCCCCACTGATAACGACGTTTCCGCAACTGTAAATTCCCTTATGCGTACATCTCCGACTCTTTCCGCCAGCATGCGGTTGATACCCGCCCAGTCCACTTCCTGTTCAATGATATCCGCGATATGCGCGGTACTGCTGACAGTCGAATCCACGCCCAATCGCTTAAACACATTGATATTTTTCGGATTGTTCACGCGGGCGATTGTCCTCGCCACACCGAAATAGTTTTTGGCAAGCTGGCAGGCGACGAGGTTGTTCTGATCGTGTCCAGTCACCGCAATTAGCAAATCTGCTTTTTCTATCTCCGCGTCCTTGAGATACTTGATATCCGTGCCGTCGCCATGAATCAGCCCGACGCCAAGGTCAATGAGTTCACAGGCGATTTTCTCACATAATTGACAATCTTCCTCAATCAGCATGATCCGGTGCTTCTCTGGAGCCAGTGTTTTCGCAAGATAATAGCCCACCTTGCCGCCGCCTACGATGATTATATACATGCTGCCTCACCTCCCTGTTCGGCATATTCGGGAATAACAAGCGAGTCGTCCTCAAGTATGACTGTTTTGGCACAGGCAAATTGGAACCTACCTTTTCTTATAATCCCAAATACAACGGGCTCTTTCGTTTCAAACAGACTCTTTCCCCAGAGCCGCCTTGCTGGCTTTGTGATACGAAAGCGGATGGACACCCCACCTATGTCAAGCGTTGCAAGTTCATTGGGTGGAATCAGCATGTTTTTTAACTTTTCAACCGCAAGTGTTGTCGGACAGATTGTTGTGAGTCCCATCCTCTTAAATACTATTTCACGTTCGGGATCGTATAACCGCGTAATCACGGTAGGAACATGAAAAAGATCCCGGGCGATCTCAGACACCATCACATTCATATTATCGTCATTGGTGACCGCTGCGAGCGCATCCGCATTCTCAATACCGGCATTACGGAGCACGTCCTCATCAATAGGCATGCCCGCAATGGTTACGCCGTTAAACCCCGAACCAAGCAGGTCAAAATTATTGGGGTCGCTGTCGATGACCACAACGTCGTGATTTTCCTCAGAAAGCATGAGCGCAAGATTGGAGCCAATTTTTCTGCAGCCCGCTATGATGATATACATATATATTTACTCCCTTAATCTATACAGTTCCAAGCCCCTGACGGCCTATGTCCG
>JAEWWC010000072.1 GCA_023396555.1 Bacillota bacterium
CCGCCGCTTTGCTGGTATAATAGTTTCAGAAGCAGTACAAAGGACGGTGCGGAGATGGACGCAGCAGATTACAAAAACATAAACAAGCAGACCTATTACGGCGTGACCACCACAGGCATATTCTGCCGCGTTGGCTGTCCGTCCCGGCCGCCGCTGAAGCAAAACACGGTGTTTTTTGAAACACCGCAACAGGCGCTGGACGCGGGATACCGCCCCTGCAAGCGGTGCCGCCCCGACCTGCCGGACTATGCCCCGGCAGCTGCACTCGCCATACAGATTAAGGATGTCCTCGACGTGTGCAGTGGAGACTGTCCCGATGTGAACTCCGCACTGAACAATACCGGACTGTCGCCCCGTCGTGCCGCGCAGATCTTTCGCGCGCAGTACGGCATCACGCCCGCGCAATATGCTGGCAATCTACGGGCTGAGGAGGCGAAACGCCGCCTTGCGGATGGCATACCCGTTCTGGACGTTGCGCTGGAGATGGGGTTCGAGAGCGTTTCTGCGTTCTATGCTTTCTTTCACAGGCACGCGCAGATGCCGCCCGGCGCGTGCCGGCACATCCCGACCGGTTCCGCAGCGACCGACCCGTATCAATGCTCCTACGATACCGCCATCGGCCGCATGCGCATCACATCGGACGGTGAAGCCCTCACATCGGCACTTTATGAGCGCGCGGATGCCCCGTCTTTTCCCGACACGCCCGATGCGCTGACGGATGAGGCGGCGCGGCAGCTCCGCGAATACTTTGCCGGAAAGCGGCGGGAGTTCACCGTCCCGCAGCGCCCGCGCGGCACCGGGTTTCAGCAGGCGGTGTGGCAGGCGCTGCGCGCCATCCCCTATGGACAGACACGCAGTTACGGGCAAATTGCCGCTGCCGTGGGTAACCCTGGCGCCAGCCGGGCGGTAGGCATGGCCAATAACAAAAATCCGTTGATGATATTCGTTCCGTGCCACCGCGTGGTGGGCGCGAACGGCTCACTCGTGGGCTACGCCGCGGGTCTGGACGTCAAGCGCAAGCTGCTGGAGCTAGAAAAGCAGCATGTTGCACAGTCCTGAAGGCGCCTCACATGGACTTCAAACATCGGCGCACCTTCGCCTGGAACAAAAAAGCAGTAGCCGTCTCCGGTACTGCCTTTAAAGCTTTGATTCTGCTGTTAGCGCCTTATTCCTTAATATAGGAGCAGCAGTAGTCGGATACGTCCTCCGCTGATACCTTAAAGCTGCTGTTAGCGGGCACTTCAAAGCTCTGGCCCGCCTCAAACGCCTGCCATCCATCGCTCCCCGGCAGCAGAGCGGTGAGTTTGCCGCCCAGCACCTCCATGATCTCCTTGTCCGCGGTTCCGAATTCATATTCGCCCGGCATGATGATGCCCAGCGTCTTTTTGGTGCCGTCCGCCAGCAGCACCGTACGGCTGGTCACCTTGCCGTCAAAATATATGTTAGCCTTTTTAATAACGGATACATTTTCGAATCTGTCCAATTTTACTTTCCCTCTCCTGCACTCCATCGATGGCGCACCCTATTACTATACCGTCTCCGCCCAAAAGGCGTCAACAATAAAAAGAAAAGCGCGTCGTTAAGACCACGCTTATGCTTAAAACTCTTGCCATTCAGATTTCATCATAATACTTTCGGACCAGAGTCACCAAATCCTCGGCGGTCAGCCCCAGCGATTTATAATACTCAATATCCTTCCTGAGCTTTTCCAGCGCCATCTCGTCGCGTTTGCCGGAGAGCTCGGCAGCCTTCAGCGGCGCCACGAAGCAGCCGCGGCCCACCATCGTGTGGATGAAGCCGGCCCGCTCCAGCTCCTCCCACGCCTTTTTTACAGTGATCACGCTGATGCGAAGCTCCTTGGCCACTGTGCGGATGGGTGGCAGGCACAGGCCCTCCATGAGCTGCCCTTTGATGATCTGCGACGATATCTGCTCAAACAGCTGCTGGTATATCGGTTTGTCCGACGCCGCGGAAATTACAATATCCATCGGCGCTACAGGTCCACCTTCTCAAATCTCTTCACGGACAGCTTATACGCCAGCCAGGTCAGCAATACGTAGATGACGATACCGGCGGCCAGTACCGGCAGCTGGCGGACGAGCGCTTCGCCGGTGATACCGTCCAGCACATAGGCTGCTGCGGGTACGGCCAGCACCAGCGTTTCAATCACGGCGGCAAACAGCACGGACACGATCACCGCGGCTAGGATCGGCAAACCCACCTTGTACGCGGTTCTGTAATGCATCGGGAAAAACACCACGTTGAACAGGCCGTACATCGCCAGCACGCCGCCGAGGTAGGCGTGGTTCGCGTCGATCATAAAATTACCGCCCGGATACAGTGCCCGGCTGAACACGGAAAACACCGCTGCCGACACAATCTGCGTCAGCTCGAGCACCGTGACGGATAGCACGCGGGCCCCCACCACGTCGCGCTTTCTGACGGGCAGCATCACCGAAAAGCCGTTGTCGTTCTGCGCCTTGGCGAACGTGAATATGTTGGGGACGGCGAAAAAGAAAAAGTACATCATGGCGATGAAATACAGCCATTGGGGTATCAGCAGCAGTGCGCCAGACAGCGTGATGAGAAAATACAGCGGGCTGATGACGAGGCGGAATTCCTTATACAGCAGGTTCTTCATACAGAGCCTCCTTCTTCGCGTGATAAATCATGATCTCTTCCAAGCTAGGGGACTCCGCCGCCAAAGCATCCTGTGGCTTCAGGTCCTCCGTTCTGATAAGGCCTGTGAACCCGAACGCATGCGTCTTGCTGGCGACCAGCCGGTCTGCCACGCTGCCCAGTTGCTCGGGCGTACCCTTCACCAAACGGTAGGCCGCAAGCAGTTCGTCCTTCGTGCGGCTCTCGATGATACGGCCATTCTCAATGTAGGTGATGAAGTCGGCGCATTTCTCCAGATCGCTCGTGATGTGCGTGGAAAACAGTATGCTTCGCTGCCCATCCTCAATCAGCTCCTGAAAAAGCTCCAGCAGATTATCGCGCGCAACTGGGTCCAGGCCGCTGGTGGGTTCATCCAGCAGCAACAGCCGTGCGTGGTGCGACAGCGCCAGCACCAGTGCGTATTTGACGCGCATGCCGTGCGACAACTCCGCCGGGCGCTTGTTCTCATCCAATGCGAACCGCCGCATATACTGCTGATAAACGGCGTCGTCCCAGTTGTCATAAAACCGGCGCACTACGTCGGTGATGTGTCTGATCCTGGTCTTGGCATAATAATCCACGCCACCCAGCGCAAAGCCGACGTGCTGCTTGAGCTTAAGCTCGTTCGCCGCAAAGTCCTCTCCCATCACGCGCACTTCGCCGCCGTCCTTGCGCACCAGCCCCAGCATGCTCTTCAGCGTGGTGGTCTTGCCCGCACCGTTCGCGCCGATAAAGCCCATGATGTATCCAGCGTCCAAAGAGAAAGATACGTTTTTTAGCCTGAACTTATCGTAGTTCTTGCACAGGTTCTGAACCGATAACAGCTCCATTCCAGCCTCCTTTATATCCTGCTGGCCTTGCGGCCCAAAATCAAACACATATTGTGTATATCGTATATGCACAATATATCATCCCTCCGGTGGAGTGTCAATACTTTCCGATATTTAATTCAATCAGTACG
>JAEWWC010000122.1 GCA_023396555.1 Bacillota bacterium
CCACAGAACGTTATTCCGGCGATAGATTCCTCGCCAATGTCAACGACGCCGTGGAGCTAGCCTATATCACGTCGGCGCTGGCGCAGCAGAATATCCCCTGCCGGGTTCTCGCTGAAGACATCAGCCAGTATCTCTACATTCTGCATGGCCGGAGCTTCATGGGCGTGAACGTATACGTACCTGAAAGCGGGTTTGCGATGGCCTGCGACGTGCTGGCGTCCTACCGCGGAGAGCCGCTTCCGGAAGAACAATCCGCGCTCGCTACCGAAGGCAGACCCTCGCCCGGCATCCGGTTTGATTTGTGGGCCCTTCGCGCATACCTCATTCTCAACATTGTCTCTTTCGTATTTTCGGGCGCTATGCTGACAGGCTTGTAAACATCTAATTCCGGCTTGTCCTGAACTGCTTTGCGACAGCCTCCGCCCGGTTTCGTTGCCGGGACGGTTATTGGCTGTCCATTGCCGACGTAGTTACATTAACCAAGCCTGCTCTATATCAAATCCTCCCACCAGCCGAACGCCGCCTCCGCCTGTGCGCCTGTCGCCATGGGCCCCTGCATCTGCGCCAGCAGCGAGCCGCCCGGCGGCAGTATGATCTTGCCGTAGTAGTTGCCCACCTCGGTGCTCTGCGCCCCCGCCACGCGCGAGAACAGGCTCTGCCCGTTCTGCGGCTGTCCCGCGCCATAAACGATAGCCGCCTCGGGCCATACCGGCGGCTGTATCGCGGCGTTGACCGAGGCTGCGCCAAGAGACACCTGCCCGCCATCCGGCATCGCATTCAGCCACATCGTCGAGCGAAAGGGCGTGGTGGAGAAGTTGGATACCGTTATCGTGTTGACGAATACGTTGACGCCCGACCCGCGCGGGTTAAACAGTGCCGCCCAGCCGTTCGCGCGGTATGGCAGCGTCATCGTGGGTGTGTGGCCCATAAAATACCGTCCCTGAAACGACTTGCTCACGCGGTATTCCAGACTGATCACATTGCTGAACTCATCCATCTATATGTACTCCCTCCGAAATTGTCAGTGTATTCTATGCTCTGCCCGCGGGTAATGTCAAAATTGTTAGAATTCAAATTAATTTGATTGACTTTTAGATCGCCTTCGTATTAAAATTTATCTCGAATTCAAGATATTTAAGGGCGACTATGGATAATAAGAATCTGGGGAAAACTTTCAGAACTTTGTCGCGGCTGACGCGGGTGCTGAAGAGCGGTTTCAATCCGGAGGAAGGCTTTCCGCTGAACAAGACAGAGTTCATCACGGTGATGGAGCTCAGGACGTATCCGGGCATGCCGATGAAGCACTATCAATGCGCGGCGGGCATAGAAAGCGGCTCGTTCACATACCTCGCGGACGATCTGGAGAAAAAGGGCATCGCCAGGCGCGTTCCCGCGGCGGATGACAAGCGCAAAACGATGCTGGAGCTGACGGGCGCGGGCACTCGGATGGCGGATGTGCTCACCGCGCGCGCCGACGCTCACGTGGCGGCAAAGCTGTCGATGCTGACGGACGAGCAGCGGCAGCGCTTCCTTTCCGCCATGGCCGTGCTGGAGGATACCTTAACGCAACTGGAGAAACAACATGGATAATTCAAGACTGACTCTGATGGGAAAAACGCCGGTACGGCAGGCTGTGCTGCGGCTGGCGCTGCCCACGATGCTGGGCATGGTGGTACAGACGGTGTATAACCTGACCGATACCTTCTTCGTGGGCCAGACGGGCGATACCAACCTCGTCGCGGCGATTTCGCTGGTGATTCCGGTGTTTATGGCGATACAGGCGCTGGGCAACATATTCGCCGTGGGCTCAGCCAGCTACATATCCCGCAAGCTGGGCGAGAAAGATTTCACCGAGGCGCGGCACACCAACGCGGTCGCCATATACCTGTCGGCGCTGGCCGGTGTGCTGATGACGGCGATACTGCTGCCGCTAACACAGCCGCTGCTCCACATGATGGGCGCCAGCGCGGATACCTACGCGGCCACCGCGGAATACTTCACCATCATCACGGGCGGCGCGCCGCTGCTGGTGCTGCAGGTGAGCCTCGCCGGTCTGGTGCGCAGTGAAGGCGCCACCACCAAGTCCATGCTGGGCATGGTGATCGGCCTCGGCACCAACATCGTGCTGGACCCGGTGTTCATACTGGCACTGGACATGGGCGTCGCGGGCGCGGCGTGGGCCACGCTCATCGGCAACACGTTCGGCGTGGCGTTTTACGTGATCCACTTCCTGTCCAAAAAGACGCACCTGTCCATAAACCCGCGTGACTTCAAGCCCTCGGGGCGCATCATGGCCGAAACGTTCAAGATCGGCCTGCCCGCCGCGCTGTCCACAATGATCATGGGCATCTCGATGGCGCTGGGCAACATACTGGCCGCCAGTTACGGCGACCATGTGGTCGCGGGCAACGGCATACAGATGCGCGTGAACAGCATGTGCATCATGCTGATGATCGGCATGGCGCAGGGTTACCAGCCATTCGCGGGATTCAACTACGGCGCGAAGAACTACCATCGGCTAATCAGCGGCCTCAAGACGACGATGCTGTACAACACGGTACTGGCGTGCTTCTTTACGCTGCTGTTCATATTCTTTGGCCGCGGCATCGTCTCGGTGTTCATTGACGACCCCGCCACCATCGACGCCGGTACGAAGATACTGCACGCGTTCGTGTGGGGCGCGCCGTTCATCGGGCTGCAGATGACGCTGATGGTGACGTTCCAGGCCACCGGCAAAGCGCTCAAATCCATGGTGATATCGCTGGGCCGGCAGTGCCTGCTGTACGTGCCTCTGCTGTTCCTGCTCAACAGCCTGTTCGGCTTCAACGGGTACATATACGCCCAGCCCGCCGCCGACATACTGATCACGGTGATCGCGGTGCTGATGAGCATCTCTTTCTTGAAGGAGATGCGTGCGCTGCATGCGAACGCCCTCCCCGTGCCGGCTGAGGTCAGTATTCAGGAATAAACCTGCTGTCGTAATGCGTCCCGGATCTTGCGGGGCGCTTTTTTATTCCAAATATCTTGACTTCTTTAGACTATCATAGTAGTCTAAGGCTGCAGACTATCGTTATAGTCCAGTAAAAAGCCAGGAGGAAACGGATATGCAAAACAAGGGCATTGTCATTGCCATTGGTGTGCTGGCGGCGTTAATGTGTGTGGTGCTGACGGTGAGCCTGATCAGTCTGGCCTCTTCGCCCAAATCCGGCGGAGCAGTCACCGCTGCAGCAGCGGCCAATTCGGAGACCGCCAACACCGTCGCGGTATACGGGCAGGGCAAAATCGCCATCACGCCGGACATGGCTACGATTACGTTCGGCTATGAGAACAGCGATAAGGACGCGAAGGCCGCGCAGGACGCCAACAAGACGCAGATGGAAAAAATCATGAATGCGGTGAAAAGGGCGGGCGTTTCCGATTCGCAGATGCAGACAGCCAGCTACAGCGTTTATCGGGACAGCACCCGGAATCAGTTCACGGTATACAACATGATGCAGGTTCAGATCATGGACATTGAAAAGACGAGCGATATCATCAAGGCGGCGTCGGATGCGGGCGCGAACCAGTTCTGGGACGTGCGCTTCGATATTGTGAAAAGACAGCAGGCGTACACGGACGCGCTGAGCCTCGCGATGACCCGAGCCCGTGAGAAAGCCGAAAAGCTGGCTGCGAACGAGGGCAAACGCGTGCTGGACGTGCTTTCCATCGAGGAGGGCACGGAGGACAACAGCTACTGGTATTCGTCGCCGTACACCAACTTCGTCTCCGGCCCGTCGTCGTCCTCGGGAAGCTATTCGGACGGCGGCATATCATCCGGCGAAATGGAGATCAGCGCGCTCGTCAACGTGGTGTACCGCATCAGCTGACCGATGTGCTTTCAGACTGCCCCATCCGTGCCGCCGCGCGGCTTTTCCTCATGCGGAGCACCGCGCCCGCGCTGTATATGATGAGCGCGATCCAGATCACGATGAAGGCGATCATCTCAGTATGCGTAATGGTCTTGCCGTATACGAAAACGCCCAGCAGCAGCATGATCGAGGGCGTAAGGTACTGGAAAAATCCCAGTGACGTGAGCGGAATGCGCCGCGCAGCTTCGCCGTATAGCACCAGCGGCCCTGCAGTCACCAGCCCTGAGCCCGCCAGCAGCAGCGTGGTCCCCCATTCCTGCCCGAACACGACGCCGCTGGTGAGTGCGTAAAATATCAGTATACCTGCGGCCAGCGGCGCGGAAAACACCGTCTCCAGAAACAGGCCGGTATATGCGTCGGTGTCCACCTTCTTCTTCACCAGCCCGTACACCGCGAACGTGACGGCCAGTGACACGGCATACCACGGAAATACGCCGCCCGATATCATCAGGTATGCTACCGCCCCCACCGCCAGCACGAAGGCCGCGATGGTCGCGGGCTGCATTTTCTCCTTCAGGAACAGCGTGCCGAGCACCACCTGTACCAGCGGCGACAGGTAATACCCGAAGCTGACGTCGATGTGCAGCCCCTGTGCCAGCCCCCATATGAACATCGCCCAGTTGGCGAATATCAGCATCGACGCCGCGAGCGCCAGGAGCGTGCGTTTGCGGTTCGTCAGCACCCGTTTGACCGCCTCGCGCCAGTGGCTGAAGAACAGTATCACCGACAGAAACAGCAGCGAGAACACAACGCGGAAGGCCAGCACCACGAACGGCGGCACCGCGTCCAGCAGCCCCCAATAAAGCGGCAGCGCACCCCATACCACATAGGCGACCACCGCCGCCATATTGCCCGAAAACTGTTTGTTCATCCCCTGATGCCTCCCATAGCCCATACACCAAAAAATTGATTCCACACATTGTATCATACATATGCAGGGCAGGAAAACTCCCGGCATCAGTTTTTTTGTGACAAAATGGAATACGTCCTGTTTTCCGGAAATCGACTATGTGATAATATGTTTGAAAACCTCATTGGAGGCAGTGATGCCGGATACAGCCACTCACAAAACAGCCGTCATCATGATCGGTCTGCAGGCCAGCGGCAAAAGCACGTATTATCAGCAGCACTATGCGCAAACGCACGCACATATCAATCTGGACCGGTTGCACACCCGCAATAAGGAGCGCCAATTACTGCTGGAGTGTATCGAAAAAGGCCTGCCGTTCGTGGTGGACAACACCAACCCGACGGCGCAGGACCGCGCTCGCTACATACTGCCCGCAAAGCAGGCGGGATACCGCGTCGTGGGCCTGTTCTTCCGCAGTCGAGTGACCGAGTGCATCGCCCGCAACGAAGGCCGCAGCGGCAAAGCGAAGGTGCCGGCGGCGGCCATCGCGGCCACGTCGAACCGGTTGGAGCTGCCGCACCTGTCCG
>JAEWWC010000213.1 GCA_023396555.1 Bacillota bacterium
TGGCGAACTGGGGCGCGAACCACGGCGCGATCAACTACGGCCACATCGGCGCGGACCTGATCACGCTGGCGTCCATGCTGCGCATACCGGTGAACATGCACAACGTGGAGGAGGGCAAAGTGTTCCGCCCGTCGGCATGGAATGCTTTTGGTACGGAGAACCGTGAGGGCGCGGACTACCTGGCCTGCAAAAACTTCGGGCCGGTATACGGCAAGCGTTAAGGAGATGGGTGCATGCTGAAGAAAATACCGTCCATCATTTCGCCGGAGCTGATGCATGTGCTGATGGAGATGGGGCATGGCGATGAGCTGTGCCTCGGCGACGGCAACTTCCCGGCTGAAAGCTATGGGCAGCGCGTCGTGCGTCTGGACGGACATGGCATTGAGGCGATACTGGCTGCGATACTGGAATTCTTTCCGCTCGATACTTTCGTAGCGAAGCCGGTGGCGGTGATGCAGACGGTGAACGCAAACGACCCGCAGCCGGTGATTTGGGACAGCTATAAAAAGATAATAGAGAACAGTGAGGAAAAAGCGGTGTTCTCCGGTTTCGACATGGTGGAACGCTTTGCGTTCTATGAGCGCGCAAAGCAGTGCTTTGCGGTGGTGGCGACGGGAGAAAGCGCGATATACGCTAACGTGATATTGAAAAAAGGCGTGGTAAAATAATCTGATACTGAAACGGGGAGGTTTTAATGGCGCAAAAGCATTTTATTGCGGCAGATTTGGGGGCAAGCAACGGACGCCTGATTTTAGGCCGGTTTGACGGACGAAAGCTGGCACTGGAAGAACTGAACCGTTTCCCGAATCACAGCGTCCGAGTGCGTGATTCGTACTACTGGGATATACTCAGCATGTTCGAGAACATACAGGACGGGCTGCGCGTATATGCCAAGGGCGGCTTTGGGGAACTCAGCGGCATCGGCATCGACACGTGGGGCGTGGATTTCTGGCTGATCGACAAACAGGGCAACCTGACCGGAAATCCGCTCGCTTATAGGGACCCGCGGAGCGAGCGCGGCATGAAGGCGTTTTTTGCCGAATACGGCGAGCGCGCCGCGTTCGACCTGACGGGCGTATCCAACATGCCTTTCAACACGCTGTTCCGGCTTTACGACATGACGCTGCACGACGACCCGCAGCTGAAGATCGCTGATAAACTGCTGCTGTTCCCGGACTTGCTGGGCTATATGCTGAGCGGTGCTGTCAGCGCGGAATATACGCACGCAACCACCACGCAGATGCTGGGTATGGATGGTCAGTGGTCCAGCGAAATACTCGATATGATCGGCATCAGTAAAAGCCTGATGCCGCAGATTCAGGCCAGCGGCACGGTAAAGGGAACGCTGCTGCCGTCAGTCCGGCAGGAGACGGGAGTCGCTAACGAAGCGCCCGTTTACTGCGTTGGGGCGCACGATACCGCCTCCGCCGTGGCGTCGATACCCGTCAAGGACGACAGCTACGCTTTTCTGTCGTCAGGCACATGGTCCCTCGTCGGCATCGTCACGGACAAGGCGATGACGGGAGATACGGTATTCAGTCAGAACTTCTCCAATGAAGGCACGGTGGACGGGCGTTACCGTCTGCTGCGCAATATCATGGGGCTGTGGATCGTTCAGGGCTGCAAGCAGCAGTGGGACAGGGAAGAGCGCATATCGTGGGACGACATCGTCAAACTCGCGGAGGCTGCGCCGGCATTCAGATCGTTCATCGACGTGAATGCGCACATGTTCTACGGTGAAGGCAACATGATTGAGAAGATACAGCGCTACTGCGAGTCCACCGGACAGCCGGTGCCGCAGAGCAAGGGCGAGATCGCGCGGACGGTATACGAGAGTCTGGCGATGGGCTACCGTGAAGCGTTTGAAGGACTGGAGCAGCTCAAAGGCAGCCGCATCAACGTGATGCACATCGTGGGCGGCGGCTCGAAAAACATGCTGCTGAACCGAATGACGGCGGGCGCGATCGGTCGCGAGGTGATCGCAGGACCGGTGGAGGCGACCGCGATAGGTAACCTGATGGTTCAGGTCAGGGCGTCGGGAGAGATTACGGGCGACGATATCCGGCAGGTGATCAGCGACTCGTTTGGAGTGGAGAGCTTTGAGCCGCTGCATGCGGACGAATGGACAGAGCAGTATACGCGGTTCATAAAGATAAAAGCGCAATTGGGAAGGGGATCTGAATAAGTGCAGCAGTTTGAGACACGGCAACTGGAACAGAGGCTGGGAGATAGAGATCTTTTGGTGCGGTTGGAGGCGGTGCGGGAACTCAAAGCCGCACTGGAAAGCAAGGCGGTTCAAAGGCCCGTCTCCGAAGGCTATACCAACAACCATGTACACACGACATTCTCGTTCTCGCCGTATACGCCCTCAAATGCGGTATGGCAGGCGATTAAAAGCGGACTGTGCACGGTGGGTATTGTGGACCACGATTCGGTGAGCGGCGCGGAAGAGTTTATCAAGGCGGGCGAGGCGCTGAACATCGCGACCACGGTAGGCTTTGAGGTGCGCACGGATTGGTCAAATACGCCTTTCGTCGGACGGCGGGTGAACAACCCGGATCAGGACACGAACGCCTATATATGCGCGCACGGCATCCCGCATTCGCAGCTGGACAAAGCTGACCGGTTCCTGAGCGGCATACGTTCCGCAAGGGAGAAACGCAGCCGGGCGATGACGCAGCGTCTGAATGGCTTGTTGCGCCCGTACGGCATTGAGATCGACTACGACAAGGACATCATACCGTTGTCCTACGCTGAGTTTGGCGGCGAGGTCACCGAACGGCACATGCTATTCGCACTGACAAAGCACCTTGTTGCAAAGTACGGCAAGGGCGAAGAACTGATCAGCTTCCTGACAGGCAAGATGGGCATCGCCATGAGCGAAAGCCAGCTTAAGCTGCTGCGGGATACGGAATATGAGTATTACGACTACGACGTACTGAACATACTGAAGGGCAGCTTTGTTGCGCCCATCTATATCGACTCTACGACGGACGAGACGCCGCATGTTGCGGACGCGGTGGCCGCTATCCGGGAACTGGGCGCGATACCCACATACTGTTATCTGGGCGATGTGGGCGCGTCTCCGACGGGTGATAAAAAGGAGCAGAAGTTTGAGGACGACTATCTGGACGACCTGTTCCCGGTCTGCAAAAAGCTGGGCTTCGACGCTATCGCCTACATGCCGTCGCGCAACACGCTGCCGCAGCTGCAGCGTGTGATGGCGCTGTGCGACCGGTACAACTTTCTGCAGATCAGCGGGGAAGACATCAACCAACCCCGGCAGTCGTTCATATGCCGCCAGCTCAAAGAACCCATGTTTGCGCACCTGGCCGATACGGCATGGGCCCTGGTGGGGCACGAGATTGCGGCATCGGAAGACATTCGAAATGGCTTCTTCGGTGACGGCTCCCAGCCGGATTCGCGGGAGATCGCCAAACGCATACAGAAATACAAATCCATCGCAGTCCGGGAGTAAGCCCGGTTTTTCACATCTTCTACCTCGCGGAAAAGGGAAGCCAGCCGGTTTCCCTTTTTCCATGAAATAGACCGAACATTATAGAAACAAAACGTACACAAAACATACTATTTATGATCAGGGTCATTGATATTCCCAAAGCGATGCAGTAAAATGAGGATGCCTCCACACGGTAAAGATGATGTGAAGGTGCTGTAAAATCAACCGTCCCGCGGGATTTATTCAAACCGGAACCATCAGGCAGCACACTTTGGCTGCCTTTTCATCACAGCAAAGCAGGAGGCTTAAATGGCAGAGCTTCGGTATCATCCTTTTATTAAAGACTGGATTATGATCGCATCCCACCGGCAGGCGCGCCCGCAGATGCCCAAAGACTGGTGTCCGTTCTGTGCGGGTTCGGGTCGCGTGCCGGACGATTACGACGTGTTGAAATACGACAACGATTTCCCCGCACTGTCGCCCGATCCGCCCGAGCCGGATGACGTGGCGACGGATTTTTTTCAGACGAGGCCAGCTTACGGCAAGTGCGAGGTCATACTGTATTCGTCCGACCACAACGCCACGCTGCCCCAACTGCCTTTGTCGCATGTGCACAAGCTGGTGAAGCTGTGGCAGCAGCGTTTCGAGGAGCTGCGTGAGGACCCGAGGGTTAAATACGTTTACATATTCGAGAACAGGGGCAAAGAGGTGGGGGTGACGATGCCGCACCCTCACGGACAGATTTATGCTTATCCATTCCTGCCCAAGAAGCTGGCGCTGGAGACGGAAGCTGCCAAGGAGCATCTTGCAGAGAAAGGGAGTTGTCTGTTCTGCCGCTGGCGGGACGAGGAGCTGTCCGACGGGCGGCGCGTGATATTCCAGAACGAGCACTTCGCGGTGATACTGCCGTTCTTTACGGAATACCCATATGGCGTGTACATCATCAGCAAAGTGCATAAGCTGTACATCACAGACTTCAGTGAGACGGAGAGCCTGGCGCTGGCGGAGACCGTACGCGATACCGTTGGCATGCTGGACAGCCTGTTCGGCAAGCCGTTTCCGTACATGATGTGCATGCACAACGCTCCGGTGAACGGGGAAGACGCGTCTGCGTATTATCATTTCCATATCGAGTTCTTTCCGCCACTGCGCTCTGCCGAACAGATAAAATACAACGCGTCCAGCGAAACGGGCGCGTGGGCGCATTGCAATCCCACCGCGCCGGAGGACAAGGCTGAGGAGCTGCGCGGCGCCTACGGACGCTTCAAAGCGGAGGACGAGTCATGACATACAGCGAGCTGATAAAGCGGTTTCTGGACATATACGGCGGCAGCGAGGCGGGCATCCGCCTGTTCGAAGCGCCGGGCCGCGTCAACTTGATTGGCGAGCACATCGACTACAACGGCGGGCACGTGTTTCCCGCCGCGCTGGAGATGAAGAATACCCTCGTCGCGCGTCCGAACGGAACAGACCGTATCAACATGGCGGTGACCAGCCTGCCCGACCGAGTGAGCGCCGATATCACCGAACTGGAGCAGTATAAGCACCTGCACTGGGGCAGTTACCAGCTGGGCGTGGCGTATATGCTGCGGCAGGCGGGCTTTGCCATACCCGGCTGCGACCTGCTGTATCACGGCACGGTACCTTACGGCGCGGGGCTGTCGTCGTCCGCGTCCATCGAGGTGGCCACCGCGCTGGCGCTGGCGAAGCTGGGCGGCGCGGACAACCCGGACATGGTGCGGATCGCGCGGCTATGCCAAAAGGCGGAGAACGAGTACGTGGGCATGAGCTGCGGCATCATGGATCAGTTTGTGTCCGCGATGGGTAAGAAGGATCACGTGCTGTTCCTCGACTGCAGCTCGCTGGAATACGAGTATGTGCCGATGGACCTCGGCAATTGCACCATTGTGATCACCAACACCAACGCGCCGCACAAGCTGACGCATTCGCAGTACAACCAGCGGCGGCAGGAATGCGAGCAGGCGCTGGCGGTCATCAACCAAAACGGAGGGAGTTACCGCTACCTGTGCGAGCTGTCCATGGACGATCTTGCCGGTTTTCAGAAGTATTTCGCGGACGAGACGCTCTGGCGGCGCGCGCGGCATTGTGTGACCGAGGAAGCGCGTACGGTCAGCTCGCTCAACGCGCTGCAGAGGGGCGATATCGCGGCGTTCGGGAAACTGCTGGCCGCAGCGAACATATCGATGCGCGACGACTATGAGGCCACCGGGCGTGAACTGGACGCTGTATTCGACATCGCGATGGGGCTTCCCGGCGTGCTGGGTTCCCGCATGACGGGCGGCGGCTTCGGCGGCTGCAATATCAGCATCGTGGAAAAGAGCCGCGTGGAGGAATTCAAGGAAGCCATGGCGAAACAGTACAGAGAAGCAACGGGCATTGAACCCGCTTTCTATCAGTCCGATGCGGGCAGCGGCGCGGGCGAGGTGACGGATTGGCGATAAGCGCTGATAGCGAGGAGGCTTTGCGTATGTCTTTCAGGCTGGATGGCATGGAACTGGGGGTCGCATCCGCTGCGACGCAGATCGAAGGCGGCGATTCGGACAACAGCTGGTACGACTGGTACCAGAAGGGCCATATCAGGGACGGCTCGGACCCGTCCGTCGCCAACCGGCACTACGAGCTGTATGAAGAGGACATCCGCCTGATGCATGACATGGGCATCCGACACTACCGGCTGGGCATCGAGTGGGCACGGCTGGAGCCGGAGCGCGGCGTATACGACGAGGCCACGTTTGTTCACTACCGTAGCGAATTGAAGCTGATGCAGTCGTATGGTATTCGCCCGCTGCTCACGCTGCATCATTTCACCAACCCCATGTGGTTCGAGCGAATGGGCGCTTTCGAGAATCGTGTCTGCGTGGACATATTCCTGTCGTTCGTGGACAAAGCCGTCGAATACTTTGGCGATCTGGTCAGCGAATACAT
>JAEWWC010000223.1 GCA_023396555.1 Bacillota bacterium
TATACCGCTGTTTAACGGCTCAGCGTTTTGGCATGATGCGGCAACCAAAAACACCGCAATAACCATTGTCACCAAAAACACTGTAAACCGTATTTTCATTTGTTTATACCTCCACAGTATAATGATAAGGATGTCACGCTATCGCCCTCCCTACCACAACTCCGCCCGTTGGGATTTGGGCTGCTTGCCGTCCACGTCGCGGATTCCGTAGCGTTCCCCCACCTCAGCGGAGATCAGTATCCGCCCCGTGTCGTTGATGATGTTCTTATCCAGCACCAGCGCGGCCACGCACCGCCCCACGAACCGCGGCGATTCCAGCGCGGAGACATCCAGCGCGGGGTTATACTTCGCGGCTTCCAGCATGCCCTCGGTGGCCACGGAGCCGGGGTAAAGCGACAGCGCGGTGACGCCGTAGTCTTTCAGCTCGTGCGCGGCGTCGGCGGACAGTTTATCGAGAGCCGCCTTGCACACGCCGTACGATACGTTGTTGAAGTAGCGCCGCCCGCCGTAATACGATATGTTGACAATGAGCCCTGATTTCTGCGCCGTCATGATGCGTGCCGCGTGCATTCCTGCCACATACGCGGAGCGGACGCCCACCTGCCAGCCGTCGTCCATTATCGACACGGGCTGCTGCCAGAACGGTGTACCGAAGAAGTAGCCGCCCATCACGTGAGCGCCGCCCGCCCACGCGTTATTCACCAGTATATCCAGACGCCCCTGCTCGTCCATCACGCGCTCGAACAGCGCCGCCGTCTCCTTGTCGTTTGAGTGGTCGCACCGGTGCGCGATGCCGATACCACCCGTCTCCGTCACCAGCTCGGCGGTCCTGTATACCGTGGCGCCTTCCAGAAACGGCGGCAAAGCCTCGTCACTGGCCGTGCGGCCCGTCACGTATACCGTCGCGCCGTATTCCGCCAGCCCCAGCGCCACACCCTTGCCCACGCCGCGGCTCGCCCCGGTCACGATGGCGACCTTACCTTTCAGCTCGTTCATCTTCACGCCCTCCTATATCGGCCCCATTCGTATATTACTTATATTTCTTCATATTATGAGGCAGTCTTTGCCTAAAATCAACAGCGGTATTGCGGCTGACTGAATGCATGGATGAACATGTGCTGCTGAGAAGTGAGAAAACAAAACCCCGGAACTTCCGGGGTTTGCCTCTGGGTCAGGTCTGTTATCCGGCAACCGGTAATCTGCCGCAGCCACCGCCCATTCTGCCGAAGCCAAGGCCCTGGCCAGCGCCGTTTCCGCGACCCAGACCGCATCCCGCGCCGTTGCCCAGTCCGCGGCCTGCGCCGCTGCCGTCGCCCGTGCAGGCTTCCATTCTGGCCTCCATCGCGGCATACAGCTCATCCGCCTGCGCCTGCGTGATGCGGCCTTCCTTCACCGCTTCATCCAGCGCCAGTTTGCACTGCTCCAGACGCGCCTCTTTAAACTCGTCAAGCTTGCCCGCGTCGGCGGCCTGCTCACCGTATGTTTCCCCGGCTTCGCGCGCCTCCGTGACGTCTTCCACAGACTTCCCCGTCAGGTCGGACACGGTTTCCGCCGGCGTCTGCGCCACACCCGCTGCCAAAGCCACAGTTGTTCCCGCAGCCAGCACGGCCAGAACAACCACAACGATCAATACTTTTTTCATGCCCAAATCTCCTTTCATGTTTTTGATGGCTTTAGTCTAACCGCCAATTGTGATGACTTTGTGTGGATTGTTTGAATGTTTATCGAATAATCGGATACGCAAAAAAAGATATGTTATAATGCGGTTGAAAGGAATAGGGCATGATCAACATATTGCTTGCTGACGATGATCCGCGCATCCGCACGATCATTCGCGAATATTCTCAAGGTGAGGACTGGCGCTTTACGGAAGCCGGCGACGGGGAGGAAGCCCTTCGTCTGTTCAGTTCCGGCAATTTCTCGCTTGTCGTATTGGACGTGATGATGCCGCGGCTGGATGGCTGGAGCGTTTTAAAGCAGCTCCGCCAGAAAAGCCAAGTGCCGGTGATCATGCTGACCGCCCGGGATGAGGAGTATGACAGGCTTCTGGGGTTTGAGCTGGGCGTGGACGACTACATGGGCAAGCCCTTCAGCCCCCGTGAACTGATCGCGCGCATCAACGCGCTGCTCAAACGGTCGGGAACGGTGAAGACCGCCCCGGTGCTGCGCTTTTCGGGGCTGACGCTGGACACGCCCGCCCATACCGTCACAGCGGATGGGGATGCCGTCGCGCTTACGCCCAAGGAATACGATCTGTTCGTCTTCCTCGCATCGCATCCGAACATCGTGTTTACCCGCGAGCAGCTGCTGGACAGCATATGGGGTTATGATTTTTACGGGGATACGCGCACGGTGGATACGCACGTTAAAAGCCTGCGTGAAAAGCTCGGCAAATACAGAGAGTATATCGCCACTGTATGGGGCACCGGCTATCGTTTTACGGGGGTGTAGTATGAAGCGTCATCTCGCAGGCAAGCTTTTTATCGGGTTTCTGGGCATGGCCTTCCTCACCGTCGGCGTGCTTTGGCTCATTCAGGCCGTTATCATGAAGGACAACTATCTGAACGAGCGTATCCGCACAATCACTTTGGCGCTGCAGAACGAGGCTAAGCAGGAGGCCGTCGATTATGAAGCTTTGGAGCAGAGCCTCAACGTGAGCCTCATCGCCGTCAGCAGCGGTGGCGAAGTCGCCTATATGTCCGCGGGCACCCCCATGCGCGGCATGATGCTCCGGCATCTGGACCTGTCTTTGCTGCACACCGGAGAGGTGCAGTATATCCGCACGCAGATGGATACGGAGTATGCCCTGACCGGCGTTAACCTCGCGGACGGCACGCTCTATGCTGTTTTCTCGATGGTGGACGTGGACGAGGCTTCGCGCATACTGCTGGGCCAGCTGTGGATCGTGACCGTTGTGCTGACCGTGTGCGCCGTTGCATTTGCGCTGATACTTACGCGCATGTTTTCACGCCCCATCACCCGCGTAACGCAGGCCGCGCGCGATATGTCGCAGGGCCGTCTGGACGTGTCGCTGCCCGTCCGCTCGCAGGATGAGATCGGCCAGCTGACCGCCGCGCTCAATGAACTGGGGGCGGAGCTTCAGAAAACGGAGCAGCTGAGGCGCGAGCTGATCGCCAACGTGTCACACGAACTGCGTGCGCCGCTGACTGTGATTCAAGGCTTCGCCGAAACCGTACGGGATGTCACCTGGCCTGACGATGAAAAAAGGACTGCTCAGCTGACAATCGTATCCGACGAAGCGGCCCGTCTGAGCCGGGTCGTCAGCGACATACTGAACTATTCCCGCTTGCAGGCCGGCGTCGATCCTGTATCGGACTCCGTGTTTCCCGTCTGCCCGGTGCTGAACGATATGATCGGCCGGTATCAAATGGACGCTGGGACAAAAGACGTCCGGCTGGAGCTGGACTGTCCCGATATCAGCGTCCGTTTCGACAAAGAGAAGTTTGTGCAGGTGGCGGGCAATCTGCTGGTGAACGCCTTGAATCACGCTGAGCCGGGTACGGTTGTCCGCATCAAAGCGGACGCGCGCGGGAACCATGCTTTGGTATCCGTCAGCAACACCGGCGAGACGATCCCTGAGGAAGAGCTTGCGCATATCTGGGAGAGGTTTTACCGTTCCGCGCAAATCAGCAGCCCCCATATGGGGACGGGCCTTGGGTTATCGATCGTCAAGAGTATACTGGAAAGTCACGCGGTACGCTTTGGCGTCAGCAGCCGGAACCGTGAGACCGTATTCTGGTTTGAAACGATGCCGCTGGGCTAAAGTGCATTCACACGGCCGACGCCTCAATCACCAGCCGCTTCGCGATTACGTAGCCGTACATGCCCACGGATGCGCGTATCTGAAAAACGCTGTAGCCACCCTCGCTCAAATACCGGCGCAGCTCGTCTGGGCCCCTGCCCTCCTGCAGCGGAAAGCCGTAGCGCAGCGCGCGCGTCAGCTGCCTGCGCTCGGCAGCGATAAACGCGTCCAGCGATACGGTGGCCACGTCGTATATCACATTACGAAGGCCGGCATGGTCGAAATGGTGCGCCAGCAGTTCCTCGAACCGCATCTGCAGCCTCTTGCCCTGTTGCTCCGTGGTGATGTTCAGCTCGCCTACTTCATAATCCACCGTATAGCCTAAAACCTGCACACAGTGCGCCGCCATCACATATTCGCCCAAGCTCTCGTCAAACAGAAGTCCGCCGCTCATACAAGCCTCCGCCGCTATTATATTGTCATCGTGGGTTACCCATATCATAGCAGAAAAGGGCCGGGAACAACAGCCCCCGGCCACGCTTTTTTGCGATTATACCTTGGTGTTTTCGACTTTCGCAATCCCTTTTCCCTTAGCCGCCGCGCGTCACCGAGCCAGCGCCGCCTCTCTCTCCGCAAGCGCCAGCAGCTCGACGCATATCTCCTCGCCCTTCGCACGTATGCGTTTAAAGTCCATGTGCGGGATGTAGCACTGCTCCAGTTCGTCGTGCAGCTTTTTGGCATGAGCCAGCGCGCCCACGGCCTCGCCCAGCAGCGTATGGAACGTGCCGATGTCAAACTCCAGCGCGTCCTTCTGCGGCCCAAGCTGCTTTAAGTCGGTATACTGCGTCATGTCCAGTATCGCCTGATGGTGGTTTTTCAGCTCGAAGTAGCGGTTTTCGGAGACGAACGCCAGCTTCAGCTCCGGCACCACAACGTGCTCGATGCGCGTCTCAGGCGCGAGCGGACAGTAATACAGTTCCACGCCCAGCCCGCGGCACACGGCCTCGGCGGATACCCTTTTCAGCAGCTCGTGCACGCCCACGCCCCACAGGTTTTTGATGGAATACACCTTGGACGCACCTTCCGCCAGCGACTCCAGATGGTGCACGACGCCCGAGGGCGTAACGGCGGTAGCGAACAGCCGACGCACATTTCCCAGGCGTCCGTCCACCGGCTCGCGCAGCAGCTCCCGGTCAATAATGCGTCGTGCCTGCACCGACGGTCCGGCCTTGTCTGTCGCGCTCTCGAACGCCTCCGTAATGTCGTCCATCAGGCATTTGGCCGCCGCAAGATATTTGTACGTCCTCTTATACTGCTGCTTGATCTCGCCGGACAGTCGCATGATCTCCTCCCGGTGCTCGCGTATCGCGTCAGCGTCCCAAAACTCCCCGAGGTTGACGATCTCGTCCACCGCGGCGGGATGCGCGGGATCGGTGACGTGCGGAGCCGTGCCGTCGATGAGCGCAGCGCCCAGCGCCGGTATCACGAGGCCGTCCAGAGAGTCCGGGTCCGACGAGCAGTGCATATACTCGATGTCGAACCCCTCCCGCGCCAGCCGCTCGCCGATGCGCTTCAAAAACGTGGACTTGCCCGTGCCGGGCCCGCCCTTCAGGCAGTATATTCGCCGTGCCTGCGCCTGCGGCAGTATGTATCCGTAATATGAGAAGAAGCCCTGGCTGGTGTTATTGCCCGGGAACATGTGCCGGATAATGGGATCTTGCATGAAAAGCACCTCACAACATAGTATTTATGCTACATACTATGTGCGGGGCGCGGGGTTGTTGATGGGGCGGGGGGCAGACCGAGGGAATTTTACGACGGCGGAGAAACCAATTTATAGCTCAGCTTAAACTTATAGGATAGGGAATGCGATGCGCTGAATAAAAATATGGGATGTGCCAACGCGTTGCTAAAGCCTGTTATCGAAGAACAGTATGTCCTCCTGCGTACGTCCCTTTTTGTCGTGCAGCGTGATCTTGAACACAATCTTACTGAGCGGGCCGAACGTGACACTGACGTCGTTCAATCTGCCTTTCATATGCATCATCTCTAATTCGAACGCCCGCTTGCGCACCATGATGCTCCTAACGCGGAACCGTTTATTATCGGGCATTTCGCAAATGATTTTGTACCGGCCCACTTCCATCTCCTTGGGGTAGAGCTTTTCTATGATGCTCTCATATTTCCCAGATGCCGACCATTCCGTATCGATTGATATAACGGCGGCTCTGCGCTGTATGGGGCTGCGGCTTCTGCGTTCTATGCATATCAGTATGGCCAGCCTGTAGTTCACCGCTGTTTCCGCAACCAAAAAGGCAGGCAGAATATACAAGCCCATCACCTTAAGAAGCGGCGCTCCGAATGCCACAGCACAGACGATTAATATCAATATAATAATGGCATCGATACCGAGGCAGTATAAAAACTCCTTGATATAAGGCCGGTACTCATTGCGCATTGTTCTTTTTGCCATGCCGTTTGCCTCGCTGCCGTTTGCTGCTCTGTTGCGGGGAATTGCGCCATTCGCGGGGCACGGACTCCCCTACCTTCCGTATTAATGCACGCCATCATATACGTGATAGTATTCATCCTCCGCCCATCTGGCCGGATTGCTGTAAATATATTCCCACCTCACCCGATAATCCCGCTCATCACGGATGATATGATCGTAATAGCCGCTCTGCCACAGTTCAATTCCACACGCTCTGTTCGTATACCTTTTCAGGGGTGATATCAGCTTCGGTATCACTGCCTCAGCCGGGTGCCGGTTTGAAACTCCGTACATTCCGGCAGCGTCACTCTCCAGCCTTTGCACACTAACCAGCAGATGTACATGATTGGGCATCACGACATAGTGGTCGATCTTCAGATTATCGCTGTGCTGATTAATATAATCGATTGAATTCTCTACACATTTTCCAAGAGATGTGAGTTTGGTTACCGGCGCGTCAAGGATGCCGCGCCCTACGATGCTTGAGAACATCGCTTTCCTGTCCTTTGAGCAAAGTGTCAGAAAATAAGCGCCATTTTGATTATAGTCAAACCCTTCCAACCTCATCCTTTTTCTTTTAGATGAATCCATACAGTCTCCTGCGAGTTGTCCGCCATGCACCGTAGGGCGCGGACTCCCGTACGCGCCGCAACGTATCATCATGCGTGGGCGATATCGCGGGCGAGCACAGGAGTCCCACCCTACCGCATATGCAGCTTCCTACACCCGCCACTGAGCCAGCGCGTTCTGCACCACGCCCGAAAAACTCTTGGACGCGCCCCAGTCGAAGCGGAACAGGCCTTCGCCGCCGCCGCCACCCACGCAGTGTACGCGTGTCTTGCCCGTGAAGTCGTCCAGCGTTACCGTCAGCGTCAGCCGGTTGCCCGCGCGGTAGTAGTGCTTTTCGTACACCAGCACCGCGAAGCCGCCGCCGCCCGAGGCCGCCTGCCCGTAGCTGTCGATGCGCTCCCCCGTGATGCTGCCGCGCACCACAGCGTTGTCGATCACGTTGATTGCGTTCTGTACGTCCAGCGATACAAAGAATGTGTCTGTCATGGGTGTTATTCCTCCAAATCCATTTTCTCGTCGTCCTCGCCATTCGGGGACGTTATTTTCGTACCTGTATCTTCCGGCGCAGGCAGGATATCGCCGTCCTGCCGACGCCGCGCTGCATGAACCAGCACGAGCGCCACCGCCGGCAGCATCAGCAGGGCTGTGGCAAGGAAGTCCATCTCCCCCGACTGCAGCTGCACCACCGCGATCAGCGGCAGCCGCAGCGCGCCCTCCGCCAGCAGTCCGGCAAAGAACAGGCAGTACATCACGCTCGTACGCCGGTCCTTAAGCAGGCAGAACACGCCCAGGGAGAGCGCGCAGATGACGGCTCCCGCTCTGTCCGCCAGCGCCTGATACGGCAGCACTGCCGCAAACGACGGCGCTGTCGCATACATGTCCATTTCCCGCACTGCATCGATCAGCACCTTCCCGCCATATAGCAGCGCCAGCACGCCCGCAGCAACCAGCAGCCCGCTCTTCACGGGCCGCACAGGCTGCCCCTTCACCGCGCGGCCATAAAGTGTCAGCTCATACGCCGCGGGCAGCAGCCCCGCCGCCAGCGGCAGCAGACATTCGAACATTCCGTTTGCCAGCGCCGAAAGCGTGGAAAACGCCGCCGCACCCGCCAGCATCAGCGTCAGACGCGGCATCGGCTTGCCGGAAACCCGGAGAACGGCCATCACAATCAGCCCCAGAATCATTCCGATTTCCAACACAATGCTCAACACAACTGACGGTTGCAGGGAGCCGAGCAGCTCAGGCCTGATGCCAAACCTGACCGCTATTATCGCAACATAAGCCGCCGCGCACACCGCCGACAGTGCATATACCGTTTTCTTCGTTTGTACTCCGTCCATTCGTCCCTCCCGCCGCTCATATACTGTCATTATACCGTGCCGGCAACGGGCATTCAAGAAAATACTGGCTGTATCGAAGGCCGCGGCTGCGCGTCGCATTATATTATGGTATACTGTGACAGTACAAAACAGGCGGCTTGAGCCGCTGACAAAGGAGGCCCGCATGGACACGATATTCTCAGAGCCGGTACAGAAGCTGCCGCTGGCCGACATACCCATCGAGGGTGTGCGTGCTTACCTGTCGCAGGGGAGCGGCCACCAGATCATATTCATGGAATTCGCGCAGGACGCGGACCTGCCGGAGCACGCCCATGCCGCGCAGATCGGATTTGTGCTGGAGGGCCGCATCGACCTTATAATCGGCGGCGTGCCGGGCACGTATGTGAAGGGAGATCGGTATTTTATCCCCGAAGGCGTGCCGCACTCGGGCCGCATACACGCAGGCTACGCCGACATCACCTTCTTCGCCCAGCCGGATCGGTATGCGGAAAAGCCGCGCTGAGGGCGGCGCATTTTCTCTTGCCCCTGATACATTTCTTTTTAATGGAACATAGACACCCCTTCTTTCGTCAAGGAATAAGGCAGTGTTTTTTGCGCGCATAATAACAGCGCCTGTATAAACGCGCGCTGCCAATAAAACACTGTATCTGATTGTAGCGACGGATACATCGAGCTGTCTGCCGCCGTGTGCGTCAGGCGGCTTCATCTCCGCCGGGCAGCCTGCGATCGAACCGCGGCATCAGGAAAGGATGGGTACAATTGGATTATTCAACTGAATCATACGGCAGAAGGCCAAGCGGGAACAGACAAAACAAATACGTACGCAGAAGGAAACGCAGCCGGCGATTGATTTTTACAATCATGCTGGTTGTTGTTATATTGGCGGCCTGTGTCGCGGGAGGGCTGCTGCTTCTCAAGGGCTGCTCGCCGAACACTCCCGGCCCCGGCGGCACTACCGTGCCCACGGGTTCAGCCGCTCCGCCCACGCCCACGCCGGTGCCCACGTTCAGCATGAATGTAGCGGCGGTGGACAGCACCACGCCCGAGGCGTTCGGCATCACGTCCGGCATATTCGTGAACGGCGAGAAGGTGGATTCGTACACCCGCCCGGAGCCCATCAGCTTCGGCACAGGCGAGGAATACACGGACATAGAGGGCATTATCACGTTCCGCGGCAACAGTTACCGCGAGGGCGCAAGCTACGGCACGGCAGATGTCACCGGGGAGAAGCTGGAGGCGGTCTGGAACGTGCCCACGGGCAGCGTGACCAAGGGCGGCGGTTCGGGTTACTGGACGGGCAGCGGGTGGACAGGCCAGCCGCTCATCATCAAATGGCCGGAGGCCACCAAGCGCGTCATGAACCTCAGCGACGAGGCCAAGGCCGACCCGGACTTCATCGAGGTGATCTACCCGTGCCTGGACGGTAAGATATACTTTTTGGACCTGCGCAGCGGCACCGCGTCGCGCCCCGCGATCAAGACGGGCGGCGGTCCCACCAAGGGCACGTGCAGCCTGTACCCCGACGGCACGCCCATGCTGTTCGTGGGGCAGGGAGACAAGCTGCCCTCCACCGAACCGGACGGCGAAGTGAAATACCGCGTGTACAGCCTGATCGACCAGTCGCTGCTGTACACGCTCCCCAACGCCAGCAAGGACCCCGACTCCTACCGGTCGTGGCATGCGTACGACTCCAGCGCGCTGATCGACGCGGACACCGACACGCTGATCGAACCGGGCGAGAACGGCATACTCTACACCGTGAAACTGAACACGCAGTACGACGCGCAGGCGGGTACGCTGACGGTGGACCCGGACCCGCCGGTGAAGCTGAATTACACCGCCCCCGACTATTTGGATGCTCCCGACAACACGCCCGATACGCGCTGGTGGGGCTTTGAGGATTCCCCCGTGGCGTGGCGCAACTTCGTGTACGTGTCGGACAACGGCGGCAAGCTGATGTGCATTGACGTGAACACGATGAAGATCGTATGGGTGCAGGACATCTGGGACGACAGCAACTCCACCCCGCTGTTCGAGGAGTCGATGGAGGACGGCACCGCGTACATTTACATCTCCACCTCGCTGCACATCACCAAGGACGCTGACGACCGGGGCAAGATTCCCGTCTGGAAGATCAACGCGGCCACGGGCGAGATCGTGTGGGAGTCGGAGCCGTACGACTGCTACACGGTGTCCGGCGTGTCGGGCGGCGTGGAGGCCACCGGCGTGCTGGGGCGGGGCGACATCTCCGACCTCGTAATCTATCCCATCGCGCGTACGCCCGAAAAGGGCAGCGGCGTGTTGGTGGCGCTGGACAAGCGGACGGGCAAGGAGGTGTGGTCCCTCGACATGGACAACTATGCGTGGAGCTCGCCGGTGGCCGTGTACACGCACGCGGGCAAGGCGTACATCGTCCAGTGCGATTCCGTGGGCAACATGTATCTGATCGACGGGCGCGAGGGGAAGATACTGGACACGATCAGCCTTGAGACCAACATCGAGGCTTCCCCCGCGGTGTTCGGAGACACCGTCGTCGTGGGCACGCGCGGCCAGAAGATATACGCTGTGAAGATACGGTAATACAGATATATTATAAGGGTACGGGGATTCCCGCTTTCAGGATATAAGGTTACGAGGGCTCTGCCCTCTCACCCCATCCTAAACTTTTCGGGGACCCCGGCGCTCCCCCCTCTGCCTTGAAGAAAAGATGCAACAGACACTCACCCCCACACCTTGCACGGCATGGGGGTAATTTGTTTGTGTCACTGGATTGGACGGGTACGCCCGATTGCCGGGCTGATCTCACAGCATGTTCAGGCTTTCGATCTCCCCGCTGGCACTGACGCGCATGGAACCGACAAAGCACCTGTTTTCGTCGAAAACGTATGGGGATATCCGCACGTAATAATCGCTTATCCCCTCTTTGCTGAAGCTTTCGTCGATGCCGCACCATTCAAGTCTGCCCTCGGCGGATGCCACCGGCTCGCCGGTAAAGTCGCGCGTCATAAAGTAAAAGGCCAGCGTCTCATGACCGGCCTCTTCCACCGCTATACTGACGACGCCCCGGAACGTCACGCTGTCCGCGGCAAGGCCGGTCTCCTCCTGCACTTCCCGTTTGCACGCGGCGGCGAGGTCTTCCCCGCGCTCCTTCCGGCCCCCGACGACGGTGTATTTGCCCGCTTCGGGCGGCGCGGTCCTTTTGATCAGCAGCACCTGATTATCCCTGATGGTATAGCAGAACACCGCCGCGGTGTTGTACGCATAGTCTGTATCCATATTGAGAACCTCCTGTTTGACCGCCGTTTACTCCGCCAACAGTATGTCCTCCAGCTCCTCCAGCCCGCCGATCATGTAGTCGATACGGTAGCCTTCGGGGACGGGCGCGCCCTCGCGGTTCAGCCAGCACGTGGAAAGCCCCGCGTTCATGCCGCCCTGTATGTCGGAGGTCAGCGAATCCCCCACGATCAGCACGTCGCCGCGGTCCGGATTGCCCAGCGCATCCATGACATGCTCAAAGAACCGGATGTCCGGCTTGGACACGCCTACCTCCTCGGATATGAACTGGAAGGCAAAGTACGGCTCCAGTGGCGTATGGTCCAGCTTGCGCCGCTGCGTGGGCCCCACGCCGTTGGTCACGATGGACAGCTCGAACGAACGGCTCAAGGCTTCGCACAGCTCCAGCGCGTATGGCATCATCACGGTGTGCTCGGCGAGGTTGTACTGATACAGCTGATTCATGCCCGCGCCGTCTATGTCCATGCCGTCCAGCAGCACCTCGAACCGCTTCGCCAGCGCTTCCGCCCTGTCTGTGCGGCCCTGCTCGAACTCCAGCCACAGCAGCCGGTTCGCCGCCCGATAGCGGTTGTACAGCGCGTCGTCACACGGCACGAAGAATGCCCGCATCGTGTCGAAGAAGGCGTTGCGCTCCATCTGGTCAAAGTCGAAAAGCGTGTTGTCCGCGTCGAAGAGTATGTGTTTGAACATGATATCTCCCCATTGTATATGTTCTGTCAAGCAGCGCACCGGTTGGGCGGCAGGCCGCTTACCTTTTCATTATACCCGGCAGACGCTCCGCGGGCAATACGGCAGCAGGCTTGCAGCACGACTTGCAGCATCATGGAATAATTGTGTTATTTTTTCAGTAAAGGGAAAGATTCTTCTTTATTTAGGAAATAAATGATGTATAATTGTTACATTAAGAATTCATGCATATCATCCCGGTCTTTATCCTATTAACGCATACTTATCTCTGCTGATTTTTTGCCCTTTGGGAGGCTGAAATGAAAAAACAGGCTGTAGCGATTCTTCTCGCAATAATGACGATTGTTACGATTCTTCCTGCCCGCGCCCAAGCGGACACTGTAGCGACACCGAAACAGTGCACTGTCATTTTCAGTACAAACGGCTATGGCACTGTCGGCGCTATTACCAGACCAGTGGTAGTAGACTTCGGATCGTCTGTTCAGGAACCGCCGCCCATGCCTTTCTTTGACGGCATCTGCTTCGCGGGTTGGTATCCCACGAGTAATTGTAATACAACTCCGGTATTCTTCCCGTTTACGCCCACAGAAGAACATACAGTTTTATACGCCAAATGGGAATCTCCTGATTTTTCCGCGACGTACGGAGATTATGAATATCAGGTGAAGGACGGTAAAGCGACAATAAACAGTTACAACGGCACCCGGGGCGCTGTAACAATACCGGACTTGCTTAACGGATATCCCGTTACGCAGATCGGTTCTCACGCTTTTCAGTATAATGATGACGTAACCTATATTACGATACCCGACGGGGTGACGAGCATAGGCGAGCAAACATTTTATTACTGCTCTATACTTGAAGGTATATCAATACCTAATAGCGTAGAAAGAATAGGCTGGAATGCTTTTGGATACTGTACCTCATTGAAAAACCTTACGTTGCCCAACAGCTTAACGATGATAGATTGCGAAACGTTTTATTATTGCAACAGCATGACTAGTATTATCATACCCGAAGGTGTCAGCAGCATTGAAGCCTCAGCGTTCGAATGCAGTGCGTTGGAGAGCGTAACGATACCGGAAAGTGTGACTTATTTAGGTGATTCGGCTTTTGCTCAAAGCGGATTTTTAAGCAGTGTTTATTTTAAAGGCGATGCTCCCTTTGTTGAAACTCTGGAAGCAAGGCTGGGTGTTTTTGATTGGTGTGATTCCGATTTCACCGTATGGTATGCCTCAGACGCAGCTGGGTTTAGCAACCCCTGGTACGGATATTCGGCAAAGGCGTTTAATCCAAACACCGCGCTCCAGTCGGCGATATACAGTATAGAACGCCCGGCTGGGTATGTGAAGGGCGTCTTATGCAACACTTCTGCTGATGGCCTGAAGCAGGGGTTTTTTAACCGTATGCAGTTGCTTAAAGTATCTGATTCCAGCGGCGCCGAGTACAGCAGCGGCAGCGTCGCGACCGGTATGGCGATTGAACTTATTGTCTCAGGACAGGTCAAGGATAAGCTGAGTATCTGTGTATCAGGAGATGTGAACGGGGATGGGAGAATTTCAATAGCCGACTATACTCTCGTGCGACTGCACATTCTTAAAATGAGGTCTTTGCCAGGTGTTTATAAGGAAGCCGGCGACGTGGACGGGAACGGAATTGTCAACATTGCCGATTATACTCTGATCCGGTCTGACATTCTGGGATTGATGAAAATCCATTAGTATATTCCACAGCCGCCGTGTATACAAAAAGCCCCGCAGCGTTATTACGGGGCGGATGTGGCAGCGCCTGTTTTCCAGTTACTGAAAAGCTCATCTAGTATCTCCCGTGTCTGGCGGGCTGCGGAACGGAAACCAAGGCGCATGAGGCCATAGGCGTAGATTGCTATTATCATGGGCACCAGCAGGCCGTAGTCGAACGGCTCCCCCCAATGAGTGGCCAGAACAGCCGCGATTATCACCCCGCAAAGAGCCATCAATAAAGAAAACATGACCTTATAGTGCGTAATCAGACTAAACCGGACTGATATAATCGTTTTGCCTTGGTCTTCGATAACTCTCCCACTAAAAAGCAGAAAGGACAGCCAGCGCTCCGAAATGTCGATATTATAGTAATGCGCCAAACTGAATCCATCCGTTCGGACAACGCCCACGAACGCCGTGATATTATCGCCACGCCGCCGTTTCGGGATCGGCTCTCCCGGCACCGTATTTGCGCTTACCAAACGCAAAGCTTCCTCCGCAGAACCCTTTACGCGGATGGTGTAATCCTCTCCAGGCCAGAACCCCATATTGCCCCCTTACGCCGCAATCGCTGCGTTCGGCTCGGACGGCTCCGGCTCCGGCGGCGTGAAGTCCTCACGCCTGTGCTTCGCCGCGTGGACGAGCACGAAAAGCACAGCCAGCAGCTGCATGACGGTGACCAATACATCTGATACGATATACTCAAGCGGGAACCCCACGTTCAGCTTGGCCGAAACGCCGAACGGCAGGAAAAGCATGTTGAAGGCCAGCAACCCGGCGAAAAGCATGCGGTAGAGCACGCTCGTGCGGCGGCGTTTGAGGAAACAGAAGACCCCCAGTGCGATGAGGCAGATGAGCAGGCCGATGTTGGGCGTCAGTGCGGTCATAAACGACACATTGTATGCAGCAAACGCTACCGTGGTTGCGATCATGTTCACGATCTTGTAAGCCGCACACAGGCAGGCCAGCACTCCCGCCACAACCAGCGGGCCGCTTTTCACCGGCTGCACCGGCTGCGCTTTTACCGCGCGCCCGTGACACGCCAGCAAATATATCGCGGGGAGCAGCCCCGCCGCCAGCAGCAGCAGGCCCTCCAGCCCTCCGCCCAAAACGGTCGGCAGCGACAGCATCGCCGCTATGCCCGCGAACAGCAGCAGCAGCCGTGGCGTGGGCTTGAACAGCTGCACCACCGCCAGTACAGCCAGCGCAACCAAAACGCCCACGATCAGGCAGAAGTTCACGACGGTTTCCAGCATCATATCCGCATCCACCACAGAAAAATCGGAAGCAGCCACCAGAAGCACTGCCGTCACAGCCGCCAGCACCGCCGTCAGTATATACACTACTCGTTTCATCCCATGCCCTCCGTTCCGATATAAATAAACGGCCCAATGCCATGAGCCGTTTTCGTTTGAATGGATGTATTATTCCTTGCCGGAGTCCTCGGCGGTTTCCGCCGGAACCTCTTCCGCGACTTCCGGCGCAGCCTCATCCGGAATTTCCTCCGCATCCTCCGCCGTTTCTTCGTCGGCTTCTTCCGCGACTGCTTGCGCCTTCCCGGGCAGTGACCGGATGGTGTGGATGATGACCAGCACCGTGATGGCGACTATCAGCGCGGCATTACCGAAATAGTTGATATACGTGAGCGTCGGGACATCCGTGTATTTCGTCAGCGCGACGCAGGACAGCACGGACTGGAATATGTATATCGCGGTGGAGCCCGTGAAGAACATGCGGTAATACACGCTGATCGGGCGGTTCTTCCTGAAGCAGGCGATGGCGATGCAGACGCCGCCCACGAGGTTGGCGAGGCCCGTGAAGAAGGAGAATGTGGCCCCGTCGCTGTATCCGACCTGATTGATCACGCTGTCGGCGGTGCGGTATATCTGAAATACGGCCCACAGCAGCGCCAGCGTACCCGCGACGATGAGCAGCACGCTCT
>JAEWWC010000042.1 GCA_023396555.1 Bacillota bacterium
GTGTGGCGCTGGCGGACGGCACCGAAGTGCGGGCGGACTATGTGGTGTCGTGCGCGGACGGGCATTACACGCTGTACCACATGCTGGACGACAAATACACGCCTGAGGCGTACCGCAAACTGTTCGCCGCTCCTAAGGCATATCCCACAGCCACTTGCGCGCTGGTGTTCATGGGCGTGAACGCGGAGGTGGGCGGCCACATTCGCGGCGTCAACATACGGCGCGAGCAGCCGGTGACCATCGGCAGCATGGAGAGCGACTACGTATCGTTGATGGGCTACGGCTTCGACGGCACGATGGCGCCCAAGGGCAAGTCGGTGATGGCAGGCTTCTACGATGCCGACTACGATTACTGGCACGCGCTCAAAGGCGACAAGGAAGCGTACAAAGCCGCGAAGCAGGCGCTGGCCGACGACGCGGTGGCGGCGCTGGTGAAGCGCTTCCCCGAAGCGGAAGGAAAGATAGAGAAGATCGACGTGGTGACGCCCGAAACTTACGTGCGCTACTGCAACGCGTGGCGCGGTTCGTGGATGACGTGGGGCAACGGCAGCAAGGACGTCCCGCGGTATTTCCCGGGAATGCTGGATGGCCTCGATGGTTTCATCATGGCAGGCATGTGGACGCTGCCGCCGGGCGGTCTGCCGGGCGCAGCCACGTCGGGCCGGTTCGCGGCGCACCGCATCTGCCTAAAAGAGGGCATCGAATTCAAAGCAAATTAGCGTAATCCGTTCATACGAAGCGCCGTTTCACCGCGGCGCTTTTTGTATTGGCCGGATGATTCCAAATAGCCTGTATAGTTATGCCAGAGAATGGAAAGCTATGGATAAGACTTATGCGATAAGGAGTGTTGATTGATGGATATCTCACAGAACAAAGCGGCGGAAGACGAAAAGAATGCCCAGCAGGACTATTTCAAGAGCGGCAACGCGTATGAGAAGCTGACGACTGACCAGGGCGTGTTTGTCGCCAATACAGCGGATTCGCTCAAAGCGGGCACACGCGGCCCCACGCTGCTGGAAGATTTCCACTTCCGCGAGAAGGTCACGCATTTCGACCACGAACGCATTCCTGAGCGGGCGGTGCACGCGCGCGGCTTCGGCGTACACGGCTTCTTTCAGGTATACAAGCCGATGGCGGAGTACACTATGGCGTCGTTTCTGCAGGACCCGGCAGCGGTGACGCCGGTGTTCGTGCGCTTCTCCACCGTCGTCGGGTCGCGCGGCTCGGCGGACACCGTGCGCGACGTGCGCGGCTTCGCGGTAAAGTTCTACACGCAGCACGGCAATTACGATATGGTGGGCAACAACATACCGGTGTTCTTCATACAGGACGCCATCAAGTTCCCCGATCTGGTACACGCCATCAAGCCGGAGCCGCACAACGAGATACCGCAGGCGGCGTCCGCGCACGACACCTTCTGGGACTTCGTGGTGAGCAACCCCGAGACGGCGCACATGATCATGTGGCTGATGTCCGACCGCGCCATACCGCGCAGCTTCCGCATGATGGAGGGCTTCGGCGTCAACACCTTCCGGCTGGTAAACGAGCAAGGGGTGGGGCGTTTCGTCAAGTTCCACTGGAAACCCAAGCTCGGCGTGCACTCGCTGGTGTGGGACGAGGCGCAGAAGATATCCGGCAAGGACCCCGACTTCCATCGGCGCGACATCTGGACCGCCGTCGAGGAGGGAAATTATCCGGAGTTCGAGCTGGGCATACAGGTGATTGAGGAGAAGGATGAGTTCAGCTTCGAATTCGACATACTGGATCCCACCAAGATATGGCCGGAGGAGCTGATACCGGTGCAGCTCATCGGCAGGATGACACTCAACCGCAACGTGGACAACTTCTTCGCGGAGACGGAGCAGGTCGCTTTCTGCCCCGCCAACGTGGTGCCCGGCATCGACTTCTCCAACGACCCGCTGCTGCAGGGACGGCTGTTCTCGTACCTCGACACACAGCTGACCCGGCTGGGCGGCCCCAACTTCCACGAGATACCCATCAACCGCCCCGTCGCGCCCATCCACAACAACCACCGCGACGGCATGCACCGCATGCGCATCGACACCGGTGTGGTGGCGTATTCCGCCAACAACATGCAGGGCGACGCGCCGATGCCCGTACCGGGGGATCAGGGAGGCTACATCCACTACGCGCAGAAGGTGGACGGGCAGGTGATACGCGACCGCAGCCAGAGCTTCATCAACCACTTCGGGCAGGCGACGCTGTTCTGGAACAGCATGTCGGATGCGGAGAAGGGGCATATCGTGGCGGCGTTCCAGTTTGAGGTGGGCAAGGTGAAGGACAAGGGCATCCGCCAGAAGGTGGTGGAGATGTTCAGCCACGTGGACGGCAATCTCGCCGCGCAGATCGCGGCGGGTATCGGCGTGGTGTCGCTGCCGGATATGCAGCAAGTCAACGACGGCACCGCGAAATCGCCCGCGCTCAGTCAGGAGAACACCGCGAAATCCGCTTGCACCCGCATGGTGGCCGTGCTGCTGGAGGACGGCTTTTGCTACGACGCGGCGACGGGCGTGGTGGGCGCGCTGAAAGCCGCCGGCGTCAAGTCGGAGATCGTATGCAGCCGGCAGGGCATGGTGACGGCAGAGGACGGCCGGCAGCTGGAAGCGCCGCAGGACTACCGCACGGCGGCCTCTGTAATGTACGATGCGGTGTATGTGCCGGGTGGCAAGAAACAGAAGACGGCGCAGGAGGCGATGATCGTGGTGAAGCAGTTCCTGACGGATGCATTCCTGCACTGCAAACCCATAGGTGCGGTGGGCGAGGGCGTGGAACTGCTGGGCATGATCAAGCCCGTCAACACGGTCGCGCAGCCGGAGGGCTTTGGCAGCGCGCTGGCGAATCAGTACGGCGTGGTGACGGCCAATCCCCCGGGCGATTTAAGCGCCTTCTGTGCGGAGTTCGTGAACGCCATCGCGGCGCACCGGCACTGGGGACGATATGTGAAGATATGACTCCGGATTATCAGCGTTTTATACAGGCGGACTTCTTTGGCAGGGGGCCCGCCTTTCTCATTAACAGAGGCTAGGCGACAGATGATGGAAAAGGGTCATGCCGGGAGCACCACATCAAACACAAATGGAAAGGTTTCCGCCGTCCTGTTCGCGAAATCCACGCTGTAGCCTGTGCCGTCCTTGTAGAAGAAGCCGTGCCGCAGCTCGATGCGCAGATAGCACATGGCCTCGTCCAGCTCGTTGTTGTGCTTGAAATACCACGGTGCGAAAGCGTTGATCAGCTTGTCACGTAGGGCGTCGTTTTGCGGGTCCAGTGGATGCCCGATGCTGCGGGCGACGCCGTCAAAACGGTAAGCCTGGCCGCACAGCGCCGCGTGTTCATTGGCCGCCAGTTCCTTCGCCTTGGCTGACTGCGCGTGGGTCACCACGTAGAACGCGCCGTCCTCGTAATAGGTGTCCACCATGCGGACACACGGCATGTCGCCGTTCACCGTGGCCAGCGCGAAGGCGCAGTCCTTTGAGAATAATTCAGCCATTACCGTCATGGCGTCATCATAAGAGCTCATGCCTATGCCCCCTTCCAATATTTACTGCTTTTCAGCATACCAGAATCAGCAGCGAGCCGCAACAGCCCAATGTCCGTTTGTCATGCATCGTGGTTCACTGCGCTGCCAAATTTCGCAGCCTTTGGGCGCGCCATTCGACGGATTTTCGTATAGCTTCTGTGGATAATAGACCGTGGCCCTTCGGGGCATCATTTTTTGAGGGGGGACAAGAAAATATATGAACTACGCACTGATCAACGCATTTTTAAAGCTGCTGGATGGTTACAAAGTACGGCTGACGCAACAGCAGTACCGGACGCTGCGCGGGCAGGCCGCGAGCGGAGACGTTACGGGCGCTAAGCGCGGGCTGGACCGGCTCATCCGCAGCTGAAAAAATTCCCGCATATTAAGGTCTGTTTTGCAGGCCCGTGCATATACATATCCGGGACAAAAAAATCAGGGGACAAATTAGTGAAGAGGTTATCCGCAATTTTCAGCGATCCTCCCGGCAA
>JAEWWC010000058.1 GCA_023396555.1 Bacillota bacterium
CTGAGCGAGAGTATGTCGTCAATAAGCCCCATCATCGTGACGCCGGAGATACCGATCAGGAAGGCAATCACAATGTTGAGCCTAAGGCCCTCGACGAACAGTATGATGAACAGAATGGTAGCGGCAATCGTCGACAGATATATGGCAATACCGCCCATCAGAGGCATGGGGTCACGGTGTGCTTTGCGAGGGTTAGGCATGTCCAGAATCTTAAGCTTTCGAGACGCCACAATCATCAGCGGCGTAAAGCCCAGTGAAAGCACCAGCGCTGTTAAAGTTGCAATTAGAAAAACAAACATTTATTTGACCTAACGCACTCGGTAAAACGGGCGTTATGCTCTCCTCTGTCTATTCGGTTCCGCCCATTATTATAAGTGACAGGCTTGCCAATGTCAAACGATTCGGGCCAACTGTTACAATTATATGAACCAGGAACAAACAGCCGCGGAGGGTTTTGCCCGCCCCGGCTGTTTGTTCAAGCCGTTTTTTACTTCTGACCGTAATATGCATTTTTGCCGTGCTTGCGCAGGTAATGCTTGTCCAGCAGTTCCTGCCCCATCACCGCACCGTCGTTGAGGGACAGCGCATGGCGGGCCATCTCGGCAACAAAATCGAGCACGAGAGCGTTCTCCACGGCGTGGGCCGCATCCTTGCCCCACGTGAATGGACCATGGTTGTTCACCAGCACCGCCTGCACCATAGCCGGGTCGATGTCCTGGTTTTTGAACGTATCCACGATGACTTTGCCCGTCTCCAGCTCGTATCCGCCGGATATCTCGGCCTCAGTCAGTTTACGCGTCACCGGCACATCGCCGTAGAAATAGTCCGCATGCGTGGTGCCCAGGAAGGGGAGACTGCGGCCTGCCTGTGCCCATATGGTGGCCCATTTGGAATGCGTATGTACCACCGCGCCGGTGTCGAAGGCTTTGTATATCTCGACGTGGGTGTCGGTGTCGGAGGAGGGCCGGTAATTACCCTCCACCACTTTACCGTCTAGATCCACCACCACCATATGCTCCGGCTTCATCACGTCATACGATACGCCGCTCGGCTTGATGACCACAAGGCCGCTTTCCCTGTCGATGGCGCTGACGTTGCCCCAGGTCAGTATCACGAGCCCGTATTCCACGAGTTTCAAATTCGCATCACAAACTTCTTTTTTTAATTGCTCCAGCATGTTTTTTTGTGTCCTTTCTTCAACGCTTCACGGCGTTTCAGAACGCCGCTTTAGCCGAAGTATTTGTGTTTTGGAATAAACGCCTGCTTTGACCCAGGTTTCCATTATACGCTGGTGACGGACAGTGAGCCATCATACCATTTTTCCATAAAACCTGACAAGAACATGTGCTTTTCCAAGTTGAAAAAATAAGATGATTCAAGTATAATACAAACGAACATGTCCGTACAAGGTGTGCTGCGATATTTCCTCGATTTTTTGCTGTCATGTTATATCAAACTATTATGTGCGAAGGGACTTTGGCTACATTCCGTTTCGTCTCTTATGCAGAAAGGAACATATAAATATGAATATGAACGACGCGTATCTTGGCATTGAACTGGGCTCCACACGTATTAAGGCTGTGCTGATAGACAAAATGCATCGTCCGATTGCATCCGGTGACCATACCTGGGAAAATCGCTTTGAGGATGGCAAATGGACATATGCTCTGGACGATGTCTGGAACGGCATTCAGGACTGCTACGCGAATCTGGCCAAGGATGTTAAACAAAAATTCGGCTGCGAATTGGAGCAGGTGGGGGCCATCGGCGTTTCGGCGATGATGCATGGATACATGGCGTTCGGTCAGGACGATAATCTGCTGGCGCCGTTCCGCACCTGGCGCAACACCATTACCGGCGAAGCCGCGAAAAAGCTTACGACGCTGTTCGACTTCAACATTCCCCAGCGCTGGAGCATCGCGCATTTGTATCAGAGCATACTGAACAACGAGCCGCATGTTGCCGAGATAAAATATCTCACCACGCTTTCAGGATATATTCACTGGCAGCTCACGGGCAAAAAGGTGCTCGGCATCGGCGATGCTTCGGGCATGTTCCCGCTGGACGACAAAACGCACTCCTACGACAGCGCCATGATAGGAAAGTTTGATCAGCTGAACGCGGGACTTCCCTGGAAACTGGCGGACATACTGCCCTGTATTGCAATGGCGGGAGAAAAGGCGGGGACGCTGAGCGAAGCGGGTGCACGGCTTCTCGACCCGAAAGGAACGCTGAAAGCCGGTATACCCATGTGTCCGCCCGAGGGTGATGCAGGGACAGGCATGGTGGCGACCAACAGCGTACGTCAGCGGACGGGCAACATCAGTGCGGGGACCAGCGTGTTTGCCATGATCGTGCTGGAAAACGCGCTGAAGAGGGTGCACGCCGAGGTGGATATGGTGACCACGCCCGCGGGCGATCCGGTGGCGATGGTACACTGCAACAACTGCCTTGGCGATCTGGACGCGTGGGTGAAGCTGCTGGGCGAAGCGGGCAGGCTGCTGGGCGCGGAATTTGACATCAATGCGCTTTACAGAAAGCTACTTAATGAGGCGCTCAGCGGTAATGCCGACTGCGGCGGACTGCTGTCCTACAACTATATATCGGGAGAGCATGTGACAGAGCTGGAGGAGGGGCGGCCGATGTTTGTACGGACGACGGACTCATCCTTCACACTGGCCAACTTCATGAGAACGCATCTGTATTCGTCTTTGGCTTCACTCAAAATGGGCATGAGGATACTGATCGAGGAGGAAGGCGCGTCCATCGATTCGATCACAGGACACGGCGGTTTCTTTAAAGTCACAAACGTGGGCCTTCGCATCATGGCGACTGCGATGGGCGTTCCGGTCACCGTCATGGCGACAGCCGGAGAAGGCGGCCCCTGGGGTATCGCAATACTTGCAGCTTATATGATGAACAAGCAGGGCGAAACCCTGGCGGATTACTTAAGCGACAGCGTGTTCACGGACAGCGAACGCACCACCGTCGCGCCGGAGGATTCGGATATAGAAGGGTTCGGAGCATTCATGCAGCGGTATAGAGCCGGGCTTGATATCGAACGCAAGGCAGTTGAATCCATATAAGCGATAAGGATATACATCTTACTCAAAATGTAACGGGCAGCCATCATCGGGCTGCCCGTTTTATGTTTTAATTGATATCTGAACAGCAGGTTATTTACTGCTCTGGAAAGGGCGGCAGGAGTCCCGTGCGACCAGCTCGGGATGGAATACCCGGCAGGGGATGCCGGCGCGGCCTTCAAGCATATCCACCATGAACCGGGCCGCCATACGCCCCATTTCCTTCATTGGGTGGCGTATGGTAGTCAGCTTCGCGGTGCTGTGGGTTGTCAGCGAATCATCATATCCCACTACCGCTAAGTCCTGCGGCACCTTGAGTCCGCGTTCCGCCGCCGCCTGCAGCACCTGCAGCGCGCACTGGTCGTTGTAGCACACGATGGATGACGGGCGGTCTTGGCGGTTCAGCAGGTTCTGCGCGAACGTGAACGGATAGTCGTACATGTTGCTCGTTTCGTATTCACCGACGGAGACAGCCTGTGCGCCGCCGCTCGCTTCGATGGCGTCCAGAAAGCCTGCCCGTCGCATCACGCCCTGTTTGTCGTCCGTCTTGAACAGGCCGGCCAGCCGGCGATGCCCCAGAGACAGCAGGTGCTGAGTCAGCAGGCGGCCACCTTCCCGGTCGTCCATCACCGTGTACGCACTATCAAAATCGTCGTAACAGGCGTTGAGGTATACAAAGCGGGTGCCTTTTCGCCGAAGCTCCTCCAGCAGCTCCCGGTTGGTATTGGGATGGGCGCTGCGTGTGGGCTCGATGATGATGCCCGCTACGCCCAGTTCCAGCATGCTGGTTAAGTGTTGCGCCTCGCTTTGCTTGGAGTTGCCGGTGTTGCACAGCAGCATCATATACCCTTTGTCGGAAAGCACCTGCTCGATGCCGGAAATGATGCCCGGGAAAACAAATTCGGATATGTAGGTGGTGATCACCGCCACGATCTGGCGGGGCTGCGTGTTCCGGTATCCGCAGAACGTCCCTTTTCCTTGTTCCTTGTAGAGCAGGCCTTCGGCGGTGAGCTCCGCGAAAGCCTGCCGCACCGTCTGACGGCTGACGCCGAACTTGACCATCAGGTCGTGTTCGGAGGGGAGCTGTTGTCCATATATGATCAGGCCGTCCCGTATCAGATGGCGGACGTAATCCTTGACGATCTGATATTTCGGCAGTTTTGTCAGGTTTGCCATAATTTTTAGCCTTTCGCTTGTACGTACATCCAATTATACATGAGGAGCCTTTATGCAGCAAGGATGATCTTCGCCAATAGGAAAGGGAGCTTAGCAAAAAAATCGAGGACCATCTGCAAGTGCCGGACCCGCTTTGCAGCCGGATTGTATAAGTGTTTGTTAAATTAGTCGGTGCACGAGTGGATAAATGTGATATAATAGAAAAATACAGGCAGGAGGTTTTACATGGACGTAATACACAACCCGGCTGTGACACCGGATATACCGGCAATAGAAGGTTCAATGGCAGGGGAGGCCCGCGAGCGCTGGCGCAACCTGACGGCACATATTGAGAACACTTACAAGTCGGCGCCGCTGATCGTGTACAGCGTGTGCGCGGGGCAGCCGGGATGGAATGTGAAATACAAGAAAGGGAGCAAGGCTCTGTGTACACTGTATCCCGAGCCAGACAGCTTCATCGCTCTGGTGGTACTGGGGCAGGCAGATCTGGTGAAGCTGGACGCGGTACGCCCCGTCTATACGCCATATCTGCTGGAACTAGCGGACGGCGCACGCCTGTTCAACAACACCAAATGGCTGATGATCCGCGTGACGGACGACGCCGTACTGGATGATGTGAAAAAGCTGTTGCGTTTAAAGTTGGCCAAGTAAGTCCAACAAACATATGCATAAGTATATCGTAACAGGAAATGTGCAATATAATAAAAGCCGCAGAGCCAGTCATTTGGCCACGCGGCTTTTTTGATGGAGACAGGTTATACCGCTATGCCTGTTTTCGTTTGAAAATGCGGTAGGAGAGTGCGATGGAAACTGCCGCACAGGCGATGAGGACCAGCGGCGAGAAGATGAACAGCTGCGAGAGCAGCGTTTTTTCCGGCATGGTGAGAACGCCTGTCTGCGACAGTACGATCAGCGAGGAGGTCGGAAGTGCGACTAATGCAAAGATAAGCACGCGGGAGCGCTCCACGCCAAAGCGGTAGACCAGCGGCAGCATCACGCACAGGAAAAGTACAGCTGCAGCAAACATCGTATACGATGAAAGCAGCGTTTCGGTAAAATTGGATACACCCTTGAAAAGCCCATACAACCAGCCCGACAGCAGCGCCACCGTCGTACCGAAGGCGGTAAGCAGCAACGCCAGCGCGTATTTGGCTAACACGAAGTCTTTTCGAGGCAGCGGCAACGTCAGAGCGTACGCGTCCCAACCGGACTGTTTGTCGTAAGCGAACGAGGTGATGACGGATACCGCACACATCAGCACCACAATGCCGCTCAAAAACTGAATATTTTCCATCATCGTCATAAACAAAATGTAAAACGCGATCATTATCAACACAGTACGGCTGTATTTTTTCAGATTTTTTAAATCCTTGATGATAAGTCCTTTCATTGTTCCTGACTCCTTACAAAAAACATCATGATTTCCTCAATGCTGACCGGGTCGATCACAAGGCCGGGGAAGCGCTGCCTGAGGTGCGCCGGGTCCTTGACCAGCGCTTCGCTGGCATACGTGCCCTTTCTCTGCCCGGCGATATACTCCGGCGATATGCGCAGCAAATCGCTTTGGTTGCAGCGCAGTATGCCGTACCCGTATTTGAGACGGTCGGCGCTTTCCGAGAACACGATACGCCCGCCGTCGATCAGCGTGATGTAATCCGCCATCTTCTCCAGATCGCTGATGATGTGCGTGGACATCAGTATCGAGCGTTCCTCGTCCTGAATGATGTCCTGGAACATCTCAAGAATCTCGGCACGCATCACCGGGTCCAGGCCGCTGGTGGCTTCGTCGAGTATCAGCAGTCGGGGATTGTGCGCCAGCGTGGTACAGAGCGACAGCTTTGTCTTCATGCCTTTGGACAGCTGCTTGATCGTCTTGTCCGCAGGAACGCCGAACCTTTTTAAGTACTTCGCGTACAGTGCGTCGTCCCAGCTTGCGAATATGGGCCGGAGTATGCCGGGGATATCCGATGCGCGCAGACCTTCGTAGAAGTGTAGTTCATCCAGCACCACGCCGGTATCCTGTTTGATTTGCGCCTCGTCCCGGATATGGTCCAGTCCGAACACGCTGACGTCGCCGCTGTCCTTGGATATCATGTTCAGTATGAGTTTGATGGTGGTGGTTTTGCCCGCGCCGTTCTCGCCGATGAAGCCCATGATGCTGCCCTTGGGCAGCGAGAAAGAAACGTCCTGCAGCGCGAAACCGCCGTAGTCCTTGCAAAGCCCTTCCACCCGCAATATATCTTCCATTTCTAGTCCTCCGTGTATATAAGCTTTAAAATTTCAATCAGTTCATACTGCGTGATGCCGCTGGTACGCGCTACGTTCACGGCGTTTTGCAGATATTCCTCCGCACGGCGCAGCTGTTCCTCACGCAATAGCTCCATGTTGCGGCCCGCCACAAAGCACCCCTTGCCGGCCACCGTCTCGATAAAGCCGTCGCGCTCCAGGTCTTCGTAGGCATGCTTGGTGGTGATAACGCTGATGCGCAGGTCCCGCGCCAGCACCCGCATGGAGGGCAGCGCGTCGCCCTCCCGGAGCGCCCCCGAGAGTATCATGCTCTTTATTTGCGCCGTGATCTGTTCATAGATCGGTTTCTGGCTCGAATTGCTGATGATAATATCCAAAGGCATCCTCCGCGCAATACTGTATATATACGATATACACAGCATACTAGCCTGCCATGACAATGTCAAGCGACTAAAAATATTTTTCGGTGGGATATTTCATGTTATTTTGTGCAGTACTGTCCCTGATTTGTGGTCAGGCTCGAGTTATAATAAAAACGAAGAGTCCGTTGTTGATGTTATTTATGTCTAGACTAAAATGACAGGACAGAAAAAAACAGATCCGTTGCCGGATCGTCATTATAACTTTGATCAACTTGTGCAGACTACGCGACTGATCGCGGTAATACGTGATATATTGCGTGGTCTGCCGTCTCCCAATATCATTCTTCATTCAGCGCCCAAGGGCACTCTTTTTAAAGCTTTGCCGACAGTTCAGCGTCATCATAATTGGCCGGATCGATCTGCCGCTTATTTGCTTCGATCTCCTTGACCATCTGCGTGATCCGGGTGTTGACCGGGGTGGGGACGCCCAGCTCCACGCCCTTGCGCGCGATGAAGCCGTTGAAATAGTCGATCTCGGTGGGCTTGCCGCGCCCCAGCGACTGCAGACTGGAAGACTTCAGCCGGCGGTATTTGAAGCCGATGATACGGATCATCAGGTGGCGTTTAAAGTCGTTGACAGCGCCGCGGCCATCCACCAGCGCATGATAGTCCAGCTTGCCGCCGTACGGTTTGACTTCGATCTTCATCGCCGCGGCAACCGCCAGCGCCTCGCGGATGATCGCCGTAAATATGTCGCGCGCTTTTTTCAGCTTCAGTATCTTCCCCAGATACAGTCCGCTTAAGACTCCCATGGAGGTGATGCAGGAGTTGATGATCATTTTGGAGTAAAGGTCGGCAATGATGTTGTCGGATATGCGGGTCTCGATCATGTGATCCAGCACGGCTTTAAGCGGCGTGACGTCTTTCGTTGGCAGGTATCCGCCGATCACGAAATCGCCCTCAGACGTCATGTTCAGAGTACCGTCCGGCAGCATCGTGGAACCCCAGCCCACCACGCAGCCCACCGCTCGTTCCTTGCCCACCACATCGGCCAGCGCCTCCACGCAGATGCCGTTCTGCATCGACACCACGAAAGAATCCGGCTTCAGAAATGGCAGTACGCGTCGCGCGGCGTCCGGCATGTCGTAAGCCTTGGTCACGATCAGCACGATGTCCTTGGGACCGGAAAGCTGCTCAACATCAGCGACCGCCGGCAGGGGTGCCTGCTGCTCGCCGCGTACGCCGGTAATATGCAGCCCATGGTTTGTGATTTCCGTTGCCCGCTGAGGGTATTTGCAGACCAACTGTACGTTATATCCTGCCCGACTCAAATAAGCTGCTGTAATGCCGCCTATAGCGCCCCCGCCGATCACGGCGACAGACCGTTTTTCTGTGTCCACCAGCACGCCTCCCTTTTCAGTATATCTTGTGTTATCTATATGAAGTGTAAGCGATGGCGCGAAATTTGTAAATACAGGGAGATGGGCAGCAGGGGTCTCGTGAGTTGGGTGCAATTGAAAACGCTCTGCCAGCCCGAAGGCCGCGCAGAGCGCCGTTGATGCAAATCAATCCGTTTTAGTCGTTGGTAATAGAAAAAGCGATATTGGTGGCGTGGTCAGCCGCGCGTTCAAGTGTTGCCACCATGTTGGTGAATATCACGCCTGTCTGCGGGTCGCAGGCTTTTTCCTGCAAGCGGTCAATATGGCTGTTTAAAAGAGCCTTTTTCATCATATCAACTTCCGACTCCAGTGCATCTACAACGGCCAAGCTGGACTTGCTTCGTTTTTCGAATGCCTCCAGGCTGGCTTTCAGCGTTTCCATCGTTCTGTCCGACATTTTAACAAGCTCCGCTTCGGCGTCGGGTGACAGCTTCGCGCGCTTCTCGATCATGGTCAGCGCGTATTCGGCGATGTTTTCAGCCAGATCACCGATGCGTTCCATATCGATGATGACGTGGTGCAGGCTGCCCAACGTTTTGAGGTCGTGTTCCGAGAGATCAAGACCACGGAACTCAATCATGTAATGCGTGATATTGTGGCTCAAATAGTCGACCGTTTTTTCGATTTCCATCACGCGCCTCGCTTTTTGCTCGTCCCGGTTGAAAAATGCGTCCAATGACCGCTTCATGTTGCTGACGGCGATATCACCCATGCGGTTAAGCTCTTTGAGCGTTTGCGTCAGCGCGATGGAAGGCGTCTGTGCGATGCGTTCATCCAGATAAACGAGTCTCTTTTCCACGCGATCGGGCGCATGCTTTTCCGGAATAATGCGCGTAATGAGCCGCACCATCAATCGAGCAAACGGGAACAGCAGTACTGTGACGGTCACGTTGAATATCGTATGGAAGTTTGCGATCTGCCGGGATACGTTATCCGGCGATATGGAGGCGACCCAACTAATAATGGAGGGGAAGACTGCGAGGATTGCCAGATAGATCATTGTTCCGAGTATGTTGAACATCAGGTGGATGCCGGCGGTGCGCCGCGAATTGGCGTTGGTGCCGATAGCCGCCAGTATCGCGGTGATGCATGTCCCGATATTCTGGCCGAGTACGACATAGACTGCCGAATCGAGCCCAATCAGCCCGAGGCCCGCGAGCGCTTGCAATATACCGACGGAGGCCGACGAACTCTGAATGACAGCAGTGAATATTGCGCCGAATAGCACGCCAACCACAGGGTTTTGAAAACTGACGAGCAGGTTGCGGAAGGCTTCCACTTCCCTCAACGGTTCCATCGCTTGGGACATTAGAGTCAGACCCACAAACAGTATGCCAAAGCCCAAGATGATCTCACCGATACGGGCGAAAATGCGTTTTCTGAGGAAGACTGTGAATAGCATGCCTGCAAAAAGTATAAGCGGCGCGATGTCTGAGAGCTTGAAGGCAATGAGTTGCGCGGTGATCGTGGTACCGATGTTGGCACCCATGATTACGCCGGTAGCCTGCAGCAGCGTCATAAGGCCGGCATTGACAAAACCGACGACCATTACGGTCGTTGCGGAAGAGCTTTGAACGATAGCAGTAACACCGGCGCCTACGCCGACAGCTGCAAAGCGATTGCCCGTCAGAACCTCAAGAACACGGCGCATGCGGTCGCCAGCAGCGTTTTCCAGACCGTCGGACATCATCTTCATTCCATACAGGAACATGCCCAGACCGCCCAGAAGCAAGAACACCGAGAAAATACTCATTCAATACCCTCCACCATTAATTGTAAAAAAATCGTTAAGCTATCATCAAGCTTTTGCAAATTTATTATAAGATATGTTCTTAGCTTTGTCACTCTTATAATACATCCTGCTTACGCATTGTAAATTAGTGGAATGAAAATATTCCTGCAAGCATTGAAAATAATCTCTTGACATTGTTATTGCTGAAATATACTATAAATACAGTCATAAACTAGATCTTTTGCGGATCTTAAAAGCTTCAACCAATCTTCCTTTCAAAGCCCTGTGCAACCGGGGCCTTATTTTTTAGCCGAAAAACAGGTCATTTAATATATGAGTCTTCTCATTCGTTGATTTAATAGTTAGCAATGTAGTTTGCACAACACTGATATTTATCTTATATTCTTGAGTCGTAAATGAAGGAAGAGAGCGCCAAAAAACGAGTTAAGAATGTATAATCAAATTACCATAACTTATTATAACTTATAACTGATGTGTTGGGTTTGTCATCTTAAAAGCTGATTACAGGCGGAATGAGAATAAATTGGTATAGAGGAAACGAAAAATAGGCGATATCACCGGGTTCGACAGGCGAAAAATATAACGTGCCAAGTCAGCTAACTGATGGGCGATGTCCCCATTATGTGCAGCTTGAGAGCGGTATAATCTGATATATTCAGGCTTCCATCGTTGTTGACGTCTCCCGCCCGCATCGAGACGGGTGACAGCCCCCTCTTTCCCAGTATACTAAGGCGAACGTAAGTATAATCGGCAATGCTAATAGAATTGTCACCATTGACATCTCCGCGTACGGCGATGAACAGGGAATCCAAGATTACAGATTCGTTTTTTAAACAGACAAACATGCCTGTTTTGACTGTTCCGCTCGTGACTTCCTGCTGGTTTGCGTTACGGATCATGATGGTCCCGCCACGTCCTGTAAAATATGACGCCAGTGTTTCAACAGACGTACCCAAGGGTACGCCATACACCACGCGATTTCTTCGGTCCACAGAGTAACGACCGGACAAAATAGCAGGAATAGACATGATGGCTGAATTAGCATCCACACGGCCATATCCGTAATTGTTATCCCGACCGGGCGCTCCAAGATCAACCGCTGAATTGTATAAAGCTTCCTTAACATCGTTTGCATTGAGACTGTAGTTTGCAGACAGCAAAAGCGCCGCCACACCGGCGACAACGGGAGATGCCATCGAAGTACCGGCCATCCAAGCGTAACTGGACAAACCTGTTTTGGGATCATAATATGTGGACAGTATCCAGTCCGAAGAAACATCACCGTCGCCGCCCGGTGCGGATATGTCCTTCTGCGATCCGTAGTTAGAGTAATAGGCGCGGGTGTCATATCTGCTGGTGGCGATAACGGATACCACATTCGCTTGGTCGCTGGGGTAGTGGTCGGTGGTGGTGTTGTCGTTGCCGGCAGCGGCCAAAACAAGGATGCCGTTATTAACGGCTTCATCGATGGCGTTCGATTCCGCGTAATCCAGATAGTAACTGCCGAGGCTCATATTGATGATATCGGCGTCGTTGCTGATGGCATAGTTGATGCCCTCGACAATATCTGCCGTGGTTGCCCACCAGTCGGTGCCGTCGGTATCGAATACGTCCACCGTGATGAGGCTGACGCCGGGAGCCACGCCCGCCACGCCTAAGCCGTTGTTGGCGGTTGCCGCAATGATACCGGCTACATGCGTACCGTGGCCGTCGTCGTCGTCGGCTCTGCCGTCATAGTCCACGACATCCGTCTGATATAGTATCCGGCCCGCAAGATCCGGATGCTTCAAGTCTACGCCGGTATCCAGCACCGCGACGCGTACGCCGGAATTGCCCATTGTTGTGTCCCATGCCGATGGGGCATTGATGGTATTCAGATGCCATTGGAGGCCAAAGCCGGGATCGTTCGCATAAGCATCTGTGCCGCCATTGCCCGGCGGAAAGCCTCCCGTGACCGGTATGCGCTCCGTATCGTCCAGATAATATATATAGTTGGGCTGAGCATACAGTACATCCGGCTGCTCCTCCAACTCATCGATGTAGCCCGTTATCGTCTCTCCGGCAGGAACCTCGGCGATGTGCAGATTATCGGTTATCTCATCCTGCTCCTCAGAATCATCCAGCGCTTGCTGGACGATGGCATCGCTGGCACTCAGTTTGAACTGGACGAGCACCTCGCCCGCAACGCACGGATATCCTTCCACCGTCACCACATCCGCGCCGCTCAGCCCGCGCTCCGGCACGGTGGCTTCGGCATCCGCAGCCATGACAGCCTTGGGAGTCGGGGGCGGCTCAGGCTCGGTTGTCTGTACTGAAGGCGTCGGTGTCTGCGCCGACGGCTCCTCGGCCAACACGAGGGGTACATCCCAAGTAAATACCGAAAAGGCCAGCAACAACGAAAGCACGCCTGCTTTTATTCGCCTGCCTGTATTTTGGCAGTACCGGTCGTCGAATTTTATCATGGCTACCTTCCTCTCATAAAAATTATCGCATTTATGAGGTATTATCTGAAACCGCAAAACCGGAAAATTACAAATTTTATATGAATATGATACAGGAAACAGTTTAAATACGCAACAAACTTGTATTAATTTGTGATAAAGCCTGCCTTGCGGCATACACATATGATAGAAACCGAAAGGGAAACCGCAGCGTGAAAACGATGAAGGAAGCTCTGCTTGAAAAAATAGTGCACCGGGAGCTGAGGGTCGGCGTGGTGGGGTTGGGGTATGTCGGCCTGCCGCTGGCTGTGGAAAAGGCGAAAGCAGGATTTAAGACGGTCGGCTTTGACATACAGGAGAAGAAGGTGCGCATGGTGAACACCGGGCAAAACTACATCGGCGATGTGGTGGACGCGGATTTGAACCGGCTGATAAACGAAGGCATGCTCTACGCTTCCTCCGACTTCTCGTTCGTCCGAGACGTTGATTTCGTCGCGATATGCGTACCAACGCCGTTAGATAAGCATCAGCAGCCGGACATTAGCTGTGTGTGCGACTCGGCAGCCAGCATCGCGCGGTATCTGAAAAGGGAGTCGGTCGTGGTGCTGGAATCCACCACGTACCCTGGCACCACGGAGGAACTACTCAAGCCGATACTGGAGAAGGAGAGCGGCCTCATTTGCGGCACGGACTTCTATCTGGGTTTTTCGCCCGAGCGCGTTGACCCCGGTAACCTGATCTACAAGACGAAGAATACGCCCAAGGTGGTGGGGGCGATAGGCACGGACGCGTGTGAGGTCATTTCGTTCATGTACCGGCAAGTGCTGCAGGGGGATGTGAAGGAGGTGTCGTCGCCCGCGGTGGCCGAGATGGAGAAGATACTGGAGAACACGTACCGCAACGTCAACATCGGCCTCATCAACGAGATTGCCATGCTGTGCGACAGAATGAGCATCAACGTCTGGGAGGTGATCGACGCAGCGGGCACCAAGCCCTACGGCTTTCAGGCATTTTACCCCGGCCCCGGTCTTGGCGGCCACTGCATCCCGCTCGACCCGTATTACCTCTCATGGAAGGCGCGGGAATACGGCTTCCACACCTCGATGATCGAGGCGGCGGGCATGGTGAACGACCACATGCCCGACTACTGTGTGGAGCGCATCAGCCGTATGCTCAATCGGCGTCAAAAGGCGCTGAGCTGCGCTGCCGTGCTGGTGCTGGGCGTGGCCTACAAGCAGGATATCGACGACTACCGGGAGAGTCCGGCGATCAAGGTGATTGAGAAGCTGGAGGAGCAAGGGGCGGCGGTGTCCTTCTACGACCCGTATGTCAGCGAATACGTCCATGAGGGGAAGCGCAGGCGGAGCATCGGCGCACTGACGGAGGAGACGCTGAAGCAGGCGGACGCGGTGGTGGTGACGGCAGCACATAAGGCAGTGGATTATGAGCTGGTTGCGCGGTGCGCAGCGGTAGTATTCGATGCGAAGAACGCCATGAAGAATGTCCGATGCCGAGATAATATCGAGCTTTTATAAGGGAGTTAATACCTATGGGGCTGAGATATGCGCTGATCGGGTGCGGCTCTATCGCACTCAACCATTTCACCGCCGCGCTGAACAACGGCCTTGATATTTCGGGGCTTTGCGACATCGATGTGCATTCCGTGAAAAGCCTGACGGAAAAGGCGTGTTTTTACGGCGCGGCTGCAGCGTACACGGATTATCGGGCGATGCTGAGGGAAGCGCGGCCTGAGTTGGTGGCAATCACCACGGATAACGGCAACCACGCCCGCATCGCGCTGGACTGCATCGAGGCGGGCTGCCATGTGATCGTCGAGAAGCCCATTGCGCTGTCACTCAAGGACGCGGACGCCGTGATTGCCGCGGGGCGGGAGCGGGGCGTGTGCGTGTGCGCGTCCCATCAAAACCGCTTCAACGCGTCCGTTCAAATGATGCGCAGTGCCATCGGCGCGGGGCGGATGGGACGGTTGCTGTATGGAACGACGCATGTGCGCTGGAACAGGGGGCAGGAATACTATGCCAAAGCGCCGTGGCGGGGAACATGGGCGCAGGACGGCGGCATGCTGGTCAACCAGTGTATCCATCACATCGACCTGCTTCTCTGGCTGATGGGCGGCAAGGCGACGGAGGTGTTTGCTTACACGGACAATCTCAGCCACCAGTATATCGAGACGGAGGATATGGGGTTGGCGTTGGTGAAATTCGCGGGCGGCGCGTACGGCGTTATCGAGGGAACGACTGATGTTTTCCCGAGGAATCTGGAGGAGACGCTGTATGTGTTTGGCGAGAAGGGCACGATGAAGGCGGGAGGCAAGGCACTCTCCCGCATCGAGGAATGGCGATTTGAGGACGGCCTGGATGATGACGAGGCGCTGAACGCGCTGAACGGGGAAGGCTGGCTGATCGCCGGTCATACCGCGCTGTATGCGGATGTGCTCCGCGCGATCCGCACAAAGACGCGGCCGCTGGCGGACGGCGAAGCCGGGCGGTGCGCATTGGAGCTGGCGCTGGCGATCCACAAGTCGGCGTCGGAGGGGCGGCCAGTGTGCCTGCCGCTCACGGATTTTTCCGTCGAGGATATAATGGGACATTTTAAGCAACGAGCAGAGGAATGATATGCAGTTTATCGATTTGAGCAGGCAGTGCAGCCGTCTGGAGGTGGACATCCGCGCCAGACTGGACGCCGTATACCGGCATCAACGGTTCATCATGGGGCCGGAGGTCAAGGAGCTGGAGCAGCGGCTGGCGGAGGACACCGGCAGGCGGCATGTGGTGACGTGCGCCAACGGAACCGACGCGCTGACGCTGGCGTTGATGGCATACGGACTGAGCGCGGGCGATGCGGTGTTCGTACCGGCGTTCACTTTCTTCGCATCCGCTGAATGCGTCAGCGCGGCTGGCGGGACGCCGGTGTTTGTGGATGTGGATCCCGACACGTTCAACATCTGCCCCGAAGCGTTGGAGAAGGCCGTTGCCGCAACGCTGGAGCGGGGAGCACTGCGCCCCCGCGCCGTGATACCGGTGGATCTGTTCGGGCTGCCCGCAGATTACGACCGCCTGCTGCCCATCGCCGAACGGTATGGCCTGTTCGTGCTGGAGGACGCCGCGCAGAGCTTCGGCGGCGTTTACAGCGGCAAAAAGGCGTGCGCCTTTGGCCACGTATCCGCCACCTCATTCTTCCCCGCCAAGCCGCTGGGGTGCTGGGGCGACGGTGGCGCGGTGTTCACGGACGACGACGCGCTCGCGGAGCGGCTGGCGTCCATCCGCGTCCACGGGCAGGGCAAGGATAAGTACGACAACGTGCGCATCGGGCTCAATTCGCGGCTGGACACGATGCAGGCGGCGATACTGCTCGCAAAGCTGGGCGTGTTTGACGACGAGCTGAGTGCGCGCAACCGCGCGGCGGCGGCCTATACGGCGCGGCTGGGCACTGCCGTCAAAACGCCGCACATTCCGGCAGACGCCGTATCCGCGTGGGCGCAGTATACGCTGACAGCGCGTAGCGCAGCACACAGGGAGGCGTTGCTGCGAGAGCTGAAAGCGCAGGGGATACCAACAGCAGTCTATTACCCGACGCCGCTGCATCTGAGCACGGCTTACAAGCATCTGAATTATAGCGAGGGAAGCCTGCCTGTCTGCGAAGACCTGAGCCGCCGCGTGCTGAGTCTGCCGATGCACCCGTATCTGACGGATGAAGAGATAGCGCGGGTCAGCGGCGCGGTTCTGGCGTTGTGCTGAAAGACGGCAAGAACCTACACGAAGAAAGGCGGGGAGCATCCATGAGCTATTATATGCACGAAAGCAGCATCATCGACGACGGTGTGAAGATCGGCGACGGCACGAAGATATGGCATTTTTGTCACGTGCAAAACGGCGCGGAGATAGGCCGGGATTGTATGCTGGGGCAGAACGTATATATCGGCAGCGGCGTGAAAATCGGCAACGGGGTGAAGCTGCAGAACAACGTATCGGTGTACGAGGGTGTGGAGCTGGAGGATGGCGTGTTCTGTGGCCCGTCCATGGTGTTCACCAACGACCTGACACCCAGAAGCCTGTACCCCAAGGAAAAGGGCTGCGCAGTCAGGACGCTGGTGCGGCAGGGCGCCACTATCGGCGCGAACGCCACCATCGTATGCGGAGTAACCATCGGCAGGTGGGCGCTGGTGGCGGCGGGGGCGGTGGTCGCCAAGGATGTGCCCGACTACGCGCTGGTACGTGGAACGCCCTCGTCTGTAGTGGGGTGGGTATGCGAATGTGGAAAGCCGCTGAAGGACGGCTTTCAATGCCGAAGCTGCGGCAGAAAATATAACCCGGACGGCGGTCGGCTGACAGAGGAATAGAAATCGAAATCTTCCGAAAAGATCCCAAGCCTTAGCGGCTCATTATTTGATACGTTTTGTCGTTTAAAAGCGATTGAAATTGATTTTCACTCGCTTTTTGCATAAAGAAATTGATTTTTACTGTGATGTATGCTATATGTATATAAATATATTAAGAATATGTGACGCAAATATTACAAAAAACCATTTCAAAAAATGCTTGCTGTCGACGGATCAAAGACTGCAAAACAGGAGGAAATGATGCGGAAGAAAATACTGTGGCTGGCTCTCTGTGTACTCATGTTGCTCTCTTTGTTTCCGATATCATCGGCGTTTGCAGCAAGCCCGTATGACAGAATCCGTGTTAAGCTGTCCATAGGCACTCCCACCAAGTTTTCATTTCTGGTAGACGGGAACTACAGCGTTGCCGGAAAGGCGCTGGAACGGCAGCTTTATACCGTTAAAGTTGAGGGCGGCCAGCTGAAGCTTTATCTGGGTAGCTCTCTAGTGTCCGGCGGCTCCACGATATATCTGACCCAGCACCAGATGACGCAAGCGCAAAGGAATGAGAACCTCAACAATTCTATTTGGCTGGCCAACACCAGCCAAGGCGACCGGTCTTATATCGGCGACATGTCGTTTTCCATACAAGGCGGCGTGATTCAGCTGGTCAACAACCTGGGGCTTGACCAATATCTGTACGGCGTGGTGCCGCACGAGATGAGCGATTCCTTCCCGCTGGAGGCACTGAAAAGCCAGGCGGTGGCCGCGCGCAACTACGCGGTCAGTAAAATCAGCGGCTCCGGCACCTACGACCTGACGGACCTTTCATCGGTTGACCAGGTTTACAAGGGGTACGATCCGACGTTAACGAACGCCATTGCGGCGGTGGACGCGACGGCGGGCAAGGTGATGACCTACGGCGGCAGCGTCATAACGGCGTACTATTCGGCGTCCAACGGCGGCATGACGGATATTCCGTATCATCGCTGGGGAGGCGGCGCGAATTGGGTGTACTACGATATCCAACCGGATCCGTTTGACATTGCCAATCCGTCAAGCCTGTACGAGACTCTCTATTTTCCCGCGGTCAATACCGAGGGAAATGTGACGTCGGGCGGCAACACCGGAACGATGCCCAGCACAGCCATTGCTACGAACTATATTAAGCAGGCGATACTGGACAGTGGGCAGCTATCCGCTTATAGCGTAACGGGTATCAACCAGTTTGCGCTCACCGGCATCAATGGGCTGTATGCCCACACCTACGATACCTTCAGCGGGCAGAATCATAGCCTGATGCCGTTTTCCGGAGTGAACAACTGCATTGACATGGTGCGCGCCACGGGCAGCTTCTCCGTGACGCTGCTGTCCAGCATGAACGGCGCAGCCGCTCCGGCGGAGAAGCCGACCGTGCCCGACGAGGGGACGAGCCTGGAGGAACCGGTTGCGCCGGATGAGGGGACGAGCCCGGAAGAACCGGTTGCGCCGGACGAAAGGACGAGCCCTGAGGAACCGTCCGTGCCGGATGAGGAGACGAGCTCTGAAGAACCGGATACGGCGGATGAGGGGGCTCGCGTCATTCTGGCAGGCGAAACGGATACCCAAATAGCGGACGTGCCGGCCGGGACGGTAGTCAGCGTGACGGGAGTGGACTTTTCGCTGCGCACGCTCAACGGTTCGGACGGCACCTCGGCGTACAAGGCATTTCAATCCACCAGTCTTGGCGTGGTGGTGGTGGAGCCGGTGTACAGCGGCAGCACGCTGACGGGCTACAACATCGCGCAGCGGCGCTATGGACACGGCATCGGCCTGTCGCAGCGTGGCGCGCAGCAGCGGGCCAAGGCGGTGTCGGAGGGCGGCGGCGGACAGACCTATGAGCAGATACTTGCGTTCTACTATCCGAGCACGGCGATTACCTCGCTGAATACCACAACGCCTTCGCAAACGGTGCTGGCATCTGCCGGCTACACCAACGCCACGGTCGTTAATACGACGTCGCTGAACGTGCGCAGCGGGCCCGGAACCAACTATGGCAAAGTTGGGACGCTGCCGGGCGGCGCGCGCGTGGAGGCGATGGAAGCGGGTGTCGCGTCAAGCTGGTATATGATCGACTACGGCGGCACCGCCGCATATGTCCATAAAGACTACATTAAACAGGATACCAAGGCGCTGCTCTCCACCAAGTTTATTCGGCGCAACAACCTGCTTTACATCGGCGCCAACACGACCTGCAGCACGCTGGTCAGCAGCTTTGTGGGGTACAGCGGAACCATAACGGTACGCAACGCCTCCGGTACGGTGATATCCGGCAGCACCAAGGTGGGCGCCGGGGTAACGGTGACACTGATGAACGGGTCCACAACGCTGGATCAGGTGACGCTGTATCTGAAGGGCGACGTGAACGGAGACGGGGCGATAGGTATCGCGGATTATACCGCAATCCGCCTGCATATTCTCAACACCACTCCGCTCAATGGCTTCGGCGTCCAGATGGCGGATGTGGACGGCGACGGAGAAGTGGATATCATGGATTATACGTTGATTCGGTTGTATTTGCTGGGCCTGTGGTCAATCGGATAAGCAGTAAGCGAAAAAACTGACCAAAACCGACAGCAGTTGACCTTACAGGTAACTTTGTATTATAATGACAATAAAATGGTGGTGTTGTACTTGTTTGGGACGGTTTTCAAGATTTTTTTGATAAAACATTTCTTTTGCGGAGGTTACTGATGAAAAGACGTTTGTTGGTGGGAGCTGCGGTTATACTGTTGGTGCTCGTGACAGGAGTATCCATCGCTTTGGCTGTGGGCACAGCCAGCGTCAGCTTTTCCGGACCAACCACGGTAGAAGTGGGGAAAACATATACGTATAACTACACATTGCAGGTTAATTCGGCCTGCGCGGCAAACGCCAATATTGTCGTCGGCGGCGCGTTCGAAAAGTTATCCGGAGGCTCCGGGATTTTCTATGACTCTATAGAGAAGGGCAACACGACAGCGACCCTTTACGGAAGCGTGACAGTCAGAGTGCGGTCTGACGTGAACGCGGGAACACCCGGCACGATCACTCTTGGCGACAATAGCAAGGGCATTTATCTGGTATACCAAAACGGGGTGCTGCAAACCCCGGTTGAATTTGATGTGACGGGATCCTTAACGGCGGCTGTGGCACCGACCGCGACCGCGACTGCTATCGGCTACGACTCCGTACGTCTGACATGGAACGCGATGACGGGTGCGACGGGGTATGAGATATTCCGATCTGTAGGAGTGAACGGCGGACTGACACTGTACGATACAACTACGCAGCCATCCTTTTTGGACACCGGGTTAGCCACGGGCACGCCGTACTATTACCGTATACGGCCTTATAGAATGAATGGGGAGGCAAAAGTATATGGTGGCTTGACGGGAGTTCTGTCGGCAACACCCACGTTGTCTACCGTCACCAATCCTGTGGCGGCCACAACGGAATACAACGTTATCACGCTGACATGGAACACGGTTCCCGGTGCGACAGGGTATGAAGTATTTCGGTCGGTGGGCGTGAACGGCGGGCTGACGCTGTACAAGACCATAACCGAGGCGTCCTATCAAGATACTGGGCTGCCGAGTGGCACGACGTGCTATTATCGGATAAGGGCGTATAGGACTGTAGGATCTACTAAGATATACGGTGGGTTGACCGGCACAGCTTTTTCCACCACAAAGACGCTGGGAACGGTGATAAATGCCAAGGCGGCAACAACAGATTTCAATGTCATCACGCTGACATGGAATGCAGTAACAGATGCATCGGGATATGAGATATTCCGGTCTGTGGGAGTGAACGGTGGACTGACGCTGTACAAGACGGTCACTGATGCGACCTATGTGGATACGGGACTACTGAGCGGAACAACATACTATTATCGGATAAGGGCCTACCGGACCGTTGGGGAAACAAAGGTGTACGGCGGCTTGACAGGTACTATCTACTCTACCACGCGGACACTTGGCACCGTAATGAATGCAAAAGCAGTATTGGGCGCCTATGATAGCATAGATGTAACTTGGAACGCGGTAGTGGATGCGACGGGGTATGAGATATTCAGGTCTATGGGAGTGAATGGTGGACTGACGCTGTATGATACAACGACTGTGCCGAGCTTTACAGATACTAACTTGACAACGGGTACGCCGTATTATTACCGGATGAGAGCTTATCGTTTGGTGGGTGAAAGCAAGGTGTACGGTGGACTGACGGGAACGGTATCGGCAACGCCGACACTGGGGACAGTGGTAAACGCAACGGCTGTGGCGGTTAATCCTGTCAGCATCGGTCTGACGTGGAATGCGGTGCCCGGCGCAACAGGGTATGAGATATTCCGTTCTGTGGGGGTGAACGGCGGGCTGACACTATACCGGACAATAACCGAGGTATCCTATACTGATACCGGGCTTGTTACCAATACGTCTCACTATTACCGAATAAGAGCCTATCGTATGGTCGGCGAAACCAAGGTATACGGAGGCTTGACGGGAACGGTATCGGCGATGCCGATACTGGGGACGATAACTAACCCAAAAGCGGTGGCAAGCGATCCTGTCAGCATTGATCTGACATGGAATGCGGTGCCCGGCGCAACAGGGTATCAGATATTCCGGTCTGTAGGGGTGAACGGCGGGCTGACGCTGTATGATACAACGACTGACCCGTCCTATACGGATACAGGGCTAACCACAGGCGTTGCATGCTATTACCGGATGCGCGCTTACTGGACGTCGGGTGATACCACGGTTTTCGGAGGCTTGACGGGAACGGTATCGGCGATGCCGATACTGGGGACGATAACTAACCCCAAAGCAGTGGCAAGCGATCCTGTTAGCATCGATCTGACATGGAACGCGGTACCCGACGCAACCGGGTATGAGATATTTCGTTCTGTAGGCGTGAACGGTGGGCTGACACTGTACAAGACCACAACCGATCCGTCCTATACGGATACAGGGCTAACCACAGGCGTTGCATGCTATTACCGGATGCGCGCTTACTGGACGTCGGGTGACACCACAATATACGGAGGGCTGACGGGCACGATATCGGCGACGCCGGCTTTAGGTACGGTGACGAATGCAAAAGCTACGGCGAGCAGTTCCGCCCGCGTCGACCTGGCATGGAATGCAGTATCCGGTGCGACCGGATATGAGATATTCCGGTCTGTAGGCGTGAACGGCGGACTGACACTGTATAAGACCACAACCGACCCGTCCTATGCAGATACGGCATTGACCAAGGATGTTATATACTATTACCGGATACGGGCTTACTGGGCATCGGACGGAACCACGATATACGGAGGGTTAACGAACACGGTTTCGGCAAAGGCAATATGACAGAACAAGAATCTAATTATTAACATGGATAGAGTCTGTGCTTCATTAATGCTTAGTGATTTTCAGTAAAGCCAGGCTCTATTTTTGTCCGTGTGCCGATTATATGGATAAGAAGTAGTTTACACCTGACCGATCAACGTTTAGAATGTGTTTGCAATGCTAACCGGACTAGATGCTGTTGTGATACCAGCAATCCAAGCCGGTATATCAGGAGAGGGGACTGCGGAGTGGAGAATAGGCCAAAAATCAGCGTTATTATGCCTGTATATAAGGTAGAAGGATATGTCGGAAAGGCGATCGAGAGCATACTGAATCAAACGTTTCAGGATTTTGAGTATCTGGTGGTAGACGACGGCAGCCCGGACGCGTGCGGCGCTATTTGCGATAAATACGCGGCAAAGGACAGCCGCATCCATGTGATACACAAGGAAAACGGCGGCGCGCCTAGCGCCCGCAACGCGGCAATGGAGCTTGCAAAAGGCAAGTATTATTACTTTATGGACTCGGACGACTGGGCCAAACCCACGATGCTGGAGGACATGTATGCGCTGGCGGAAGCCAATGAAGCGCAGCTTGTTGTGACCGGATATTTTATCGACACGTATTACAGCAGCTCGGAATATATAACGCTGAACATGTCACATCCGGACGCCGTCTATAGCGATAGAGAGGCTTTCAGGAGGGATGCGTACCGGCTGTTCGACAAGAACCTGCTGTATACGCCATGGAATAAGCTGTTTCTGGCGGATTACCTGAATGAGAATAACATCTGGTTTCCGCAGACGTTTTGGGACGACTTTCCGTTCAACCTGAGCGTTGTGCGTGACGTGGGGCGGGTCGTTATCTCGTCAAAGCAGTACTATCATTTTATGAGGGTGCGCGCGGAGTCGGAAACAGCCAAATATGTGGCCGCGATGTATGACAAGCGAGAGGAGGAGCACGGCTGGATGTTGGAGCTTTACCGGCACTGGGGTATCGATGACGAGGCCAGTCGGGAGTTTCTGTCACGGCGGTACATTGAGCGACTGGTCGGGTGCATTGAGAATGTCACGAATAAGAACTGCAGGATGACGGGTAAGGAGAAAAGGCAGGAGATTCGCAGAATGCTGTCTAATCCGAACGTGCAGGAAAGCCTTGCGCTGGCCCGGCCGCGGTCTATCATGATGAAAATAATGTTGATCCCGATCAGGTGGAGCAGTGCGGGGCTGACATACCTAGAAAGCCGCATGATTACGTGGGTTAAGTCAAAGAATGCAAGGCTTTTTGCAAGCCTGAAGGCGAAACGATGAACAGAAAAAGCTGACAATTGAGGCTTCAAACTTTACACATCCTCTTTTTAATGCTATTATGATTAGCATAAGAGAGAATAGCATTAAAAAAGTAGTGGGGGTGGGGCTGAAAGCAGCTGCTACCCTCTATTATTGAGCAGCACCATGTGTTTCGGGTGCGGTTAGTTTGGGGAGAATGAAATGGGAAACATCCTAATGATCAGTGTGATCATGCCAGTATATAACGTAGAGAATTATCTAGACAAAGCAGTGGAGAGCGTACTAGGTCAGACATACGGCAACCTAGAGCTGATTTTGGTGGATGACCGCTCGCCCGATAACTGCAGCAGAAAATGCGACGAGTGGGCAGCTCGGGATATTCGCGTGAAGGTTATACATAAGCCGGTGAATGAAGGTCTGGGGTTAGCGAGAAACACCGGAATGCAGCTTGCACAAGGCCACTATATTATGTTCATGGATTCGGATGATTGGATCGAAGACGGTATGCTGGAAGGCATGTTAAAAGCTGCAACAGCCCATAACAGCGATATCGTAATCTGCGGATATTCGCAAGACTATGCCGACAAAGCAGGGAACGTCAACTATTCGGTCCGTGTCTCAATTCCTGAACTTAAAGCGGATGGACGTCAGGCAGTACTGAAAGCAGCTATCGAAATCGACTATGCTAAGCTTTTTTCATTTGCTTGGAACAAGCTCTATTCTGCCAATTTGATAAAAAGGAATGGGTGCCTATTCACCAAGACGAAGCTTATTGAGGATTTTCTTTTCAATATAGTAGTGTTTGGATACACGGAGCGCATTACAGTCATTTCGGAAATTTTTTACCATTACATTAAGCCTCTGCATAGTACACTTCTTTCGGCTTTTTGTGAGAATTACCAGGAAATCATCGATTTAAGGTTTGTTAAGGCACAAGAGATTCTTGCAGAAGCCGGAGTTTATAAAGGAAGAACAAGGTCAATGCTTTGCTTTATATATGTGAAGCATATTTTTGCGCGTCTTGAAAGGGATTGTTGGCCTGAGAGCAAAATGCGCTTGATAGAGAGATATGAGGCAGTGACTAAAATGCTGCTGCTGGAGCCGGTAAAAGAAGCGGTATGTTTCAGTAAATCTTACTCCACGTCCGGCTTATTGATGAACTTTGTATTAAAAACAAAAAACGCATTTATAATTACTGTTGGTGCCAAGCTCCTTTGGCTTGTGAAGAATAAATTGCCTAGACTATTTAACGTGATTAAGCAGCACTGAAAAAAGGAGATGTAATGGTTGAAATCCACTCCAAGAAAGCGAATGTGAAGGTGAATGTAAAAAACAAGTATCCACTCGCATTGATCAGAGAATGGTTCATTGTACTTTATATGGTTATATGCATAGCGTGGATGTTCCCGCTGTTAGGTGATGTACGTAGTTGGATCAGCTGGGCAGTTTCGATCATGGGTGTGCTTTTGATCGTTGGGGATATATTTACTAGCCGTATAGTATTCCGAGCAAAATACTGGTATATCAGCATTGCTTTCATGGTTGTATGTGGTGTATCCACACTATTAAATATCGGCGGCGATGTAACGTCCGGTATTAAACAAATGCTCCACTCTAGTATTTTTTTGTTTTTACTCTACATGCAAGACCCCAAAGCGTCGGAGCAAAACTATCGCAAGCTTTTGTGCAGGATCAATAGCATCATCATTGCAATCGCGTTTGTATCAGCAGTATTATCAGTGATCATGTTCTTGATGAGCATCGGATTTTTTATTGAACAGGACGTAGCGATTTACCGTGTCGGTTTTCTGGAAAACAGATTGTATGGCGTCTATACCAGTCCGAACATAGGGGCCTTGTTCGGTATCATCTCTATTGTGAGCGGATGCATAAATTCTATATTAAAGAACGGAAAAGCACTTAAGTGGAGCGGGTTTTATGTGGCAAACGCCGTATTCCAGCTTTTCTACTTCATCTTGGCGCTTTCAAACGGGGCGACATTGTCTATTGTTGCCTTTACCGCTTTGTTCTGTGCCCTATTCGTTTTCAGAAAACTGAGAATAAAGCGAAATAGGTTGATGAGTATACTGCTGAGTTTTGCGTGCTTTGTCGGTATTCTGGGTGGGCTATTCGCCGTGACGACAGGTCTAAAGCAGTTATTCCCCCTGCTGAGCAACGCGGTGCATAAGGTCATAGGTATTACTGCTACAGAGGATGATATATTTTTGGATGAGAATATCAAAATAGAAAGGGTCGAGTCCGGAGAGGATTTGTCTAACAATCGATTTACCATTTGGTCTGCCGGCATTAAGCTCTGGGAAAAGCAGCCGGTTTTCGGGCTTAGCCATGCCGATTATAATGAATCACCTATAGTCATGACGGAGAAGATGGCACAAAGCCAACTGACGGATATCGAGAAGTCTTGGATACAAAAAATCAACGGCAACATGCACAATGTGTATCTGCAGGTGCTTGTTTACAGTGGTATAATGGGTTTTGTGTTGATTGGGGGGATCATCCTTCTTGTCATGCTGAGCTACTTGAAATACCTTTTCAGGAACAAGCCGGATAACGAGCATTACTTGTTAATCAGCATTATTTTCTGTACATTAGCAATGTTGTTAGCCGATGGTTTTGTTGAATCGCATTTGTTGTTCAGCAGGCAAAACGCTATTGGATGCATATTCTGGGTATATGCGGGACTGGGCCTGGTTTTGATTAATAAACAAGATAGGAAAGACTACGAACAAAAAGGAAAAGGCAACTATGCCTTTGTGTGCGAAACCCCTTACCAAGCGCTTAACCAGATAAACTTTGTGTTGAATAAGACTGATAAGGATATGAGCTCGGCGGATATATACATACATCACCAGTTTGCGTCTGCACAGGTGATGTCAGACAAGCTTAAGGACGCAGGTGTTTTTCAAAACGTGATTGATGTCCATCCGTATTTATCAGGCAAAACGAACTTGAACAAGATGCTTACGCTGGGTCGGATTTTATTCTCCAAAGCAACGCTCAAACGGCATGTACAAACGGGAAGCATTGATGACAGAGGATACCAGTTTATGGTCTGCTGTTCATACACGATGTTGACGATCAACCTGTTTTTGTTGCACCAGCCTGGTGTTTTCTTTCTTGAAGACGGAACAGGATCTTACTTTGGCAATATGGAGAAGGACAGCCGATCACGTATCTTCAGCTTTTTCAACCGCTTCTTCATAAATGGTGCGCTGGATTATCATCCGCAGCGGCTGTATGTCAATAACCCGGCGCTGTGCAAATCCACGATAGCGGAGGAGGTTCGTCCGTTGCCGCCGCTGGATGCGCAAAACCCGGCGCTTGCGCTGCTGGAGACGATATTTGACTATCAGGATAACCCGGCTTACTCGCAGAAGAAGACTGTCTATCTGACACAGCCACTGGAAGAAGTTAAGGGGTACATAGCCGGGAAGCATGAGGTTATGGTCGGGATGCTTGATCCGCACCGGGACAATGTGCTGCTCCGCATACATCCGCGTCAGAAGAACGTGTTTGCGGGAGGGCTGCTGGCTGACGAGGTAGGTAACCTGTGGGAGCTGGAATGCATCCGTAATATCACGGACGAGCATGTGCTGATCGGAGCTTTTTCCACGGCGCAGGTGACGCCCAAGCTGCTTTGTGACAAGGAGCCGTATCTGGTGTTCACCTACAAGCTGTTTTTTGACAATCTGGACTCGGAGATGTGGTGCGGAGCCTCCGGGATGATTGAGCAATTTAAGGCGTTCTATCGCCAGACAGGCAAGCTGTTTGTGCCCGAAAGCATGGACGAACTTCGCAGGATAGTGGATCGACTGGCGGCTAGACGCTAGTAATGTGCTAAAAATCTGCTATTCTTTGACCTGCACCTGTGGTAGTATTAATCGGAATTGCGTAGAGCACCACTAATCAATAGAGAACGGAACGAACCGAAGATATGGGTCTTAAAAATATACTATCAGGCATGGTAAAATCCAAAAGCGAAAACACGCTGGCGTTCTTTAACATATTAGGGCCGGTCGTCTTAAACGGCATCAACTTCTTTACGATTCCGATATTTACCCGCATGCTGGGGCCTGCAAACTTTGCTATCGTACAGGTATATATCGCATGGGTTCAGATACTGACGCTGATCATCGGACTGCAGACCGTTTCATCTATCGGCGTGGCACGCGTTCACATCAGTGCGGATAAGCAGACGCAGTATCGGTCGAGCATACTCAGCCTGTCTTTCGTTTCGCTCATCGGGGTCAGCCTGCTGCTGCTGATATTTATTAGGCCGGTGACCCGCTTCCTGAATCTGAGTACCGTAATGGTTGGCATCATGATACTGCAAAGCTTTGGCGCGTATGTGATTTCGTTCGCGACTACAACATTTACGTATGACAAAAAAGCACAGAAGACATTTCTGCTGTCTGTATCGACCGCGTTCGCCACGGTAGCGCTGTCGCTTGTGCTGCTGTTCCTGACGCCGGACAATGGCTCGGACAAGGCGTTCGCGCGCATCTGGGGCATCGCCCTTCCCAACGCCCTCATCGGCGCTGTGCTCTTTGCCATCTTTTTGGTGCGTGGCAAGACGACCTTTTCCAGGGAGTATTGGAAGTTCTGCCTGCCGCTGGCACTGCCCCTGATATTTCATGGCCTGTCACACATTATTCTTTCGCAAACTGGCAAGGTGATGCTCCAGAAGATGGTGAACAACGATGTGGCGGGGGTATACAGCTTCGTCGTTGTGCTGACAGGCTTGGTCAATGTGATATGGGTGGCGCTTAACAACACATGGGTCCCGTTTTACTATGACGATATGAACAACGGCGATAGAGAGCTTGTCGTAAAGAAAACACGTAACTATACGCTGCTGTTCACCGCGTTGACAGCGGGGTTTATACTGCTGTCTCCCGAGGTGGCGATGCTATTCGCTTCGCCGGAGTTCTGGAGCGGTATCGATCTGATACCTGTATGCACCGTCAGTATGTTCATGGTATTCCTGTATAGCTTTCCGGTTAACTTCCAGATGTTTCACAAGAAGTCCATTCATGTGGCTGTGGGTACAGCGCTGGCGGCTGCCATCAATATCGTGCTTAATTTGCTGCTGATACCTTCCCTAGGTATGCTGGGGACGGCGGTAGCTACGATGGCGGCGTATACCGCGTTATTCATATTTCATCAGTTGATTGCCAAATACGTTATTCGGCAGGGGTATCACTTCAGCGCACGGGACTATGCGCCTGCTATCCTGGCGGTGGGCGCCAGCGTGGCGGTATTCTATCTGCTGAAGGATTTCTGGTATATCCGCTGGGCGATGGGGGCGGCAATGGGCGTATGGCTGCTTCGGCGGATCATAAAGAACAAGACGATATTCTAAGAAAGGTTGCACTTTGGGCCCAGCTACAGTACAATTTGGGAAGCAATATTTTGGCGGCCAGCAGCCGATATTATGGATACAAGGATAGAGAAGGAGAAGAACATGCTGAACAACAAATCGATATTGATCACCGGGGGGACGGGATCCTTCGGCAACCATTTTACCCAATACGTATTGGACCATTATGATCCCAAGAAGATCGTGATATATTCCCGTGACGAATATAAACAGTTTGTGATGTCCAACGCGTTTCGGGCTCATGCGGACAAGCTGCGGTTCTTTATCGGTGATGTGCGCGACAAGGAACGCCTCGTGCGCGCGCTGGACGGCATCGATTTTGTGATACACGCCGCGGCATTAAAACAGGTGCCCGCGTGTGAGTATAACCCTATCGAAGCGGTGCGCACCAACATCGACGGCGCCATCAACGTGGTTAACGCGGCGCTGGATACCGGCGTGTCGCGCGTGGTGGCGCTGTCCACCGACAAGGCGGTGAACCCGATCAACCTGTATGGCGGCACCAAACTTGTATCGGACAAGCTGTTTACTGCCGCCAATGCGTATGCGGGCAGTAAGGACATCCGTTTCTCCATCGTGCGCTACGGAAACGTGGCGGGCAGCCGCGGTTCCGTCATCCCCTTCTTCAAGGGGATGATCGAAAAAGGCGAGAAAGCGCTGCCGATCACAGACTACCGCATGACGCGGTTCTGGATAAGTCTGGAGCAGGGCATCGAGCTGGTTATCAAGGCATTGAAGCTTTCGCACGGCGGAGAAACGTTCATCTCCAAAATACCCTCGTTTAAGATCACCGATCTGGCGCAGGCAATGCTGCCCGGATGCGAGATGCCTGAGGTAGGCATTCGTGAGGGGGAGAAACTGCACGAGGTGATGGTGACACGGGACGACTCGGCTAACACCTACGAATATGATGACAGCTATGTCATCTATCCCCACTACACCTGGTGGGATAAAGCTCACATGATCCCCGGCGGCAAAAAGGTGGAGACAGGCTTTGAGTATAGCTCCGGCACCAACAAGGAGTGGCTGTCGGTAGAACAGCTTCAGGAATTACTGGTTCAGGTGCATAAGGGGTGAGTGGAATGGCGAAAACGGTTGCTGTGATACAGGCGCGCGTGGGGTCGACAAGGCTGCCCGGCAAGGTGCTAAAGCTGCTGCATGGCAAAACCGTGTTGGCGCATGTGATTGAAAGGGTGCGGCAGGCCGCGGAGGTGGTCGAAATCGTGATCGCCACGACCGTCTCGCCAGGCGACGATGCGATTGTTGACGAGGCGTTGCGTTGCGCCACAACGGTGTTCCGCGGCAGCGAGGAGGATGTGCTGAGCCGTTATTACGGCGCGGCGGCGGAATCTGGTGCGAATATCGTGGTGCGCGTCACATCGGACTGCCCGCTGATCGACCCGCAGGTGATGGACGAAATCATCAGGTTTTTTAAGAGGAATGATTATGACATCGTGACGAACGCCGCCAGCGATATATCCAAGCGGACTTATCCGCGTGGGCTGGATACCGAGGTGTTTTCGTTTTCCGCGCTGGAGGAGGCTGCAAACAAGGCGGACAAGCAGTATCAGCACGAGCACGTAACGCCCTATATCTACGAGCACGGCCGCGCCTATTATCACATGAATGACACTGACTATTCGCGCTACCGCTGGACGCTGGACACCGAGGAGGACTGGCGACTGATCGAAGCGCTGTACGACAGCCTTTATAAGGGCCGGCATGACTTTTATTTGCCGGACATATTGGACGTGATGCAGCGGCGGCCGGAGTTGTTTGATATCAACAAGGATATTGGGCAGAAAAAGCTGGGAACGGAGTAGAAGCGTGAACACTATTGCAATATGCGACCGTTTAATCGGTGAGGGATATCCGGCGTATATCATCGCTGAAATGTCTGCTAATCATGCAGGGAGCATGAACAATGCTAGAAAAATCATCCGCGCTGCGAAGGACGCCGGAGCCGATTGTATAAAGGTGCAGACGTATACTGCGGACACGCTTACCATCAATTGTGACAACGAATTCTTCTCAATAAAGGACGGCCTGTGGAAGGGGGAAACGCTGTACAGCCTTTACGGCAAAGCGTACACGCCGTGGGAGTGGCAGGCCGAGATGAAGGCTGAGGCGGAGAACATCGGGCTGGACTTCTTCTCCACACCTTTTGACAACTCGGCAGTGGATTTTCTCGAAGATATCAGTGTGAAATTCTTCAAAATCGCTTCGTTTGAGCTAGTGGATATTCCGCTGATACAATATGTGGCGTCCAAGGGCAAGCCGGTGATAATTTCCACCGGCATGGCAAGCTTTGACGAGATACGGGACGCCGTGGACGCGGTACGGTCGCAGGGAAATGAATCGCTGGCGTTGATGAAATGCTCCAGCGCTTACCCCGCCGTTCCGGATGACATGAACCTCAGAACGCTTCAGCACATAGCGGACACTTTTCAAGTTCCCGTCGGTTTATCGGATCATTCGCTGGGTTCCATCAGCGCTGTTACGGCTGTGGCGCTGGGCGCGTGCATCATCGAAAAGCACTTCTGCCTGAGTCGCGGACTGGAGAATCCGGACGCGGCATTTTCCATGGAGCCGGACGAATTCTCGCAGATGGTAAAGGATATCCGTACCGCGGAGAAGGCGATAGGGAAAGCCGGCTACGATATTTCCGAAAAGGAGAAGGACAGCCTGCGCTTCCGGCGGTCCCTGTTCGTCGTAAAGGATATCGGCAAAGGCGAGGCGCTGACGGCAGAAAACGTACGCAGCATCCGACCGGGACAGGGGATGAAGCCCAAGCACTACTTTGAAATATTGGGGAGGAAGGCGGCACAGGATATCAAAGCCGGTACGCCCCTGCAATTTGATCTGATTGAGGGCGGCGGGAAATGACGCCGTTTTATCTGCGGAAGGCCGAATGGACCGACGCCAGAACGCTGCTCGACTGGGCCAACGACCCGGATACCCGGAGGAACTCCTTTCGTTCAGACGGGATAACATGGGAGGAGCATATCGGCTGGTTTGAAGCCTGTCTGAAAAATCCCAATATCGATTTTTATATCTGCTGCTGCGAGGACCAGCCCGTCGGCCAGGTGCGCCTGAACTGTGAAGGCGAAATTGGTGTGGTGAGCTACAGCATCGCCAGGGAAGCCCGCGGACAGGGCATCGGCAGCCAGATCATACAACTGATTGAAAAGGAGGCCCTCAGATCGAGGCCGGAGCTGACGACACTGTCGGGCAGCGTCAAGACGGAAAACGTCGCCTCGCAACGGATATTTGAGAAGAATGGCTATCGGAAGGAGACCGTTCAAGCGTCGGAGCCGTATTTGCGTTATATCAAGGCGCTGACGCGGCGGCCTGCCATCGGCATACGCGTAGACGCGAATAGCCATATCGCCACCGGACATATGATGCGCTGTCTGTCCATCGCGGCGGCGGTGAGGAAGACGGGGGCGGACTGCGTCTTTTTTACGGCGGAACGCGAGGCCGCCCGTTATGCGGAGGATCGCGGTTTTGAGTGTGTGCCGCTGGATTCGCAGTGGGACGACCTTGAGCCAGAGGCGGACAGGCTGCGGAGTGCGCTACGGGAGCGGGGTATCGGTAAACTGCTTGTCGATACGTATTACGCTACGCCCGCATATCTTGAAAGGCTCCGTACGGGCGTCAGCGCCATCTATATGGACGATCTTAATGCGTTTTTCTGTCCGGCGGACATGCTGATAAACTACAACATATACAGTGGCCTGTTCGATTATCCCCGGCTGTATCGGAACACCGGAACGCGCCTGCTGCTGGGCTGCGACTATGCGCCGCTGCGCGAAGAGTTCCGCGGACTGCCGCCCGTTGCCCGTGATAGCGTCCGCAGGGTGCTGATCACGACGGGTGGTACGGATCCGTACAACGTGGCGGGTAAGCTGCTGAAGCGTATAGGTGAGTGCGGACTGTTCGGTGGCGTGGAGTTTCATGTGATCGCGGGGCGGTTGAATGCGCAACTTGATAGTCTGAAGGCGCTGTCGGAAAAGCGGCCCGGCTTTGTGGTGTATTCGAACGCGCAGCGCATGGCGGAGCTGATGCGAAGCTGTGATCTGGCGGTGTCGGCGGGCGGCTCAACACTGTACGAGCTGTGCGCTTGCGGATTGCCGACCGTCACGCTCTCCATGGCGGACAACCAGCTGTACGCCGTGAGGGAGTTTGCCGTGCAGGGGCTGATGCCGTATGCGGGCGACATGCGCGCGGATGAATCGGCGTGCGTTGGGGCCGTGCTGGCCGCGCTAACTGCGCTGACGGAGGATAAGGAACGCCGCAGGCAGACTGCGCAGGGCATGAGGCTGCTGGTGGATGGAAACGGCGCGGGGCGCATCGCGGATGCCATTGCCGCGCTTTAAGCGATTTTGGAGGACGAAATGTTTATACCCTACGGAAGACAATGCATTGAGGAAGACGATATACAGGCGGTTGCGGAGGTACTTCGGTCGGATTTTCTGACGACCGGCCCCAAGGCGGCGGAGTTTGAGCAGGTGATGACGGCATACACCGGAGCGAAGCATGCGGTCGCCATTAGCAACGGCACCGCGGCGCTGCATGCGGCCTGCCTCGCGGCGGGTATCGGCGAGGGCGACGAGGTGATCACCTCGGCCATCACGTTCGCTGCGTCGGCCAACTGCACGTTGTTCTGCGGCGGCCGTCCGGTGTTCGCGGACATCGAACCGGCCACGTACAACATCGATCCTGAGGATATCCGGCGTAAGATTACGGGCCGGACGAAGGCCATAATACCGGTGCATTTCACCGGGCAGCCGTGCGACATGGACGCCATTCACGCCATCGCGGACGAATGCGGCCTTATGGTGATCGAGGATGCCGCACACGCGCTGGGGGCGGAATACAAGGGCAAAAGGATCGGCGCGTTGTCCGACATGACCACGATGAGCTTCCATCCCGTCAAGCATATATCGACGGGCGAGGGCGGTATGATACTGACGAATGACGATGAGCTGATCAAAAGGCTGGTGCTCTTCCGTTCGCATGGCATCACGCGCGATGACAGCCTGATGAACCGCAACGAGGGCGGCTGGTACTATGAACAGCTTGAACTGTCCACCAACTACCGCATCACCGACTTCCAGTGCGCACTGGGCATCAGCCAGATGAAAAAGCTGGACCGCTTTGTGCAGCGCCGCCGCGAAATCGCCCGGCGTTACGACGAGGCGTTCGCGGGGCTGGAGGGCATTGTGACGCCATGGCAGTCGCCCGACGGGTACAACAGCTACCATCTCTATGTGATACAGGTGACGCACATGCCCCGGAAGGAAGCGTTCGACAGGCTCCGCGCGGCGGGGATCGGTGTTAATGTCCACTATATTCCCGTCTATAAGCACCCTTATTATCAGGCAAACGGTTATGTGGGCGTTTCGTGCCCCAACGCCGAAGCGCTGTATGAGAGGATGATCAGCCTGCCCATGTTCCCGCTGTTGACAGACGAGCAGCAGGATTACGTGATCGCGCAGGTGCGCGCGCTGCACGGGTGACGGAACTGCTGCCGGAAAACCGGAGTAAAGGAAGGCTGGCGGCATTTCTCCGGAACAGATTCTATGAGGTTTTCTGCGGATTTCCGTTCATCGTCGCGCTGGTTTTTGGCGTTATCAGCTTTTTTAATCCGGATATGGACGGGCGTAGGATGAGCCTGTTGCTTGTCCTTGTTTTTTTCGGCCTGTGCGCACTTTGGCTCTGGTTTGCCGGAGAGCCGCAGGGCAGGGCCGGCAGGCTGTGGCGCTGGTTGTATATGCCGATGGCGGTATGGGTGTGCGCTGCCGCAATCCGCATTGCCTGGGCTGTCCATGTCGGCCCATATGTTGAGCCTTTTTCCGATTTTGATTGGGCGTATCAGGCGGCGCTAGGCTCAACTGATTTCATCCGGCATCATGCCACGTTTCCTTCGTGGGGGCTGTATGTCGGCTTGATTAGATTAGTTATTAATATTAGTTCGCCCGCATTTATAAGCATTCAGATTTTTAACGCGTTGGTCAACAGTTTCACAGTCATACTGGTGTACTATATCACTTTGCTCGCTGCTAAGAATTTCAAAGTTGCTGTCGTGGCAGGCCTGATGATGTGCTTTATGCCATCAAATATACTTTATACAAGTGTACTAAGCCCGGAAATTCCATCTCTGCTGTTATTACTGCTGGTTATTCTGGGTATGATCGTTACATTCAAGCCGGAACTGAGATTATGGATACGGGTAATCATTTTGATCAGCGTAGGCGCTGTTTGTGCTGTAGCCAATTATTTAAAGGCCGTAGCGGTTATTGCGATCATCGCATACGTCATTGCACAGGTGATGTATCTGCGAAAGAGAGATACTGCCCAGGTTGAAGACAAAAAGAAACCATTGATAAAACAAGCGGCAATTGTTGGTCTGTCAATTGTTTTGATGGCTGTTCCGTTTCTACTGACAACGAAGGCTATAAACCGTTATGTTGAACAGGAACTCGGAGTGTCCATAAACCATAGTCAAATGTCGCACTTTCTGTTTGTGGGGCTAAATACCAAAGGGGAGGGGCAGATACATATCGGTGAATACAACCATATGGATCTTGAATTTTTGGCAGAGCATGACTATGATTATGAACTGACCGACCAATGGGTCAGGGAGTTTCTCCGCCGTGACTGGTCGGATAACTATGAGGATATCCCTGCACTGTTCTTCAGCAAGATACAGTGGGCTTGGCAAGATGATATGATGCCGGCGGCATATACCGGTCAGCAGATTGACAGTACAAACATGGATTCAAGTCAAGTACAAGTAATAGAACAGTATGCGCCGTCGTTGTCTCAGGCGTTTTATGTAGTTTTTATGCTTCTGGCCGTAGTAGGTAGTATTGGCATCAGGAAGCAGCATGCAGATAATAATGGCTATTTCCTATTGTGCATGTATATTTTCGGCGTTGCGCTGGTACTGTTGCTGAGCGAAGCGCAGTCGCGCTATAAATGTATGGTCACACCTGTGATCTGTATTTTGTCATCAGTGGGTTTAGAAACAGTCACAAAAGGTATAAAGGAGAGAATTCTACACATATGGGAATCAAGCCATTAAGGCAGGGTCTTCCGAGGGAAATAATACTATACGGCTTGATTGGGGGGGGGTCGGCGGGTACGGATACGCTATTGTTTTGGATGCTGTCCAAAGCCATAAGCCCGTTTGTCGCAAACTGTGTCAGTGTAACTATGGGTATAACAATCAGCTTTTTACTAAACACGTTTATTAACTTCAAAGTAAAGGACAAGTTTTTTATCAGAGCGGTCAGCTTCTATGCAATTGGATTCACGGGTCTGGCGCTCTCCTCGCTGCTTCTTTACCTGGGTATCGAGTTACTCCAAATGGATAACTTAATCGTCAAGATCATCTCAGTTTTTGTCGTTGCGGCGGTTCAGTTTACTTTAAACAAACTAGTCACATTCAGAAAAGGCATAAAAGGAGAAGCACATGAGTCGTCTGCACATCATCATCCCGGCATATAACGAGGAATCCAACATCGAAAAAGTGGCGCGAGAGTGGCACCAGGTGGTTGAGAGCCTAGGTGACGAGGGATCGAAGCTGGTTATCATTGATGATGGTTCCCGCGATAGTACCTTTGAAATTCTTAGCCAGCTTGCGAAGGAGTTAAAATGCCTTCAGCCCATCCGAAAGGAAAACAGTGGTCATGGCGCGACGGTGCTTTTCGGATACCAGTGGGCTATGCGGGACGGCGCGGACTTCATATTTCAGACGGACTCGGACGGGCAGACGATACCTGACGAGTTCGCAAAGTTCTGGGGGATGCGGAACGAATACGACGCGGTTATTGGTCACCGGAAAAACAGGCAGGATGGCTTTTCCCGCATCTTGGTGACTAAGACACTCAAGTTGGTACTGCTGCTGACATTTGGCGTTCGTATTACGGATGCCAACACGCCTTTTCGGCTAATGAAAAGGGAGCTTCTTGAAAAATATATAAGCAGGGTACCTGATGGGTTTAACCTGACAAATGTGCTGCTGACGGTGGCGTTTGTCAGAAACAAAGAAAGAGTGATATTCCTTCCGATCACCTTCCGGCCCAGACAAGGGGGCATTAACTCGATCAACCTGAAGAAAATTATACGCATCGGAACGCGCGCGGTTAAGGATTTTCGTCTGGTAAACAAGCAGTCTCGGCTGTAAACTATTCATTCGTTTAACATTCCCGCTACCAGAAAGAACTTCATCTAGTCGGCGGAGTGGTCGCGTTTGAGTTAATAATTTAAAAAGAGTATTCCTCACCTACCTGACGGCGGTCAGTATGTTACGGATACCGTTTTGGTATCCGGATGCAGCGCGATCCAGGTGTTTCCGGGCGTCAGCATGATCTCTTCTCCATCCCCGTCGAAGTATTTGGTGGCGACGTCATAGCTGTCCCGCTGCCACGTACCCTTCACATACACGCCGTCAATCACATATTCGGCATCACCCGAGCCCAGCACATCGATGATGCGGCGACCCGCCAGCTCGTTGACACTGGGCAGCTTCACATGCTGTACGATGAGGTTTTGCAGCGTCAGCCCCTCGCCCGTTTCCGCGGAGATAAACGGCTTGTCTGCCATGTAACGAGTCAGCAGGTTGGTTGCAGTGTCATATCTGTAGGAGACATAATTGTCATCGCCGAAAAATGGCAGGGAAATTTCGCTGATCACCTGCCCGTTGTAGGTATTGCCGTCGTCGTAGTTGTAGCGGAACGGGACGGGCTCCGGTTGATAATCGTAGAGTTGAACGATCTGCGTGAGGTCGGATATCACGTTGTGAGGCGCTTTCCTGACTTTATCGCGAACGAAGTAGTCGCTCCACGCGCCCTTGATGCCATCCACTCGAATTTTGATATGCTCGGAGTCGCTGTCGTAAATATAAGAATCGTATCCGGAGTCGCTCGGACCGCCGTAGTGTACGAATATGCAGTCGAACTGCTGCTGCATTTTGATGAAATAGATGCGTGCCGAGCGCACGGGCTCCACCTTCTGCGGCAGCACGTCGTTGAAAACCGCCATGAAACGGGTGATGGAGCTTTCCACGGGCGCTTCATAGACGATGTTTGCAAGCTGAAGCCCGTACTGCGGGCGCGCCGCCGCCGAGTTTTCGATCATGACGGCGACCGGCGTGTAATTCCGGTTCATGTCATCGGTAAACTCGCTTAAAGGCACTCCGGACAGCAGGGATACTTCGCCAGGCCCTGGAGAGGGTGACGGCGTGGGCGGCGCGGGTTCGGGCGTCGGCGTTGGTGCGACTGTTTGGAATGCCGTCGGCACGGACGGGGGGGGGGCGGCAGGTTCCGGCTCGTCTGGCTGTGTGCAAGCGCAAAGCGCCGTCAGCGCAACGCAAACCATCATCAGGAGTACCCTTTTCATACCAGAACCTCCTCGCTATTATCTGGATAAATTGTATGGGCTGAATTGCCCTGTTGTCAAGGGAAAATGTCCGCAAAGCCCCGATGGGTTACCAGTTTGAGAGCCTCGCTTCGATAGAGCGGCAGATTCCATCACACCAACAGAATAATTTCGATTTTTAATTTAAAATAGTTTATGGAGAAATATTCTTGAAAAATCCAAACAATGGGGATATAATATTACATAATCATTACAAAAGTTTCGCTGGCGTTATATTTTAGTCTTTCCAAGCCGGTTTGTTGGCTATAATAAGCAGGCGAGGAGCTGTGTTGAAAACAGTTATGTTAAACGGCATTCAGAAAATCAAAAAAATATCCCGCGTTGTTTTACTGCTTCTTCTTGAGGTCAGCATGGCGGCGGGCTTTGGTCTGTGGCCCGCTCCAGCGGCTTACGCGGCGGATTACGAAGACGAGCCGGAGGAGGAGCCTGTGACGGCGTCGGGCCTCGTGATCGACGCTGAGGAACTGAGCTTGTATGTGGGAGACGAAGCCTTGCTGACCGTTACGGTGCAGCCGGAAGGAGCGGCCTGTCCGCCGCTGGAATGGATAAGCAGTGACGAGAGCGTGGTGTCGGTGGACGAGGAGGGGCTGGTAACGGCGGCCGGCGAAGGCGTTGCTGAGGTTACCGTGACGGGCGGCGGAATGACGGACACCTGCGATATTACAGTGTCGGCTGCTCCGACGTTTATGATACAATTGGCGAGCGACGAAGTGACACTGGCGCAGCACGACACGGTGGCGCTGGAAATAGCGAGTGAGACGGAAGATGCCGGTAAAGAAAGTGTCAGCTGGGTAAGCAGCGATCCGGATGTGGCTTCCGTGGACGCGGCGGGCAACGTGACGGCCTGCTGCCCCGGGGTGGCTACCATATCCGTATCCGCGGGCATTGTGACGGATACGTGCACTGTTACAGTGGTGCCGTGCGAGATACAGTCCAGCCGGTATCTGGTGGACAGAGAGAACGGATTGCTCAAAGGTGTGCGGCTGAACACCACGGTGGACGATCTCAAGTCCCGTCTGGACAACGACGCGGATTTTATTGAGGTGATAAGGGATGGCGAGCGGGTTGAGTCGGGCCGTATCGGTACCGGCATGGATGTCAGGCTGGTCGTCAATAAAGCGGTAAAGGACGAACTGAACGTCAGCGTTCCCGGCGATGTCGACGGCGACGGACTGACGAGCGTCTATGAGTATACGATGGCGCGGATGTATCTGCTGGGCAAATCCGTGTTGGATGCGGACCCGGAGCTGTACGATCTCAACGCGGACGGCCGGGTGAGCATCACGGACTATACGTTGATCAGGCTCAACATACTGGGCGTCATACCGGATGGCGACGATCTCTCCGGCTTCCCTGAAATCGTGCCGGCGCTGAAAGCTTCGGCGCTGGGATGCAGCGCTACGCTGTCTTGGGATGCCGTGCCGGATGCGGGCGGATATGAGCTGCTGAGATCCGGTTCGGCGTCCGGCCCGTTCGTACCGGTGGGAACCGCCAGCGGCGGAACCTTAAGCTTTACGGACAATACCCTCGCGATGGAAAGCTCATACTATTACAAGCTGCTGGCCTACAGGACGCTGGATGGCGTGCGCGTAGATACGCAGTACTCCGCGGTGAAATCCGTCTCGACGCCGAACTATACGGTATATTATCAGGGCGACCCCAAATGGGGGTTCTCCAGCTCTGTCCGCAAGAGCGCCTGCGTGATCACCGCCTATGCCGTCACTATCAACAACATGGGCACACCCTGTACGCCACCGGATATCTATAAGTCCAACGGCAACCAGACCCCGATGAAGATAGATAACCTTAAGAAGAACTTCGGCGTGAAGCCGGTGAGCGGCCTTGGTTCATCGTCCAAATATCTCGCCAGCTTTGACGGGGCGTATACATTCATCAAGAACCCGTCCTCAAATTACGAGGCGGCGGTAAAGGAAGCGCTGGCTCGCAATCCGGAGGGCGTGATACTTTACTTCAAGAAGGGGAGCGACGCGCATGCGGTGGTGGCCTGCAAACTGTCGGACGGAAAGATCTACTACAGCGATCCGGGACGCAACCGGACGACGCTGGTGGACTTTTCCGAGACGTGGTGCAAGGTGGGACACAATATGAGCTACACGAATCTGGCGTATATGATCGCGCTGGATCGGTCGTGACGTTCCAAACAATGCTGAATCGGGGCGGACAGCTGAAAGGCACCTCGCCTTTTTTTTATGCGGTTTAGCGAAAATCGGGTACGGCATTACCGTGTTTCACGCTCCATGCTACAACGAACGGCAAGTCAGTTCCCGGTTATCTCCAATGGTATAGGTTATAAAGTTATTCGGCGTGCCCGAGACGATTACGCCTGACCTTGGAAGGAGAGGTTTTCCCGTGACACTCCGGTAACCGTTCATCTGCTCGTAACATTCCGGACAGACCGGCGATGCCCGCTCATATGGTGGCTTTTCGCTTCGATACCTTATCCCCCTGCCTATGATTTTGCCATGATTCTACTATATGCCACGAAAAATGAATATATAGAGACAGGGCAAAAACGTATGATGGGAAGAAAAAATTACAAAATAATGTGAGAGACCTCTTGATTTTTTACTGTCAGAGTATTATATTTGTATTAAAGATCAAAGAAGGTCAAAGTCATATCCGAATCGTCAGACGGCGGCGACTGGGGCCCCCGGCCGGACGTGTCCGGCTAGGGTAAAGAAAGGAGGGATATGGCAACATGCAATACAAGGATTATTATGCGATACTCGGCGTAGACAAAGGCGCATCTAAGGACGACATCAAGAAGGCGTACCGCAAGCTCGCCAAGCAGCACCATCCGGACGCTAACAAGGGCAACAAGGCCTCGGAGGATAAGTTCAAGGAGATCAGCGAGGCGTACGAGGTACTGGGGGACGACGAGAAGCGCAAGAAATACGATATGTTCGGCAGCCAGGCGCAGTATGCGAACGGCGCGGATTTCGACCCGTCGCAGTACGGATTTAACGGTGGCAACGTGCGCTATGAATACGCGGGCGCCGGCGACCACAGTGACTTCTTCAACATGTTCTTCTCGGAGGGGTTCGACCTGTCTTCGCTGTTCGGCGGAGCTGGACGGACGGGCCGCACCACGTCGCGCGTGTATCAGGGCGACGATCTCTCCGAGTTATTCGGCGGCGGACAGACAGCCGGGCGCGCGCCGCGCGTGCGTGACGGCCAGCACATAGAGGCCCAGATCGAGATCACGCCGGAGGAGGGTGCAATGGGCACGGAGAAGCGGATCTCCCTCCAGACGGAGACGGGTGTGCGCACCATCAATTTCAGGGTGCCTAAGGGCGTGAAGGACGGTGAAACTATCCGCCTGAAGGGGCAGGGCCATCCCGGCATGAACGGCGGACAGACGGGCGATCTCAGGATGACGGTGAAGCTGACGACCGGCGGTCGGTTCGCGTTTGAGGATGGGCAGCTGGTGACGGCGCTGGATGTATATCCGTGGGACGCGGCGCTGGGCGCGAAGCAGCCGGTGGATACGCTGGACGGGCGCATCGCGGTAAATATCCCGGCGGGGGTGCAGACGGGCAGCAAGATTCGTATTGCGGGCAAGGGTTACCCGAGTCGTGACGGGTCCCGAGGCGATCTGTACATCAAGCTGCGCCTCGTGAACCCCGCGCACCTGACTTCGGAGCAGAAAGCGCTGTACGAAAAGCTGAAAGCAACTGTGAAGTGAGCGAGTGTTTACGGGCTTAAGGTCGCAGGGACGCTGCCCCCGCACCCCCGCTTAAGGGATGTCTCCCTTAAGAATCCCATAAAATATTCTTCTATTTGGAAGTAGCAGCTTGTATGGAAGAGAAGGCAAAAAGATTACGAAAATGCGTTAAGCATTTTTGGGGCGGGATTCTAAGGGGCTGCGCCCCTTTAGCGGAGGTTTGGAGGCAGAGCCTCCAAGGTCTTAGACCTGAAATAGATAAAATACCATAGCCTTTTCGAAGGAGGACTTATAGATATGGATATGGACAAATTGACTGAAAAAGCAATGGCCGCGGTGGCCGCGGCGCAGGAAACCGGCATACGGCTGGGGCACCAGCAAATAGACGGGGAACACCTGCACTACGCCCTTGCGGCGCAGCAGGACGGTCTGATACCCAAGCTGCTGGGATACATGGGGCTGGACACCTCGCAGTATACGCGCAGCGTGGAAAAGGAACTAGCTAAGCTGCCAAAAGTGCAGGGCGCGTCGGCGTCAGTGTACGCTTCGCGGCGCTTTTCCGAACTGCTGGTGAAAGCGCAGGACGAAGCCAAGCGCTTCAAGGACGAATATACCGGGGTGGAGCACCTCTATATCGCGCTGCTCAAGGAACGCGGCACACCGTCGGCGGCAATCTTCAAGCAGTACGGCATCACGCTGGACAGCTTCATGGCGGCGCTGACCAAGGTGCGCGGCAACCAGCGCGTCACGTCGCAAAACCCCGAGGAGACGTACGACTCGCTCACGCGGTTCGGGCGCGACCTGGTGGAGATGGCGAAGCAGGGCAAGATCGACCCGGTGATCGGGCGTGACGGCGAGATACGCCGCGCGATACGCATACTGTCACGCCGTACCAAGAACAACCCCGTGCTCATCGGCGAGCCGGGCGTGGGCAAAACCGCGGTGGTGGAAGGCCTCGCGCAACGCATACTCGCGGGCGACGTGCCGGAAGGCCTCAAGGACAAGACGATATTCGCGCTGGATTTGGGCGCGCTGATCGCCGGGGCCAAGTACCGCGGCGAGTTCGAGGAGCGTCTGAAAGCGGTGCTGGCCGACGTGAACAAGAGTGACGGAAAGATTATACTGTTCATCGACGAGCTGCACAACATTGTGGGCGCGGGCAAGGCCGAGGGCGCGATGGACGCGGGCAACATACTGAAACCCATGCTCGCAAGGGGCGAGCTGCACTGCATCGGCGCGACGACGCTGGACGAATATCGCAAATACATCGAGAAGGATGCGGCGCTGGAGCGGAGGTTCCAGCCCATACTGGTTGAGCCGCCGTCGGTGGAGGACACCATCTCCATACTGCGCGGGCTTAAAGAACGTTTCGAGATACACCATGGCGTGAAGATCACGGACGGCGCGCTGATCGCGTGCGCGGTGCTGTCCGATCGGTATATCAGCGATCGCTTCCTGCCCGACAAGGCCATCGACCTGATGGACGAGGCGGCGGCGATGATCCGCACCGAGATCGACAGCATGCCGACCGAACTGGACGACATATCGCGGCGCGTGATGCAGCTGGAGATCGAGCGGCAGGCGCTCAAAAAGGAGGACGACGCGGCGGCAAAAGCCCGTCTGGAAGCGCTGGAGAAGGAGCTGGCGGCGCAGAAGGAGCAGGCCGACAAGCTCAAAGCTCAGTGGGAGCTGGAGAAGGTGGCACTCACGCGGGAGAAGGAGCTCAAGCAGCAGATCGAGGAGGTACACCGGCATATCGAGGAGGCTAAGCGTGCGTACGACCTCGAGCAGGCGGCAAAGCTGGAGTACGGCGAGCTGCCGGGGCTGCAGCGGCAGCTGGAGGAGGAGCGTCGCCGCAACGCCCAGAACGAGAACGTGCTGCTGAAGGAGGAGGTCACCGAGGAGGAGATCGCCGAGATCGTGGCGCGCTGGACGGGCATACCGGTATCCAAGCTGGTGGAGAAGGAGAAGGATAAGCTGCTGGGGCTGGAGGACATACTCCACAAGCGGGTGATCGGGCAGGACGAGGCGGTGACCGCGGTCAGCGAGGCTGTGATTCGCGCGCGCTCCGGTCTGAAAGACCCCAAGCGTCCCATCGGTTCGTTTATATTTCTTGGGCCCACGGGCGTGGGCAAGACGGAGCTGGCGCGCGCCGTAGCCGAGGCGCTGTTCGACAGCGAGGAGAACATGGTGCGCATCGACATGAGCGAGTACATGGAGAAGCACTCGGTGGCCCGGCTGATCGGCGCGCCTCCGGGCTACGTGGGCTACGACGAGGGCGGACAGCTGACCGAGGCTGTGCGCCGCCGGCCGTACTGCGTGATACTGTTCGACGAGATCGAGAAGGCGCACCACGACGTGTTCAACGTACTGCTGCAGCTGCTGGACGACGGGCGCCTGACGGACAGCCAGGGCCGCACGGTGGATTTCAAGAACACTGTGGTGATCATGACGAGCAACATCGGCAGCGAATACCTGCTCTCCGGCATCGACGCGGAGGGCAACCTCAGTGACGAGGCCCGCGTGCAGGTGATAGGGGACCTGTCAAAGCATTTCCGCCCGGAGTTCCTGAACCGTGTGGACGACATCGTGATGTTCCGCCCGCTGACGAGGGACGACATCATCCAGATCATCGACCTCAGCGTGGTGGCCATACAGAAGCGCCTCGACGAGAGGATGATACGCCTGAAGCTGACTGACGCGGCGAAGCGCCTGATTGCCGACAAGTCGTACACGCCTATCTACGGCGCGCGCCCGGTGAAGCGCTACCTCCAGAAAGAGATAGAGACGCAACTGGGCCGCATGTTGGTGGCCGGTTCCATCGTGGACGGCGACATTGCTTTGGTGGACGCGGACGGCGGGGCATTGAAGATAACGGTGGGATGAAGCTAATTTGTGAGGGTTCGTGGCGCTAACGCGCCACAGGCGGGGGCGCTGCCCCCGCACCCCTGCCAAAGGGACGCGTCCCTTGGGAATCCCATTGTTATAATGCTGGTTGGTTGATATATGTGTGGAGAAGCGGCGCTTATTGGTGGTGAACGGATGGGGCGCCGCTTTTCTACGTTGTGCGGGTTATTGGCCTCCCTCGGATGAGGGAGGTGGAGTCATCCTCTTTTCGTGATATTGCACATTCAAAACATCAAAATTTACTGGAACTATCAGCACTCCTTTTCCGTATCCGAAGCGTTCATATCTCTTCATCTTTTTCTACCCACATCGTTTTGCATGACTTGTAAGCGCCAAAAGCAGCGTAGCGCCCATGATTAGTGCGGTGACGATATTTTCCCCGCTAATTGTATGAACTCACTGATAGCAACCCAATGGCTATTAAAAACATGCCAATCCCAAAGGATATGCTGATGACTTTGTGGCACTTCTAGAAATCGGCTTGCCCATGGCATTGATAATAAACCTGAAGATAAAAACGAAAACAAAGGCTACCGCCAATGCGCCAACCGTCCTACCTATAAAGTAACCGGCAGAATTTCCATTCATTTGCGGTCTCCTTTATGATGCCTAGTTGTGCCTTAATGTTTCAGCCCTACGCTTGTTCCTCAATGTAAAAATCAGCTTTCCATCAGTGAATAAGAATGTTTCCTCATAGATCAGCTTCAAAATAGTGCTGTAAATGTTCCTGATATTTTTGTATAGCCGCCAGATCAGCAGCGCCCATCGCTGCCTTATCAGTTTTATTTAGCCGTATATTTGCTATTTTGATAAATTCTCCGAAATCATCTTCAGATAAATTGCGGCCTCTTTTATAAGCTAAATCGTTAAATTGATCGACCCTGTAATCAATATACATATTCTTGTCGTATGCCTTCCCTTTGTAATAAAAGACTTCCGTTTGTCCGTCTGGTGTTTCAATAATCATTTTGTTCATTGCGTTTTTTTCTTTTGTTGTTTCAACAATAGCTTTAATCAATTTAGGCAGAGAAAATACGAAAACAACCAAAGCCCCTATAAGTGCACTATATAACATAATATTCTCCCTTAATACTTAGATGAAATTAGTGGCTTGTATTTAGTGTAACATAATGTATGTATGTGTCAATATTATCTACGCTTGGACTAAAGAGAAGGATTATCACCTCACTGTCTTTCGATCTCCTCAACATCTTGTTCTACGCTCCCCTCACCTTGTGAAGTGCACTCGGCATACGCCGGCTGATGCTCTATCGCACGAATTAGCCTCCCTCGGATGAGGGAGGTGGCGCGTAGCGCCGGAGGGAGTGACCGCGCAGCAGCTGCGAAGTATCCCTCCCTCAGTACCTACGGTGACAGCTCCGAACCGGGGTCCCCGAAAAGCGCAACTTTTTGGGGTGGTCGTTTGAGGGAGCCTTTCAGTCGCCGTAGCAAAAAGCCTTCTCCTTGAGGAGAAGGTGGCACGCAGTGCCGGATGAGGTGTCGAGGGTACAGTCACGGCGCTACACCTCATCAGTCACCTTCGGTGCCAGCTTCCCCTCGAGGGGAAGCCTTTTTATTTCCATCAAAAAAGGGACGCGTTATTGTCCCTTTGCGTTTGCCTATTTCGGCGGCTCCGGCGGAGTCTGCGTCGGCGGTTGCGGGTATTGCGAATACTGCTGCGGCGGGAATTGCGGCGGATACTGCGGTTGCGGGGGATACGGGTAATACTGCGGCGGGTAGGCGGGATACGGAACCATCACGGGCTGTGGCTCACGCCTCATTGCCATCACCGCGCCGATGATGAACAGCGTCATGGACGCTACGTTGAAGAAGGTAAACAGGCTGATTACCGCCGCGACGATCAGCATTGCGCCCGAAGCCATGTTCTTCCGCTTCACGATGATGCCGCTCACCGCCCCCAGCACGCCCGCAATGATTGCCGCGATGCCGAAGCTTAGGAATACCGCACCTGCCGTGTGGTTTCCTTCAATAACAGTTGCGCTGTCGATGTGCGGCGAGCTGTCATATGCGCTTTCCCACAGGCTGTCGTTCAGGAAGGTAAGTCCGCCGAAGCACATGAATATACCGAACAGTATGGATATGGCCGCGCCGATGATGGCGAGCACCCTGCTTGTGTTGCGCATAATATCTGCCTCCGAAAGTATTTCTGTTCCAGTTACAGTATATACCATGACGGCAGCGGATTCAACATTTGCCACAAAACGCTCTGGCTCTATGGAACGCCACGCCTTATATCCGTAGCGGCTATAACCATAATGCATATAACATCACCGCCCGTCGGCCCGCCACACCACGCGGCGGGAGTGTGCGCCGCTCACACGCCCTCAGGCTTTCGCTTCAGCCGGTAGTTGCGCCCCGCCTTGTACCCGATGCAGAAGCAGAACTGCCCGCACATATGCATGATGCGCCCGCCCAGCGCCTCGTCGTACCCGACGATCTCTTCCATTGACTTCTCGGACGTGAATATGGTGATGCCCCGGTTCACCACGCGCCGGTTGATCAGCTCAAAGGTGTGCTTTAAGTCCGCAGCCGTCGGTTCGTTCCGCATGAAGTCATCGATGTACAGCACCTCCGCTTTGCCATAGCGGGATAGCACATCGCCGTACGCCTCGTCGTTGACGGCGCTCTTCATCTCGTTCATCAACTGCTGAAAGGTGATGTATAGCGTCGTGCGCCCGCTGCTGATGAAGTGCTCGCATACCGCGGTACCCAGGTGCGTCTTGCCCGTCCCCGTCTGCCCGCTGATGTACAGGAACCGGCTGTCCTTCTGCGCGATGAAGTCGCGGCACAGCTTGAGCATGCGCTTCTGAAAGTCCTCCTTCGCCACAAAGTTGTCGAAGCGGAACCGGCTGATGGAGTCCTCCAGGCCGGACTTCTTCAGCGCGATCAGTGAATGCCTCTGGGCGTCGCACGAGCATTTGGCATACATGTTCCTGCCGTTCTCTACCACCGGCACCAGCCCGGTATTGTTGCACTTGTCGCAGTGCATTGCGTTTTCAAATGTCAGCTCCATCATAGCACCTCGCTGTATATGTATTCGATCACCTTGGGTTTATCCTTGCCCGGCGCGGCGCGCGCGTCCTGCTCCCATAGGCGCACGGAAGCCCGCCAGTCCTTCATCGGCGATTTGCCCACCATCCAACCCTTGGACTCGTAGAAGTCCATGAAGCGTTGTGCGTCCACGCCGCAGCCCCGCTCGGCGCAGTAGGCCTTCACGTCATCCAGCGTCGGCTTTTGAAAACGGGGTTTGGAAGTAGGGGTGTGTGTGTGCGGCCCGCCGCCGCGTATAAACACACTCTCCTTATCCTTATCCGTATCCGTATCCTTGTCCTTATCCTTATAGCTTATTTTGGGCTGGCTGTGGGATTCGGTGGGTTCCGTTGGGTTATTGCCGGTTTCTATGGATTTATCCGGGGCATCGCCGGTTTCCTCCGGGGCTTCGTCGCTTTTGGACGGCCTGCCGCCTTTCATGCCGTTGGCGCGGTTGCGTTCACACATCGCCGTGTAATTGACGCGGTCGCGGTCCAGCTGTTTAGCCAGTAGCATGAAAGTCGCCTTGATCTGGCCTTCCAGCGATACGCTTCTGCCTTCCTCATGCGCGAACAGCCCCTTAATGAGCAGTCCGGCGTCCTCGTTGCTCATCGACTCAAACACATCGCCGTAATCCCTGTACATCAGAAACGATTTCTTTTTCATGGCATCCCTTTCATATTGAACGAAGCTTTAGCTGCCTTAGATGATGCCACAGAATTTATTTCAGAACCGTTCAACTTTATTAAACCGGCGGATATTTCTGCGTACGGGGGAGGAGGGCAGACGAAAAGCCCCAACGGTGAACTGGGGCTGTCAGAGGGCATATACTCTGTAGAGGCCTATTCCACCCTATTCCACCGTAACCTTATACACTTAACGCCGCCCAAGGGAGGGTAAAAAATTATTAATAATAATTACGAATAAGTATTGCCAAGTCCCATAATGTGGTGATATAATGACCGTGAAATTAAGGTTCCCGATAGAAAGCACGGCAAAAGGGAACAATCCAAAATAATAATATGTAAATGGAGGTACGATGACAATGAGCAACACACAGGACAATTTAATGGCGGCATTTGCGGGTGAATCCCAGGCGAACAGAAAGTATACGGCGTATGCTAAAAAGGCGGAGGCAGACGGTAAGCTGAACGCGGCCAAACTGTTCCGTGCGGCTGCGGACGCGGAGACCATTCATGCGCTCAAGCACTTCGACGTAGCCGGCAAGGTTGGCAGCACGGCAGACAACCTGAAGGACGCGGTGGCGGGCGAAACCTACGAATATAAGGATATGTACCCGGATTTCGTGAAGCAGGCGGAGGCCGAGGGCAACAAGGGTGCGATCATTTCGTTTACCGGCGCAATGAAGGCGGAAGAGGTGCACGCGCGGCTTTATCAGGAAGCGCTGGACAATCTGGACGCGGAAGGCGAAGTGTTCTACTACCTGTGCCCTGTGTGCGGCAACATCGAGAAGGCTGTTCCGGAAAAGTGCCCCATCTGCGGCGCTCCCGGCAGCAAGTTCATCAAATACTGAGCAGAGCGGCTTAAGCCATGACGGACGGGAAACGGATGCCGGTGCTGTTCGCGGGGCACGGCTCCCCGATGAACGCGATAGAGGACAACGCGTTTACGCGCGAATGGCGGCGCATCGGCGGGATGCTGCCGCGTCCGCAGGCGATACTCGCGGTGTCGGCCCACTGGTACGGTGAGGGCACGCGCACATCGGACGCGGCGCAGCCGCGCATGGTGTACGACATGTACGGCTTCCCGCGTCCGCTCTACGAGGTGAAATACCCCGTGCCCGGCTCGCCGGAGCTGGCGAAGCGGGTCAAGGCGCTGCTGCCCGGAACGGTAACGGACAACGGCTGGGGCATCGACCACGGCACATGGTCGGTACTGGTGCACCTGTTCCCGGAGGCGGACGTGCCGGTGGTGCAGCTGAGCGTGGATGCGCGTAAAAGCCCGCAAGCACACCTTGAGCTGGGGCGCGCGCTGGCCCCGCTGCGCGACGACGGCGTGTTGATACTGGGCAGCGGCAACGTGGTGCACAATCTGCACCTGATCGGCTGGAACGTGCCGGGCGGCTTCCCGTGGGCGGACGCGTTCGACCGGTACATACGCGGGCGCATCGAGGAGGGAGATTACGCTTCAGTGGCGGATTACCGCAGCGCGGGTGAGTCCGCAGAGAAGGCGTTCTTCACGCCGGACCATTACTTTCCGCTGCTGTACGCGCTGGGCGCGGCGGACGCGGCGGATGGTCTGACGGTGTTCAACGACGCGCGGGTATACGGCTCCATATCGATGACGGGCTATCTGTTCCAATAATGTGTATATATGAAAGACGGGTTCGGCGCAACCCGTTTTTTATATGCGTTTTTCGGAAGTATTCTAAAATGAAGCATTCATGTTGGAGATAACGGTATATCCAGAAACAAGGACGGGATACGAGCCGTCTTTTATATTGAGCAGGTCATTTATTTTGAAGCACCGAAAAACGCAACGGAGGAAATAAAAAGCCGGCGGGAGCACCGCCGGCCCTGATATACCGTAAATTATCTGAAGTCCACGACGACCTCATTTTTGCTCTCATAGTTCACGCGCCAGCTGGGCAGGCTGATGGAGAATAGCTTGCACAATGACTCAATGTTGGTTTTAACTGCTTCAACGCTGCCGGAGGACAATGAATCGACCTGATCCCGGCATTTGTGATATAGCGCCCATTCCGGTCCGTCGGGCAAATACTGGCGGTATCCCTTCGGTGCGCCAGAGGTGAGCGTTACGCTGCCCGCCGTGCCCGGCAATGCCAGCCTGTTCGTCAGCAGGATGCCGGAGGAAACCGCTTCTTCGCCGGAGCTTTCCGTAGTGGCGGGCGGCGTCGGCGTCGTTACAGGCGGCGTCGGTGTCGTCACAGGCGGTGTGGGCGTCGTCACAGGCGGTGTGGGTGTTGTGACAGGCGGCGTCGGCGTCGTCACAGGCGGCGTTGTTTCCGTCGGCTCGGGAGTCGGCGTGGCCGCCCCGTATACGGGCAGTTTGGCGTCCGCGTCCAGTTTGGCCTTCACCTTGGACAGCACGCTTTCCGCGCCCTTTCGGACAACGGGCAGCTGCATCCGGTTCCATTTCGCCACAGCCGCTGAGTAGGAGTAGTCCTTGTATTTATCCACCTTGACGCCATATATCTTCTCAATCAATGCCACGCGCGCATCCTGGTCCGTCAGCACGAAGTTCCAGTTGAATATGCCGGCACAGGAGCGCCCGCCCATCGAATACATGCCGATGTCGTCGGGGTTCACGTTGTAGCCGAAAGCCGCCAGCGCCGCCGTCTGCGGCAGCGTAGTATTGGTGTACAGGTTGCCCTCAAACGCGTCCAGCAGATTGGGGATGCTCGCCAGCAGGCCGTTTGACTTGATCTTGTCGAATATGGCGACCAGCATCTTTTTTTGCCTGTTGATGCGGTTGAGGTCGCCCGCCTCCGAGACGCCCTTGCGTACGCGCAGATAGTCCAGCACGGCCTGGCCGCTCATGTCCTGTACGCCCGCCTTATACGAACGCCCCTGCATCTTGAAGTCCATCTCCACGTCGAAGCCCTGCACGCCGCCGATTGCGTCCACCAGCCCCTTGACGGCGTTCATGTCTACCGCGTAGTAGTAGTCCACCGGTATGCCGCCCAGCATCCATTCCGCCGACTCACACACCTTCTCGAAGCCGCTCATGGAATACTTGTTGGCTTCTGAGGGCCAGCCGCCGCCGCAGTCGATGGATGCGTTCAGCTTGTATATGCCGTCGATATCGGGAATCTTAGCGTACGTATCGCGCGGGAGCGAGATCATGTTGACCGCGCCCGTCACCTTGTTGACGGAAAGCACGATCATCACGTCCGAGTGGAACGCCTTTTTGCCGCTCCACGTATCGCGCTCCTCAGCATGGTCCACGCCGATCAGCATGATGTTAACGATGTCCTTCAAAAAGCCGGTATCGGCCTGCGCCAGCAGTACCTCGTACGGATCCGGCGTGGCGGTGGGGCCCGGTATGGAGGAATCCGACGGGTCCTTCGTGGCCTGAGAAGTGGGCGGCGGCGCCGTGATCTGGTCCGCCACTTGGTTGAACTGCGCCATCGGGTCGGTCCAGATGGACCAGGCCCATGCGCCCGCACCGATCAGCAGCAGCACGACAAAGCCCACGATGCTGAGTGCGACGATCTTCTTTGTGCTCCAGCGCTTGCGGACCTTTCTATCCGGCTGACCGGTTGCTTCGTTCTCTGTATCCGCGCCAAATGTGAAAGGCTCACCGGGGGAGTCCTGTCCGGCGTCCGCTGCGGCGGCCTTTTTGCTGCTGCCAAACCATACGGCCTTCTTCTTTGCGGATTTCATACTGCCCGCACTGCTTTGCCCGACGGCGCTGTCTTCAGCGCTGCCGGCGTCCGTTTCATCCGGGCTGTTCTCCAGCCCATCGCCCGCATAATCCATACCCTCGGATTGCTGCTCGCCGTCGTGTCTGTCTTTCCTTCCGAACCACCAATTCTTACTCTTCATGTGGGACTGCTCTTCCTTTGTGATATATGCTTATCCGGACAGGTTGTCGCGGTTAATGCCGATATAACAAACTGGTTTACACTGATTTAACATAAACTAATATAATACAAACTTTGGTATGTTTCCAACTGTTTTATCTCTTTATACCAAAAAAGTTTACACTTTGATTAATTTATTGCAGTATAAGACAGCAGAGGGAGGCGTAACCGCGGGGAATAGATTAAGACCGGCTGTTCAAAGCCGGTCTTAAAAGGGCCTTTAGTTGAAGTCTACGAATATCTCGTTTTTGTTCTTCTCGTAGTTGACACGCCAGTAATCCTTGGTCACGGTAATACCGAAGGTGGCGCTGATGGAGGTGACGTCCGCGACCGCCTGATCGTTGGCGGCTTTCATCGCGCTGGTGGAGCCGCTGGCCGAGAGCTTTTCGCACTCTCTCACCGCCTTGTTGTATAGCGCCCAGACAGGACCATCCTCCGGATACTGCCGGAATCCTGACGGTATGCCGGCGGTGTTCAGCGTAACGGTATCCGCGCGGGTACCTGTTGTGTTCGCCAGCCTGTTCAGCACCGCACCACTGTTTAACGCTTCGCCGGTGTCTTCCGGCGCGGGCGTGGGTGTCGCGGGCGGGGGTGTCGGCGTTGACGTTTCTGCGGGCGGTGGGGGCGTCGGTGTCACGGCGGGGGGCGTGGGCGTCGGCGGCGTGTATACAGGCAACTTCGCGTCCGCGTCCAGCTTGTCCTTCACCTTGGCCAGCGCTTTTAAGCCCTGGCTTTTAATGACGGGGGCGCGCATACGCTCCCAGAGCCGGGTGGCTGCCGGGGCGGCGTAGTCCGAATACTCCGGCACGTCCACGCCGTATATCTGTTTGATCAGCTCCACGCGGGCCTTCTGGTCGGTGATGACGAAGTTCCAGTTGAATATGCCGTTATAATAACGGCCGCCCATCGAGTGCATGCCGATGCTGTCCGGCTCCACATCCATGGCGAACAGCGCGAGGCCCGCCGTATACGAGAGCGGCACGTTGGTGTAAAGGTTGCCGTCGAAGGCTTCGATGAGACCGGGGATGCTGGTCAGCAGCCCGTTCTTTTTGATCTTGTCGAATATGGCCACCAGCATCTTCTTCTGCCGGTTGACGCGGTTTAAGTCGCCTGAATCATCGATGTGTTTGCGTACGCGCAAATAGTCCAGCACCGCCTGCCCGTTCATGTCCTGCACGCCCGCCTTGTATTTGCGGCCCGCCATCTCAAAGTCCATCTCCACATCGAAGCCCTGCACGCCGCCGACGGCGTCCGCCAGCCCCTTGACGGCGTTCATGTCTACGGCATAATAATACTGCACCGGAATGCCGCCCAGCATCCAGCTAGCCGCCTCGCAGACCTTCTCGAAGCCCTTCGGCGAATATTGGTTGGCTTCCGTAGGCCAGCCGCCGCCGCAGTCGATGGAGGCGTTCAGCTTGTATATGCCGTCGATATCCGGTATCTGGGCGTACGTATCACGCGGGAGCGAGATCATGTTGACCGTGCCTGTAGACTTGTTGACGGCCAGCACCAGCATCACGTCGGAGTGGAACGCCTGCTTGCCGCCATGCTTCACCCACTCTTCGGTATCGCGGTCCACCGAATGGTCCACGCCGATAAGCAGTATGTTGACGGTATCCTTCAAAAAGCTGGTGTCCGCCTGCGCCATCAGCAGGTCCAGCGGACTGGGCGTTGCTGTTGCGCCCGGCTCCATCGAAGCGCCGGGAGCCGCGGTCTGCGCCGCGTCAGGAGCCGGCGTCAGTTGATTGATCGCGGTGTCGAACCCGCCCATGGGATCGCTGCGGAGCGTCCAGTACCAGATGCCCGCGCCCGCCAGCGCCAGCACCACCACGCCGACGATGCTGAGGAGCACGATCTTTTTTCTGGTCCAGCCGCTGCGGGGCTTCGTTTTTTCACCGGACGGTTTCGCACTTGAGTCGTCCGCATCCAGAAAATCCAGCGTATAGTCGGGCACCTGTGCCGATCGGTTTGCGTCGTCCCTGATCTTTCTTTTCATCTTCATAATTCCTTAGTATATACTCAACCGCACAGCTTGTCCGGTTTGTTCCCACATGTGAGGAGATGCCATGGTCGGAATAATATGTATATTATATCCGTTGTTTGGACGACATGGAAGCGCGAGAAGTTCCCGAAAAGGTAAAAAAAGAGACCGGATTTCCGGCCTCTCATTATAAAGCGGTTTGTTCAGTTGAAGTCTACAGTTACCTCATTGAAGCTCTTGTCGCTCTCGTAGTTGACGCGCCAGTAGCTGGCAGACAGCGGGATGGAGAACGTGCCGCACAGCGACCTTACGTCTGCGATCACCTGATCGTTGGCGGTTTTTTTCGCATCCGTGCCGCCCTGCGAACCAAGCGCTGCACAGGCGGCGACCGTCTTGTTGTACAGCGTCCACAGCGGGCCGTCCGGCAGATACTGCCTGTATCCCGGCGGTATCACGGTGGTGGCGGCCAGCGTAACGCGGTTTTGGCCTGTTCCCGTTGCGCTCAGCAGCATGAACGAGTTGCTGAGTACCGCGCTGCCGGACAGCGGTTCGCCGGTGATCTCCGGCGTCGGCGTCGGGGTGGGCGTCGGCGTCGGGGTGGGCGTCGGTGAGGGCGTCGGTGTCGGCGTCGTTACCGGCGGCTTGGGTGTCGGCGTGGGCTTGGGCGTCGGCGAGGGCGTGGGCGTCGGGGCCACGTAAATGGGCAGCTTGGCATCCGCGTCCAGCTTGGCCTTCACCTTGGCCAGCGCCTTTTCAGCCTGTTTCTGAATCACCGGGGCCCGCATGTCTTCCCACCTGGTTTCCGCCGCCGCTGCGGTGAAATTCTTGTACTGGTCCACCTTCACGCCGTATATCTGCTCGATCAGCGCCACGCGCGCCTTCTGGTCCGTCAGCACGAAGTTCCAGTTGAATATGCCGTAGTTGTATTTGCCGCCCATCGAGTACATGCCGATGTCGTCGGGGTTCACGTTGTAGCCGAAAGCCGCCAGCGCCGCAGTCTGGGGCAGCGTGGTGTTGGTGTATAGGTTGCCGTCGAACGCGTCCAGCAAATTGGGGATGCTCGTCAACAGGCCGTTTGACTTGATCTTGTTGAATATGGCCACCAGCATCTTCTTCTGGCGGTTGATGCGGTTGAGATCACCAGCGCTGGAGATGCCCTTGCGAACGCGCAGATAATCCAGCACGGCCTGGCCGTTCATGTCCTGCACGCCCTTTGTGTAGGAGCGGCCCTGCATTTTGAAGTCCATCTCCACGTCGAAGCCCTGCACGCCGCCGATGGCGTCCACCAGCCCCTTCACGGCGTTCATATCCACCGCGTAGTAGTAGTCCACCGGTATGCCGCCCAGCATCCATTCCGCCGACTCGCACACCTTTTCAAAGCCGCTCATGGAATAATTGTTGGCTTCCGTGGGCCAGCCGCCGCCGCAGTCGATGGACGCGTTCAGCTTGTATATGCCGTCCACGCCGGGTATCTGGGCGTACGTATCGCGCGGGAGCGAGATCATGTTGACCGCACCTGTCGCCTTGTTGACGGACAGCACGATCATCACGTCCGAATGGAACGCCTTTTTGCCGCTCCACGTGTCGCGCTCCACCGCATGGTCCACGCCGATCAGCATTATGTTGACGGTATCCTTCAAAAAGCCGGTGTCCGACTGAGCCAGCAGCGCCTCGTACGGGTCTATCGTGGGCGAAGGGCCCGGCGTGGCCGAATCCGACGGATCGTCGGTGACCTGCGGCGCTTCCGTCTGCGCCGGCGGAGGAGTGATCTGATCCTCAACGTTGTTGAATTGCGCCATCGGGTCGGTCCAGATGGAATAAGCGTAAGCGCCGCCGCCGATGAGTATCAGCACGAGCGCGCCCACGATGCCCATGACAATGATCTTTTTGTTGCTCCAGCGCCCGCCCTTTTTCCTGCGGGGCTTAACGCCGTCCACCTTCACCCGGTCGATGCCGTTTTCCGCGGAATCCTCCAGATAGTCGTTCCCAGTTCCCCTCAACCTCTTCATCATATGTATCTGCTCTTTCATTATAATATGTATGTTTATCCCGGCAAGCTGCCGGCGTTTTATGCTGTCAAACGGCAACACGCTTTATATTAATACAGCCGCTCATTCAGTACCAACATTTTTATTGCGCATCCCAGAAAAATTTACACTTTAGTAATTTTCCCGTGCAATTTTCCAACGCTTAAGACGTCGGACAGACGCCAAATGTTCCGGCGGACAATGAAGAATTATATGTGAAATCAGCAAAAAATCAAGCCGCTGTTCGCAATTGGAGTATAGGGCTGCGGCAAAACATATGAGCTGGGCGGCAGCATCCAGGAACAACGCGTCCTTTGAGGCGAATATTCGGAAATAATCCGGCTAAACAAAACGCCCCGCAAAAAGCGGGGCGCATGTGTGCGGGGTTTTAATTCCCCCGATGAAATGGGTGCCGGCTGAAAGCCGTGAGGCCTGTCAGCCGCTGCTCAGCTGGCTTTTCACCTGCTGCACTTCGTTGTCGTCTGCCATTGTCGCCGGCTGATAGAAGCCTTTGCTCTGCGCCAGCTTGAACAGCTCGTATTGCGACGTTTCATCGCTGTTCCTGATCTGCTGTATCGTCTGCCGCAGATTCGGATTGGAGCATTCGGATATCACGTTGGCATACGTCGTCAGGCTGGCTTTCACCGAGCCCATCGTGTCGTTGACCATGGCCTTTTCCTGCAGGGTGCCGCCTGCTTGGGATGTGTTCTGGTTCATCATTTTCGTATCTCCTCCTAACCCAGGAATGACATCAGCTGTTGTTTGGTCTTCTGCGCGTCCTGCGCGGACTTCTCAAAGTAAGCCCTAATCTGCGGGTCGGAAGACTGCTGGGCGTATGTGTTCATTTTTTGAAATGCCGTATCATGCGCCCCGATAAGATGCCGTAAATGCTGAAGCTCAAGTTTGTTCAATTGTGACATAGAAGGACTCCTTTCATCGTATTCACATCATTAGTATCCTTCACGCGGGTCTTTTGATATGCCATACATGTTTTGTATTATCGGGGAAAAAATAATATTTCGAGCCGGGCCTGCATTCAGACTAAAGATCAAAAGACAGCTTCTGCTCAAAAAAAGAAAACAGGCGGTCCGGCCCGTCTGTTCTTCATTTGCGTCAGTATTCTCGTACCGTTAGTAGCCGTCACGCCTTGTTTTCGCTGGCCTGCCGCTCGCGAACGCGGCCTTTGGTGAGCGACGCGGCCATCGCGCCCAGCGCCACGCACGCGGCCACGATGAACGTGAGGCGCATCGCGTAGATGAAAGCGGCAGGAGAGGTTTCCGCCAGTGCCGCGGTGCCCGAGCCGCCTGCCCGCCCCGCGAACAGCGAGAACAATAGCCCCGAGAACGCCACGCCCAGCACCATGCCCATGTTGCGTGCGGTGGCCAGCATGCCGGACGCGACGCCGCGGTTTTGCGCCGGGGCGTTGCCCATCAGCGCGCTGTTGTTGGGCGTCTGGAACAGCCCGGAACCCACCCCCGTCAGCGCCATGGATACCACGATATACCACGAGGGCGTGTCCGACTGCATGCGGCTTAATAGGAACAGGCCGGC
>JAEWWC010000073.1 GCA_023396555.1 Bacillota bacterium
GCCGCACACATGGTTGTAGAAGCTCCGTTCCGCGTCCGTGTACTGCTGGTATCCTTTCGGTGCCCCGGTCTTCAACGTAATAAACTGCAGGCCAATCGGACTGATCATGGCACGAACGGATACTGTAGTGGATTCGAGTGTATCCACCAGAGTCGGATTCGGTGGATCAGTCGGCTTCTCGGTCGGCTTCTCGGTCGGTTTCTCAGTCGGTTTCTCAGTCGGCTTCGTAGTCGGTTCCGCAGTCGGTTCCGCAGTCGGTTCCGTGGTTGGTTTTGTGGTCGGTTTTGTGGTTGGTTTCGTGGTCGGGTTTGGCGTTGCCGTCGGCGCAGGGGTCGGTGTCGGCTCTCCGTATATGGGCAGCTTCGCGTCCGCGTCCAGTTTGGCCTTCACCTTTGAGAGCACGCTCTTTGCTCCCCTGCGCACCGCGCCGGACTCCAGCGCATTCCATTTGGATATGATTGTGCTGGGCACAAAATCCTTATAAACCGGCACATCCACACCATAGACGTCATTTATCAGCTTCACACGGGCGTTCTGATCCGTCAGACAAAAGCTCCAGTTATATACCATGCGCTGCTGCCCGCCCATGGAATGGATGCGGATATTCTTGCTGTCCACGTTGTACGCAAACGCGGCCAACCCCGCTGTCTGTGCCAGCGTGGTGTTGGTATACAAATTCCCGTCAAACGCGCCCATCAGATCGGGTATCTTGACAAGTAGGTTTGCTGCTTTGAGCTTATCGAATATCGCCACCAGCATACGTTTCTGCCGGTCGACGCGATTCTTGTCGCCCGATAACTCTCCCAGCTCCTTGCGCACGCGCAGATAATCCAGCACCCCCTGGCCATCCAGATGCTGCAGACCTTTCTTGTATGAGCGACCCTGCATCATGAAATCGACATCCACATTATAATCTACGCCATCAATGGTGTCCGCGAGGCCTTTAACGGCGTTCATGTCTACCGCATAATAGTAGTCCACCGGTATCCCGCCCAGCATCCATTCGGCTGATTCGCAGACCTTATTGAACCCGCCCTCGGTAGGCCATCCACCCCCGCAGTCGATGGAAGCGTTGAGCTTATATCTTCCCTTTACCCCGGGGATCTCCGAATATGTATCACGCGGAAGCGAAATCATATCCACTGTGCCTGTATCGGTGTTTATTGCCAGCACCAGCATGACGTCCGCATGGAAGGCCTTTTTGCCGTTCCATGTATCCCGCTCCACCGCATGGTCCACACCGATCAGCAGCACGTTGACTATTTTGTTCAGCAGGGACATATCCGCCTGAGAGAGCAAATTATCATACTCATTGGGTGTCGGCGAAATGCTGTCGGTCATATCGGCGGCATCCTCAGTCTGTCCTTGCGTTGGAGACTGTGTTTTCATTACGGGCCGTTCAAACTGCTGCGCAACATTTTCAAATTGGCCCATGGGGTTTTGCAGTATGGCGTAAGCATATGCCCCGCTGCCGATCATTAAAACCAGTACTGCGCCCAGCACGCTGATAAGAATCTTTTTCTTCAGGCTCCATGGCTGACGTATACGTCCGGCAGGCTTTGAGACAATTCTATCCGGCATAAATTCGAATATCTCTTGCTGCTCCGCTAAGTCCTTGCTTTTGAGCCTCTTTTTCAATCTCCGGAAGTAGCGTGATTGTTCGGCCGGCTGTTCGGAGATGTTTACCGGGTCGATCTCGGGTGTTTCCTCCAGATCCGGAGTGTCTTTGTGCCCTGCAAATACTTGGTTTACCTTGTTCCAAAAACGTGCAATAAGGGTTTTCATAGATTCTTCCTGCGCTTAACTATATCTTAAGACGGTCTGCAATGGTTGTCCGGCAAACCGGCTTTTTATATCATACCGGAATATGCATCAGAATATGCCCGTTAAACGGAGATTTTATTGTTATTAAGAGTGTGAATTTTTGCGTATTATGTCGATTTTTGTCTGGTAATTTCGTTTAATATTATTATATTTTACCGGCTTATTATATCAATATTGCTTGTATTGTCAATACGATCAGTGCTTTTCATCCACTTCAATAATATACTGTATTATCTATATGCAATTCTTCGATTCTATTAAAACCGGCTGCTTCATACATATAGATTAGCGCTGCCTAAGGAGTTCCGCATGTACGTGATCAAGGCTATAAAAAAAACAACGCTTATCGGATATGCTTCTCTTATTTTTTTTATTGCCGTATTATCTTTTTTACTTGGGATGGTCCAAAATGACGGGCTGGAAACCATAGCGCAGTATGAGCCGGAGCCGGACTGGGCTGCCGTACTGGCCTCTCTGTATTCTCAGCGGGACAGATGCGTGTTGTCCGGTGATACAGATACGCTGAAAGCCATGTTTCTGACGGAAGAACGCAACGGGCAGTGGGCATACGAAAACGAAGTGTTTCGGTCGCGGTATCTGAAAAACTGGGCAGAAAAACAGGGGGTTCGTCTGCTGGATATCAGCAGCCGCATCTCCATAGTGCGCAGTAAAGCTGTAGGCCGGGGCTATGCGTTTTATCTGATAGTATCCACCGAATACTCCTATGCGTACTCCGACGACCCGGAGTCATTCAACATGTTTCGCATGGGCAGTTACCATTCAATTGATTTGATTCCCGGGGAGAACGAGAACGATTGGATCATCAGCCGCGAGTGGTACGACGATCCGATGACAAAATCGTTCAAAGCCGATATCTACACACCTGAAATGACCGAATTCATCGCCGCCCATGCCCCAGCTGACCTCGCAGGCTTGAGCGACGCCCGAAAAGCTACAGTCCAATATGCGGACGCCTACTGCGGTGCCGCTTCGGACGGCAGTAACGGTTACAAGTACAACGAAGAATACACGGACTACAATCCGCTGGGCGGCAACTGCGCGAACTTTGCTTCACAGGCGCTGTACGAAGGCGGCGGGTTCAAGAAAAACAGCAAGTGGAATTACAAAGCGGGCAAGGGAAGCCGCGCCTGGGTCAATGCTCAGGGCTTAAAAGACTACCTGCTGTACAGCGGGCGTGGTTCTCAGCTGGCACGCGGCAAATATCCCGATGTGTACAAGGCTGCGTTTGACCTGCGGCCCGGCGACATCATCGCCTATGCCTACAAAGGCGACGTAAGCCATATATCCATCGTGACCGGCCAGGACTCCAAGGGCTATCCGCTGGTGAATTCTCACAATCTGGACCGCTACCGCGTCCCGTGGGACATCGGCTGGAACACCAACAGCTATTCATTCTATCTGATACACGTGAATTATTGACCACTTCCCTGATTATCTTTTGATCCTGTCTGCAAGGCAACCGGATCGCAGGCACGGAACAATATTTCCATATCATCCCGTAATTTTCTAATGTCGGCGTGTATTGCCACCGCACCGATTGCGGGTTATAATGACTGTATCTTTAATTCTCCGTTGTATCATACACACGGTTTGAACGAAGCCTAATTCGCAGCAGACATGGGGGAGCATAATGAAGGACAGTTATTTTTCCGCACTCTATAAACATGCGCCCGTGGGTATCGCAGTACTCGGTGGCGATATGAAGATCATCAACATCAACCCTTTTCTGCTTGCGCTCTTTTCTCTGACCCCAAAGCATTATAAGGATCATTCCCTTGGCCGGGTTCTGCGGTGCGCATCCGTCCACCGCACTGATCAAACGTGCGGGGAAACACCCGACTGCGCCGTATGCCAGCTGTGGCAAAGCTTCACCCATGTGCAGAAAACGGGGGAGCCTGTGCGCAGCGCCGTCACAAATCACACTTTTGTGATCGGCAGCATGCCCATTATGAAGACGCTGCGTTACAGCATGAGCATAGTTGAGGCAGCTCAGGGAACGCGGACCATCGCTTCCTTTGCAGACATCTCCCGGGAAAAGCAATATGAACAGCTGCTCACACGCGAGCTGGACCTCCAAACTGTTCCGGGCACTGTCAACCGGCAAAACTTGATCGGTATTGTGGCAGGTCTCATGCATAAGGCCGGCTCCGACAATACGGTTTCCATTGGCATGGCGGCTGTTGAAGGTTTAAGTGAATCAGAATCATATAACGGCTTGACGAGTCGCGATGTGCTGAACCGTTTTGCAGAAATAGCCCGCCAGTGTACACGCCGGCATGATATCATCGGCCATCCCGGGAACAATTTGTTTCTTTTTGTATTTCCGGGAGCCGGCATCCTCATGGCTGAAACCATCACCCGCCGCATCCATGATACGATGGACGCCGTGTTTGGCGCACAGGGCATCCACGGCATCAGCTTTTCAGCCGGCTTTATGGAACTGAAGACTGCGCAGCTTGCCAGCCTCACCAGCAGCGATATACTCCGTACCGTGGACGGGTGTCTGGACACCGCAAAAAAGAGAAGCGGCATGTTTGTATCCCCGGAATTAACGGCGCTGCTGAAATAATACAATTTCAAGCGATAAAGTCGTCATACACCGCACTTCCGATTGCTATACGGCCCCTTTTTTGTTATCATATAACCAATATATGAAAGGGGTATTATTATATGTATATCCGTTCCGAGCTTAAAAATCGGGCTAAAGCAATGTTCAGATCACAGTACGGCGAATCGATCGGGGCCTATATTCTGTTTGTGCTGATCATCGGTGCATCAAGCTTTACGTTTGTGGGGCCGTTATTGCTTTTTCCTCCCTTGGTCGTGGGATACTCCGCCTTTTGCCTGAACGTGTGGCGTGGGGGACGAGGAGATATCAACTACATGTTTTCCCGGGGCTTTTCGGACTATGGCCGCAGTCTGGGCGGCATACTGTGGATGGAGCTGTTCATCTTCCTGTGGTCACTGCTGTTCATCGTCCCCGGTATCGTCAAATCCTTCGCCTATTCGATGACGCCGTACATACTGGCTGACTGTCCAAACGTCCGCCCCACGGAGGCGCTCAAGCTCTCCATGCGCATGACACAAGGCCACAAGGGCAAAATATTCTGCCTGTGCCTGAGCTTCATTGGCTGGTGGCTGCTGTCTGCACTTACCTGTAATATACTTGGCCTACTGTATGTCGGTCCTTACATGAATACCAGCATGGCGGGCATGTACGACACGCTCCGCCACGATGCGCTGACACGCGGCGTGATCCGTCCCGAAGAACTGGCTTAAGGCTTACCGCATACGCAACGGTTATGAGCCTGACGCTTAAAGTGGTCCGGCGGCTTGGTTATGTTATGTCTTTAGCAAAATAAAACACTCGAACATATTAAAAGCCCTGCGGGGCTTTTCCACTGAACGGAGGTCTAAATGGTCTGTACAAGATGCGGCAGCCCCAATGTATTCGTCACTGCGGTGGCGGAACAGCGTCCACGCGGCTGCCTGCTGACACTGCTGTACATTTTCTTGCTCTGCATCCCCATCATCGGCTGGATCGCACTGTTTTTCCTGATTCGCGGACGGCGCTCCAAAACAGTGACTTATGCCGTGTGCCAGACTTGCGGCAAGAGAAAGCGGGTGTAATCTCCGCCGGAGCAGCCGCCGGACTAATATCGCCGACTAAAATGCCGCCCCGCTACTGAGGCGGCATTTGTTATCCCCGGAGATGCTAGACCCCGCATCTGTTTTTGCTGAAAAGGTAATTATACAATCCCAGATGCCGCAGTTCGTCGGTGATGATCTCCGTCATCATGTTGATATGCCGCCGGTTCCGCATCGCAAACAGCACTCTCCGATATTTGACCACAGCGCTTTGTTCGCCCAGCAGCGCTTTTTTCAGCCCCTCACAATAAGAAGCGGGCTGTTCGAACGGAGCCGACTTTACCGGTGGCAGCTTTTCTCCGGTAATGTCAAAATAGAGCTGGCGAAACAGCTTGAAGTGCTTCATCTCATCGTTTCTTATACCATCAATAATATCCCTGTCCTCCTGGGATGGCGCAATGCTGATCAGGTATTCATAAGACGCTCTGTCCTCCGCTTCTCCCTCAGTGGCCTGCCTGACAGTGATCAGCGCAGCTTCCAGATTTGTGCGTGCGTTATATGGGTCCTCCCTCACGGTCGGCGGCGCAGGCATTCCATATTCCGGTATGTTTCCTTGTATGTTTTCCATCACCCATTTGGCCCAACTATTGTTTTCAGGATACCCTCCGGGGTATACACTGTAATCCATACTCACACCTCCTGTGTGGCATTGTCTGTTATATCATATGCACCATGTCCCTATAGTGTCTTTTTTCGATAAAAAAAGCGCCCGATTTTGGTATCGTGCTGCTTTGTAGGCTTTCACTGATTTGATATCAAGAAATCGGAACGCTATACGGGTGACGTTACACGATCTGGTCAGCTTTGAAGTCCATGCAAAGTATGCGCTTTAAATCGTTGCTGTCATAAAATGTTTCAGAAAAAGTTACGCAGAGGCTGCCGGTGGCCATCGATACATAGGGCTCCGTCATATAACGGCTATGCTTTTCACCGGAAAGCCCGTAGTAATATCGCTTCATCGAATGGTCATCGCCCAACTCTGCGGAATAAAACAGACTGTTCTGCCGTCCTTCACTGCCGGGCCTGAAAACAGTCCCGCTGCACTGCATGCCGTTTTCATCCAGCACATAAGCGCATTCCACCGCCTCACTGCCGTCCACGATACCCCGAAGTGCACTGTCAACATCCATGCACCTGGACAGTTCATTCAACGCCCCCCTCATCACCTGTGCGGTTGCAGCATATCGGCTGCGCTCGTCAGCAGCGCACCGCGCCATATAATCCTTGAATCGCTCCGCCAGATGTTCAACCCGGAAATTTGCGAACGGGTCCCCTTCCAGCCGCTGCGGCCTCGAAAAGTAAAATCCCTGTATCATGCCGGCTCCCAGCCGCAGCACTGTCAGCGCTTCCTCTTCCGATTCCACGCCCTCGGCCACCGCCACCGCGCCGATCCTGCTGGCGAGCCGCACCATGGAGCGAAACACTTCCTGCCGGTGATAATCGCTCTCGATATGACGTACCAGCGACATATCGATTTTGATGATATCCGGCTTCACAATGGCAATGCGGTCAAGATTGGAGAAGCCGGCGCCCACATCGTCCAGCGCCAGCAGAAAACCGGCCTCGCGGTTAACGCGTATAAAAGCATTCAGCGCCGCGGTGCCCAGCACCCGGGCTTCGTTGATCTCGACCACCACCCGGCCCGGCGGAATACGGTATTTTTCCACCTGACGGATCAGGTAACCTGAACCGCCCACTGAATCCAGCACTGAGGCGTCCACATTGATGAACAGCATCTTGTCAGGATAAGCCGCATGAAAGCGGGCAAATTCCCTGAGTATTGTTTCACGGCACTGCCTGTCCAGCTGAACCGTAACCCCTTCGGTTTCGGCAGCCTCAAACAGCGCGTTGGGTGGAACCGGCGCCAGCTTGCACCGAATGAGGCCTTCCATTCCGCACACCGACTTGCGCGTCATTGAAACGACCTGCTGAAAATGGGCTTCCAGCAGATCCTGCTGCATTATCTTTCTGATGTCCAACCGGTATGTCTGTTGCTCTGCCATAAGCTGCATGTGCTGCGTCCCTGCCGTTCGTTAGTATTGCCCCAGTTCGTTCGGGAAAAAGAAAAGCCCCGAAACTCGGCCTTCCATGCCGTTTTCGAAGCCACGCCGCCCCTGAGAAGACGCATTGAACCGCGCCTTAGTATTGATAACCGTAAAACAGCAGGCAGAAACACAAACT
>JAEWWC010000078.1 GCA_023396555.1 Bacillota bacterium
CCAGCGCATATGGGCAGAACAGCGCCACCGGCACGCTTAGCGGCAGCATGATGACCACGAGGTTGGTGCCGCAGCGCGGATGCGTCCGCTCCGCCGCGGCCACGTTTTCCGCCGTCACAGGCGTGCCCACTTCATACAAGTTGATCGCCATGTGCTCAGCCGCGTGATACCGCCGCACGGCCCCGATGCCGCCGCCCTTTTTGTGCCGAACGACCAACACCACAAGCAGCGCGACAGCAGCGGCCAGCAGCACGGTATCCGTTACGCCTCCGTTCCAGTCCGCGCCCGCGAGTGTCAGCGCGTCGTTAACGGCGAGCGCCGCCAGCAACAGCCCCATGCCGGGATGCAGAAACAGCGTGAGCCCGCGCAGCAACGGTATGCGCGACAGCTTCTTCCGCACGGCGCGCTGCCACTTGGGTACGGGCCGCAGATCAATGCTGCCATGTTCCCCTGTGTGCACGCGCCTGTCCGTGTCCGTGAACGTGATGCCGTTGTATGAAGCCCTTCCGCCAACGCCCATAAGTTACTCCCGACTCCCGCCCTTCAGATATTCGTCCAGAAAATCCACATACGCCGCGTTGATGTACGCCTCGTACTTATCCGCCTCAAAGAACAGGTTCTGCCCGAACAGCAGGCACATCGGCGGCAGCTCTTTAGCGAGGTCGGTCAGCGTCATGTGCCCCGCGCCTTCCGCGTATATATCCTGTGTGTCCGCGCGGTCGTCATGCAGCACGGCGCTGTTCTGTGCGTACTGCGGCGACGTGTCCAATATGGGCCACGCCGAATCGGAATACACGCTGAGCAGCGGTACCGGATAAGGCGTATCGTCCCACACCAAATTGCCTTCGGAGTCCACGCCCTGAACGTCGCCCATGAACGGCGCTTCCAGCGCGATCACGGCGGAAACATCGTCCCGCGCGCGCCCCACGGCCAGCACCGCCGCGCCGCCCATCGAATGCCCCATCAGCCCGATGCACGACGTGTCGATCAGGTTGTACATGTCCTCACCCGCGTCCGCCCGGGATATGACGGTATCCAGCACGAAATCGATGTCCGCGGTTCGCACCGCCATCCAGCCGCTAAATAGCCCCGCCAGCTCGGCGCGCTGCTCCGGCGTGTCGTCGTTCGCGCGCATCACCTGTTTTTGATAGCCGCTGTCCAGGCCCGCTTTCTCGCCGTCCGGGCCGGTGGTGCCGAGGCTCTGATAAGTGTGCTCGATGGCGCACACCACGTAGCCGCGGCTCGCCAGCTCGCGGTACTGCACCACATTGCTCTCGCGGGTGCCGAACGACCCGTGCGAGAACACGACCAGCGGGCAGGTATTGTCACCGCCCGCGTAGCCCTCCGGATACCAGAACGACACGTTGAGCCACCGTGCGGACCCGTCGCTCTCGTACGGCTCCGCACGGCCCTCGTCTATGTACGTGGCGTCCGCCCGCGCCACGCCGTACGGCCCGGTCACGTCGGGATAGCTCCACACCGGACTGCACCAGAAGTACCCCAGCGCCAGCGCGGCCACCACGCCGCCGAGCGCGCACAACCGCTTGACGCTTTTGCGCGGCCACTTCTTGAAGAACAGGCTGAACACCGCGAACGCCAGCATCAGCGCAATGGCAACGATGAATATCAGATTCCTCATAATGCTCCTGTAGGTTATTGACAATAGTAATTAGAAAAGGGCCATATAATGATGATATATGACCCGAGTGTGTTTATCAAGTGGCTGTCCCGTTGCGCCAGCCGGTTGTTGGTATCGATGATCTCCTTCACCGAAACATGTTCATTGCAGCGCGGCCATAACGGCGGCCTCTGTTGCCGATGACCTGTGCCGGTTTCCAAATTTCGAGCAATATTTACAAATACATCACCCCATGGTAACATAATGCTATACGAATCTCTGATCGGTTTTTGCACATTGGAGATCCTGCAACCCGCATGGGCGCGGACGCTATACCGCACCTGTTTCCTGCATCGTGACCCGGTCCATCTTGAACCCAGGAGGCCGCCAGCATGCCGCTACGCTCACCGATAAAAAAACAGTCTGAACGCAAAAAATTAAGCCCTGTCTCCGAAGCCCTCTGGGTGGTGGTGCCTTATTTTGTTCTCGGCTGCCTGTGGATATTCTTCAGCGACGCGCTGCTGAACATGGCTCCGGACGCTCAGGGCATGGTGCTGATATCCAACATCAAGGGCTGGGCCTACGTGCTGATCACCGCAGCCATGCTGTGGGCGCTGATTTACAGCCGCATCCGGCGGCTTAAGGCAGGCGAATCGGCGCTGGCGGACAGCGAAGCGCGCTTCAAGCTGCTGGTGGAGAGCGCGCCCGATGCCGTTTTCGTTCAGACCGACTACCGCTTCGCTTACGTGAATGCCAAAACGCTGGAGCTGTTCGGCGCAACTAAAGAGGAAGACCTGCTCGGCCAATATCTCCCCGACCGGTATTATGGCGAATATCGCGGAATGGTGACCGAAGCCATAAACAGACTGTATACGGAGCATGTGGGCGTACCACGGCGTGAAGAGATCATACTGCGTCTCGACGGGCAGCCGGTGGACGTGGAAGTGATCGCCGCCCCCATACGCTACAACAACCATGAAAGCGCCCTCGTGTTCATGCGCGACATATCCGGCCGCAAGAAGGATGAACGCAGCCGGCGGCAGCTGGAGCTGCAGGTACGCCAGAAGCACCGGCTGGAAGCCATCGGCACGCTGGCCAGCGGCATCGCGCATGAGATCAACAACCCCATCACCGGCATCATCAATTACGCACAGCTCATCGCGGACTCGCCGTTCGCTGACGAGCAGCTGCGCGACTACAGCCAGGAGATCATGCACGAGGGGCTGCGCGTGGCGGAAACGGTGAAGAACCTGCTCAGCTTTTCCAAGCTGGAGAAGCAGACATTCCAGCCTGCCTCCGTATGCAGCATTGTGAAGGAAACGATCGCGCTCACCGAAGCGGTACTGCGGCACGACCAGATCAGCCTCGCGGTCAACGTGGCGGAGGGCTTGCCGGACATCCGTTGCAGCGCCCAGCAGCTGCGGCAGGTGCTGATGAACCTGATCACCAACGCGCGCAACGCGCTGAACGCCCGCTACCCCGGATACGACGACAACAAGAAGCTGACCGTCACCGCAGACCCCGCGGAACGCAAGGGCCAGCCCTGGGTGCGCTTCACGGTGGAAGACCATGGCGATGGCATTCGCGAGGAGCTGCTGCCCAAGGTGTTCGATCCCTTCTTCACCACCAGCACGCGCAGCGAGCATACGGGGCTCGGGTTGTCCATCAGCCTTGGCATCGTCAAGGAACACCGCGGCGACGTCTGGTTCGAGACGCAGCCGGGCGAATACACCCGCGCCATCGTGGAGCTTCCCTCGGACGGCGGAGTTCTGGTATAATAAATTTGAATCAACAATATAAGGGAGCAACATGAGCATACAAAAACTCGATATTTGGAACAACTGGCACCGCGGCATGTCGGTGGCGTTCAAAGACGGCGACCCCGTTGCGGACGGATACATCACCCTCCGCGCGGATGAGCAGGCGGGCTGCGGCTGCGGCGGTCACGATTGCGGCGGCGATTGCGGCTGCGGCGGGCACGACAGCGAAGAATGCGGAGGCTGCGGACACGATCACGGTCACGGCGGCGATTGTGGCTGCGGCGGGCACGACCACGGCCGTCACGGATGCGGCTGCGACGAAGGCCACGAGGACGATGGCGAGCAAGAGGAAGGCGTCACTGTGCTGCACGATGCGCTGATCAACATGCTGTACTTCGCCGCGTTCCGCGCGCACTGCGGCGTCCGGGTGTCCGGCCTCGGCGCAGACTTCGAGATCAGTGCGGATGGGCTGGCAACGCTCAGCCCCGAAATAGACCTGCTCAGTCACGTCTTCGGGTACAAGACCGGTCAGATCAGCCTGGAACAGTTTGCGCGGGAGATAAGCAATCAGACTGTGTACTACTCCACGCTGGCGGGCGAGGACGACGATGGCGAACCCGCGTTTTTCGCCTGTACATCGGGCGATGGCGTGGACTTCTACCCCGTCTTCCTGACGGAATCGCACCTTAAGGAGTTCTTCGAAGCATATAACCGTTCGGAGTACGTGATCATGCAGAACAGTTTTGCGGAGTTCCTGTCCGTGCTGGACTCCAACGAACAGCTGAAAAAGCTGGGCGCGGTGGTCGAGCCGATGCTCAGCTGCGCCATCGGCTTCCCGCCGGGGCTGCGGGTGTAGGTTAACGGTATTTCTTAGTATAAAAACACGCACCGGCCAGTATCCGCTGACCGGTGCTTTTACTTGCTGTCGTTAAAGAATAACAATGCAACCCTGCCAACAATAACCGACAGAGCAGCGCAGGAATGACGGCCTGCTGTGTCTTAAGCCCCTAAAAACTTCAGCGCTTCATAGATCAGAAACACCGGCCAAATGATGGCTTTGAGGAAGCCCAGCACACCAATCCAAAAACCCGTCGCGACGGAGATGTAATATATCGCCGCCCCGAGAAAGCCAAGGCCGTATACCGCACCGGACGTATAGTGGTTCTTCACCTTGACGCTGCCTGATTCATCCTTCATGAGATTAGCACCTCCACCTGTTATTTCAGTGACATATTCGCGTTCATCGTAAGATATGTGGGGTAATTTGTCAATATTCCGTCTTTTTTGCTGCCTGATAAAAAGAAGTTTTTTCCGGTAGCGTCCGCTTTACTGCGTTTGATAGAATGCATTAAAACGAATGAGGAGCTTTGGCATGAAGGTATTGTTGTGGAACGACTGCGACCGTTTCTGCTATCCCGATAGCATCACGTCGCTGGAAGAATTCATCGCCTACGCGGAGACCCGCCGGGACAAACTCATCCCGCTCGTCATGCTGCGGACGGACAACTGCGTGCATCCTTATTACATCGAGGAAGATAAGAAGCTGTTCTATGTGAACGTATCCGCCGTCGTCAGCATCTCGGAGGATGACGTCGAAGTGCTGCAAAGGTGCGAGTACGAGCGCCGCCTCACCGAGGTCATCAGCACATTTTGTGTGAACTGCACAGGCTACGAGGAGGACTCGGCCATCGACGACCTGAAAGGCCACAGGAATAAGCTGTGCCTGGACGGGTCTTGCTGGGCCTATGAAAAGAAGCAGGAGCAACCCGACGACTAAGGTCTCAGCGGTTCCATGCCCCTCGCGCTCAGGCACCCCATGAAATTAATTGCATACAGGGTGAACCGCGCCGCGTTGTGATATAATGAGTTGCTTTATCACATCAGGGGGTTGAGGTTTCATGAATACAGGCAGACGGCAGATCAACATATACACCGCCGTGGTGTTCGGCGCGGTGTTCTTTATGTGCATGTCCAACAACATCGTCGGTCCGGTGCTGGGCGACATCATGGCGCATTACGCCATACGGCTGGACGGCGGCGGCCTGATGTCAATGTACCAGAACATCGGCGGCACGGCGGCCATTATACTGTTCTCCTTCGTCATGGACAGGCTGAACAAGACCGCCGCGTTTACCGTGCCCATGTTCTGCGTCGGTCTCTCCCTGCTGCTCATCGGCCTCGCGCCTTCGTATACCGTGTTCATGCTGCTGTTCCTGTTCTTCGGCATATCCTTCAGCACGATGGACATGACGGGCAACGCCCTCGTGGCGGACGTCCAGCAGGAGCGAAGCGGCTCCGCGCTCAGCCTGATGCACGGCATCGCGTCCATCGGCGCGGTGGCGGCCCCGCTGATCGCAGGCGGCATCACACAGTCCGGCCTGCCCTGGCAGACGGTGTACACCGCGGTGGGCTGCTTCATGCTCGCCGTGCTGGCTGTGTACGTCATCGTGACGCTGTACGCCCGCAAGAGCTTGAAGGCAATCAAGACGGCGCATGCGGACGGCAAACAAAAGGGTACAGCCAAGCAGTTCCTCACCGACCGCAGCGTATGGGTTGCCGTGCTGTGCACTCTGATGTTCGGCGGCTACCAGAGCGGCATACTCGTTTGGGTGTCGCAGTATTTCAAGGAAGTGTTCGGCTCCGGCCAGCTGGCGGCGGCCCTTGCCCTCACGGCCTACTGGCTGGGCGCGGGCATCGTGCGCCTGCTGTTCGGCATGATCCCGTCGCTGCGCAGGCTGGAAACGCGAACCGTGAACATATACGGCAGCATACTCGCGGGCGTGTTCCTCGTCCTCGGCATACTGGTCCGCAATTACGCGGTGATGCTGGTGTGCGTGTTCCTCTCGGGCGCGGTCAGTGCGCCGCTGCTGCCCCGCACGATGGGCATGGTCAGCGGCTGGTACCGCCAAAACTCCGGCCTCGCGTCCAGCGCTGTATTCGGCGCGCTGTATCTCGCGTACTCCTTCTTCCCGCTGCTGATGGGCACGCTGGCCTATGCGTGGGGCATGGACATGCTGATGCTGGTGCCCGCGGTTTGCACCGTGCTGGCGGGCGTCATCTCGGTGCTGCTGCCCAAAGAGCGGGCAACCCCGCCCGCGCAGTAAGCGGCGGCATCACGCGGATGTCAGCTTCAGCCCCACGATGCCCGCGACGATCAGCCCGAGGAACACAAACCGCGTCACGCTGACCGGCTCGCCCAGCAGCACCATGCCCATCACTACCGCGCCCAGCGCGCCGATGCCCGTCCAGACGGCGTACGCTGTACCGATGGGCAGCGTTTTCGACGCGAGCGACAGAAGCCAGAAGCTGACGATCATGCCGCCCAGCGTGATCAGTGTGGGCCACAACTTTGTGAAGCCATGGGAGTATTTCAGCCCCATCGCCCAAACTACCTCGAAAATCCCCGCGATAAAAAGATAAACCCAAGCCATTGTTTGTTACCTTCCTTAGAAAAAAATAAAGCCTGCGAGATACCGTTGATATCTCCCAGGCTTTTGTCCTTCCGTGGCACAGCGTAAGCTGTGAGTTTTCTCTCGGTCTCAAGGCCGGCGTTCGCCGCGGAACCCTAGAAAACATTTCTTATATTCATTTTGCAGCCCGCAGGCTTGCCACAACAATATACCATCTGATGTCCGGATCGTCAACGGCGTAATTTTTTGCTGATCCAACCGGTTATTTGTTTAAGTAACTCTCATCCGCAATCCGTTCATAAGCAGCCACACTTTCCGTAGCAAAACTGCCGATAGCTCCCACCTGAAAGGCAGATGATATTGCCGTTCCAATTTCAGCAATCTGTTTTCCCAGCATTTTTATCGTTTTTTCCGCATTCTTTGTATT
>JAEWWC010000099.1 GCA_023396555.1 Bacillota bacterium
TTGAACAGGTCGTTCATCGGCGGTATGCTCTTCATCAGGCCGGACAGGAAGTTCGACGTGGACGACGCGCCCTTGCCATCGCCGCTGTCCCACACCGTCACCTTGTCGATCTTCAGGTTCTTGATGGCTTCCACCTGCACCTTGACGATTTCCTCCATCTTGTCGGCGATCATCATTCGTACTGCTGCATCCGCATCCCCGTCCGCCGCGCCGATGATCTGCTTAAATCCCTCGGCCTGTTTGGTCAGCACCTCGCTGATGCCGCGCGCCTGGGCCTCCATCTTCTGGAATATCGCATCCGCTTCGCCCTTGGCAATCCGGCGGTAACGCTCCGCTTCCGCCTCCGCGTCGATCTCCACCTTGCGCTTGTCGATCTCCGCTCTCACGATGATATCAGCTTCCTTGGACGCCTGCTCGCGGCTGGCGCGCTGCTTCTCAGCGGCTTCTTCCGCGGCATAGGCTTCTTCCAGCGCCTTGGCCGTTTGCACCTTTTCGGCAGCGGTCGCGCGGCGCAGCGCCTCAGCTTCCCTCTCGCGCCGCAGCGCATCGGAATTCGCAATAGTAATCTTGGCGGTGTTCTCGCCCTCAATGGCCTGCGAGTTGGCTTCAGCCACGCTGACGCGCTGATCCTTCTGCGCCAGCGCTTCGCCGATCGCGCCATCCCTGTCCTTCTCCGCCACGCTCTTGCGCGCGTCGTTAATGGCCTTGGCTGCCGCTTCTTTGCCCAGCGCCTCGATATATCCTGACTCGTCGTTGATGTCCGTCACGTTCACGTTGATGAGCCGCAGGCCGATCTTTTTCAGCTCCGACTCCACGTTGCTGGACACCGCCTCGAGGAACAGGTCACGGTCGGTGTTGATCTCCTCGATATCCATCGTGGCCACCACCAGACGCAGCTGGCCAAATATGATGTCCTTGGCGAGCTCCTCGATCTCCTTGAGGCCCAGCCCCAGGAGACGTTCCGCCGCATTCTGCATGATACCCGGCTCGGTGGAAATACCCACGGTAAAGCGAGACGGCACATCGATGCGGATGTTCTGCTTGGACAGCGCGTTCGTCAAGTCCACCGTGATGGACATCGGCGTCAGACTGAGGAACGAGTAATCCTGAATCAGCGGCCAGATGAAAGCCGCGCCGCCGTGCACGCACTTCGCGCTTCGCTGCCCGCCGTCCGAGCCACGCCCCACCCGTCCGTACACCACAAGTATTCTGTCGGAGGGGCATTTTTTATACCGCGCCAGTATTGCGATAAAGGTGGTAAACAGCAGAATAACCGCTACAATGATAAAAATGATCCAACCAACTCCCATATATGGCCTCCTCTATTTTTTTACGATCAGTGTATTGCCGATATTACCGACGACCTGAACGGTCTCACCTGTTTTAAGCCGCGAATCCCCATCGGTGATGGCTTCGGCTTCCACCAGCCGTTCCTGTATGAGTACCATCACCTTGCCGCGTCCTTCACGGTTTGCCGGCACAGGAATATATACCTGCGCCGCTTTGCCCACTGCATTGGCGTAACGGATGTTGCCGCTGTCCTGCAGGCGACGCGCCGCACTGAACATCAACCCGATCGCCAGCATCGCAAGCAAGCCTGCTGCCACGGAGATCAGCACCGTCAGCGCCACCGGCATCGAAGATCCTCCCAGCAGGTAGCCCACCCATCCGAATATGCAGAAGAAGGCCACGATGCCGCGCACCGTGAAGAAGCGGAAACCCGCGGCTGCCGCGTTTACATCCTCCGCGTGTCCGTCGATGTGATCTGTTACGCCAATATCGGCGTCAGCGTCCGTATCGGCATCCGCGCCGTCGGCATCACCGTGCCCGCCCAGTCCGACAAACGTCAGTATCGTCTGTATCACAAGCACAATGGTAAACGGGATTGCCGCGCACAGATATATCTGTTGTGTCAGATTCAGCGCATTCCACCATTCAACCATGCCGTCACCCCTTCGTTTACAATTTATAACACAATATTCGATAAGCCACTAGGAAAATCCTTGTAATCACACAATAAATATATAGTCATTCCTAAATCTATATAACGCTGAAAGACGCCTCCTGCGGTACCTGTACCACAAAGGAACCGTCAAAAAAAGGATACGACACAAATCGTATCCTCCCATCTTGGAAACAGACTATAACTCCAGCAGCCCTTCATCATATACGCGCTTGGGGAAACTGTACTCCTCCGACTCAAAGGCCAGACCATTGATGTATGCATAGCTGTGTGACGTGCCCACCTCAAATACTACCTTGTGCAGCCACAGCGATATATGCTCGGCGCCCGCCTTCTTGTTATACCGCCTGTTGCCGTACATGTCGTCCCCCAGCACCGGCAACCCTGCATAAGCCAGATGCGCCCGCACCTGATGCAAGCCGTTGGTGACAGGACGCACGCGCAGCAGTGAAAGCGACTCTCCCATCGCCAGCTGCTGATACCGCGTGACGATGGGTTTGGCATCCTTTTGAAACTTGGGCAGTATCCGTGCGCTCCGGTTCGTCTTCTCACGCATATGGTAGGCCATCAGCTCCGCTTTGTCCACCGCCTGTCCCACAACGGGGCAGATAAAATAGCGCGCGATGCGCCGCTGTGACAGGGCTTCCACCAGAAACAGATAGGCATCCTCATGCTTGGCCATCAGCAAAAGCCCGCTCACATATTTGTCCAGCGGATAGATGAGATACGGCACCATCAGCGCTTCCAGGCTGTATTCACCGCGGCTTTTCATGTGCGCTTCCACCATGTCCACCGCGTTGGGCTCTCCTGTTTCCGACGACGACAGCAGGCCAGCCGGTTTATCGACAACGACAAAGTTCTCATCCTGATAAACGATCCGCGGGGTCAGGTCAACACCCACCACATCAGGTGGCGCAAATATGCGGACAGTATCACCCTCACTCACCACATCGTCGCCAAAAGCCTGTTGCCCATTTAATGTTATAATACCTTTTTTAAACGCAGTATTCAGTGCTTTTTCCGGATACTGCGGACACGCCTCCGTCAGGACATCATAAAGCTCGGCACCATGCCGCGCTTTTTTGACCGTCAGTTCAACCATACCACACACCCCTGTATATAAAGAAAAAATGAAACAAAAAAATACTATAACAGCCTTCGGGTTATGTCAAGGCTTCCTCCTAAGGTCCAATACCAGTTCATTATTGTACGGCGTCAAAAATACTGATGAAGATAAAGACCACACAAAATCATAAATCTGTGTGGTCCTTTTGATTATGTCCAGCCATGTGCATTGACGATGCTTATTTGATTGCATCAATGCCGCGCTCTTTGGTCCTGATACGAATCGCGTCGCGGATGTCCGATATGAATATCTTCCCATCCCCATATTCTCCGGTATAAACCTTTTCAATAATCCCGTTCACGACATCCTCCACCTGTTCATCTGCCACTACCGTCTCTATTTTTATCTTTGGCAGAAAGTTATAGTCTATTTCGCTGCCGCGAACGAACTCTTTCCAGCCCTTCTGGTTTCCGCATCCCATGACCTGCGAAATGCTCAGACCATTCAGGTTAAGGGCATCCAATACAGCTTTTACATCCTCGATCCTCTCGGGGCGTATATAGGCTTCAATCTTTTTCATATTGACACTTCCTTCTCATATTATTAATCCATGCCGTTGAACGCAGGATAAGCGGATTCACCGTGTTCCGAAGCATCCAGACCAATCTCTTCGCTCTTCACCGGCACCTTGATCCCATGGGTAATCAGGGAAGCAATTCCGGTCGCGATCAGTGTTCCGACAACCGCCACCGCTATCGTGATGCCAACAGCCGCGAGCTGCGCCAGGAACAGGCTCACATCGCCAAACAACAAACCGTTTGCGGGCGCTGCCGAATTGATGGATGTCATGGTAAACAGACCTGTTGCAATACCACCCCATACGCCGCCGATACCATGGCAACCAAATACGTCCAGCGCGTCATCATAACGGAACTTCTTTTTGACCACCGAGATAAAGAAGTAGCTGATGGGGCTGACCAGTGCGCCGATAATCATAGCCGCCCAGATCGGAACAAAGCCCGCACCGGGCGTAATGGCAACAAGACCAACAACCATGCCCGTTGAAGCGCCGACCAGAGTCGGTTTGCCGCTTGTAAGCTTTTCGATCAGCATCCACGATACCATCGCAGCGGCTGCCGACGTATTGGTCGTCATAAACGCGTGTATTGCCAGTTCGTTGGCTGCCAGCGCGCTGCCGCCGTTAAATCCAAACCAGCCGAACCACAGCAATGCCGCGCCGAGGAATACAAAGGGTACATTGTGCGGATGATAAGTCGCTCTCCCGTAATTCTTGCGCTTTCCAAGAATAACTGCAAGCACAAGTGCGCTAACACCGGAGCTGATGTGAACCACGTTGCCGCCCGCAAAGTCCACGGAGCCGATCTGGAACAGGAAGCCTCCGCCCCATACCATATGCGCAAGCGGATAGTAAACCAGCAGTGACCATAGCGTCGTAAAAATCACAAGTGAGGAGAACTTCATTCTCTCCGCAATAGCGCCGGTCATGAGCGCCGGCGTAATGATCGCGAACATCATCTGGAATATTGCAAATGCCAGCGTGTTGGGATACGGAAGCGTCGAATCAGTCAAACCGCTAAAATTCATGCCAAACCAATTAAAATTACCAATAATTCCGGCTGTGTCGCCACTGAACGACAACGAAAAACCGATCAATACCCACAGAATAGAAGCAATACCCATGAGCAACGCGGAAGACATGATCGTATTCAAGATATTCTTGCGCTTTACCAGGCCACCATAAAAAAATGCCAGGCCAGGCGTCATAATGAAAACCAGTGCTGAAGATGTTAAGATCCATGCAACATCGCCATGATCCATAAGAGATCCTCCAATAAAATTATTAAATATATAAAAAACAAGGCCAAAAACAAACTCGTTCAAGAATTCGTCTTTGAGCCTCTTATCACATATTGTTCCTGTGCAGCCCCGAACAGACAAAGCCATCCGAGCGTCATTGCATTAGGCAGCACGGAAATAAATAAAAACGAGAAAGTAATGAATACTCAAACTTCCTCGTTCTTGCCCTAAAGTATAACATAGCCATAACAGAATGCAACTACTATTTTATTATCCTGCAAAAATGATCTGGAGCTGCCGATGGCGCTAGAAGTTTGTTCAAATATCCCCTGCTCTCGAAAAATAAGCATGCCACCTTGCGTTTTTCGATTTGTTCTGTTATATTAAAGGCACCCAAAAAGCAGTATGGGCAAAACAATAATACACGTTCCGGTCAAAAAGAGCATGGCTCTGGCATACGCCGGCAAAGCGACGCGGGGAGGGTGAAAGCCCGCGGCGGCGGCAGAGGCATGGGCGCTTTTATATAACACCGGAGACCAGAGCGGGCATATCGAAGTGATATGCCAACGAGGGTGGAACCGCGGAAAGACGTCACTTTTCGTCCCTTACGAGGACTTGAAGTGATTTTTTATTTACTGAATATAATGCGGAGGTAATATGAAAAAGGATAAGCAGACGATGGAGCGCATCGTGGCGCTCTGCAAGAACCGGGGCTTTGTGTATCCCGGCTCGGATATCTACGGCGGCCTCGCGAACACGTGGGACTACGGTCCGCTCGGCGTAGAGTTCAAAAACAACGTGAAGCAGGCTTGGTGGAAGAAATTCATCAAGGAGTGCCCGTACAACGTCGGTCTGGACGCGGCCATACTGATGAACCCGCAGGCTTGGGTGGCTTCCGGCCATGTGGGCGGCTTCTCCGACCCGCTGATGGACTGCAAGGAGTGCAAAGCCCGCTGGCGCGCCGATCAGTTGATCGAGGACTATATCGCCAAAAAAGGCCTCGATGTAGCTGTCGCGGGCATGGAATCGGTCGACATGGAGGCGTTCATCGAAGAGAAGGGGATCAATTGCCCCACGTGCGGAAAGCACAACTTCACCAACATACGCAAGTTCAACCTGATGTTCAAGACGTTCCAGGGCGTCACTGAGGATTCGGCCAGCACCGTTTACCTGCGTCCTGAAACAGCCCAGGGCATATTCGTCAACTTTAAGAACGTGCAGCGCAGCACGCGCAAGCGCCTGCCGTTCGGCATCGGCCAGGTCGGCAAGTCGTTCCGCAACGAGATCACACCGGGCAACTTCACGTTCCGCACGCGGGAGTTTGAACAGATGGAGCTGGAATTCTTCTGCGCGCCCGCCGAGGAGATGCAGTGGTTCAACTACTGGAAGGATTTCTGCTACAACTGGCTGCTGTCGCTGGGCATGACCAAGGAGAACATCAAGCTGCGCGACCACGACGCCGAGGAGCTGTCGCACTATTCCAACGCCACTACGGATATCGAGTTCCTTTTCCCGTTCGGTTGGGGCGAGTTGTGGGGCATCGCGGACCGCACCGACTTCGACTTAAAGCAGCACCAGATCACGTCCGGCCAGAGCTTGGAGTATGTCGATCCGGTGACCAACGAGAAGTTCCTGCCCTATTGCATCGAACCGTCGCTGGGCGCAGACCGCGTAGCACTCGCGTTCCTTTGCGACGCGTACGACGAGGAAAAGCTGGAGAACGAAACGCGCGTTGTGTTGCACCTCTCCCCCGTGCTTGCACCGTTCAAGGCCGCCGTGCTGCCGCTGCAGAAGCAACTCAACGACAAGGCGCAGGAGAT
>JAEWWC010000123.1 GCA_023396555.1 Bacillota bacterium
GCCGCTTTGCCCCGTGCTGTAAACGCCGACTGCGCCTGCCTAAGCAGGCTATCTATGCTGGATTCCAGATCAGCGGAGAACGCCGCTTTTTGCGATCCGAGCCTCCGCAGCACCGTTTTTTTATCCGGCACGAACGGAAGATACGGGAAAACTTCCATGAAAACACCTCATGACACATGATACACCACTCGCTGGCAATATTCAACCACTTGCAAACACCCCCCCATTATGGTTAAATAGTCGATATTAATATGGTTTCACAAGAACAGGAGACATTTTATGGGTATCGTTGAAAAACTGACAAGCAAACAAAGCGCCTTTTCACTGGAGTTCTTTCCGCCGAAAAAGGATATGCCCATGTCGACTGTTTACGATGCCATCGAGAGGCTCGCGCAAAGCAATCCGGCCTTTGCCAGCGTGACCTACGGCGCGGGCGGCGGGAACCGCGAGCGTACGCTGGAAGTCGTCTCCGAGGTGGATTCGATGGGTCTGGAAGCCATCGCTCACCTGACATGCGTCGGCTCCGATCAGTCCGTGATTTCGGACATACTGGACACGCTGGAACAGAAAGGCGTTAAAAACGTGCTGGCCCTGCGCGGCGATATACCCGAGGACATGGACGAAAACACAGCTTTTGCGCATTACCGTCATGCCAGCGACCTGATTACGGAAATCAAAAAGCGGCCGGGGTTCACCGTAGCCGCCGCCGCGTATCCTGAGTCCCACGTGGAAAGCTCAGGTCTGGACCGGGATATCGAATTCATGAAGCTCAAGGCATCGCTTGGCGTCGACTTCTTCATCACGCAGCTTTGCTTCGACACCTGCGCCGTTGTGGATTTATACGAAAAGCTTGATAAAGCGAACATCAAAACGCCGGTGGTGACGGGTATCATGCCGGTGCTGAATCCCAAGCAGATTATCCGCATGTCGCTGCTGTCGGCCTGCTCCATACCCGCGCCACTCAGCAAGATCATCAGCCGTTACGGTGAGAAGCCGGAGGAATTTAAAAAAGCCGGCCTCGAATACGCGGTCCGGCAGATCAGCCTGCTGATGGAATATAACATCAACAAGTTCCATCTTTATACGATGAACAAGGCGGACGAGATCGAACAGATACTGTCCCACAGCGGCCTGGTTTAGTCGGCGGAGCGGTTGTCCCGCTTGTCCCTGTACATGTCCGTATCCGCCACGCTGACCAGCGACGCAGTCGTCTCTTCCCTGGTATACTCCGCCTGTTTGAAGCCGAAGCTGATGGATATTCCGCGCGAGTTGCCCACGAAGCACTTGGCGACGGCGGACTTGATCTGCTCCGCCATCAGCAGCGCCTGCACCTGATTCATGCCCGGCAGTATCAGCACAAACTCGTCGCCTCCCAGGCGGCACACCGTCCCCTCTTTGCCCACGTGTTTCTTGAGCATTTCCGCCACCGAGCGTATCATCGCATCGCCCGCGCCGTGCCCGTATGTGTCGTTGACGGCTTTCAGCCCGTCGATATCGGCAAAACCCACCGTCAGCGGGCGTCCGGATTTGCGGCTCCGCTCATAGACTTCCTCCAATATTTCAAGGCCTGCCCTCCGGTTGAACAGCCCCGTCAGCGGGTCCGTTTTGGCCGTCATCGCCAGCTTGTGCTCCGCCAGTTTGTAGCGCGTCACATCGGCGACATGCGTGGTCACCAGCCGCTGGCTGCCCAGCCGGCCGACGGTATGTGTCAGGCTGTAATGCCGTCCGGCGGCATCCGAATAACTGTCCGGGGCTATACCCAATCGCCCGTCCGTAAAAGGGACGCTTCCGCCGAACAGCGCATGGAAAGCCTTGTTTTCGTAGATGAGCTTTTTGCTGGCCTTGTCCCATATCGCCACGCCCTGCTGCAGTGAATCCAGCCCCTGCCTCATCACCGCCGAGCTGCCATGCCGCGGTATATCGGGCGCCAATACACGCAGCAGGCGCGCATAACGTTCGATACGCGGCTGCAGAACCGGGTCAACGGGAGCATCAAAGAAATAGATCAGCACGCTGTGCGTCCCGTATGTCTTGATAAACGGCGCGTATCCCAGTCCTGCGGCGCGCTTGATCTGCCCGATGCGCGCCATCTCCTGATCGGGATGCACATCAAAATCCACACCCAGTATCGACACGCTGACAGTCCGCCGACCCCGCCATTCCTCCCGGATAATGTAACGATCCTTCCGCTTCTCGTAGACTGCGGCGCAAAATGCACCCAATGTGAATGCGGACGACTGCAGGAATGCCTGAAGCGCATTTCTATGCCCGCTTGCGTAAATCTCGCAGAGCGCGGCGACCGTCTGATTGTCTTCATGCTCCCCTGGATTTTTTATGGAGGTGAATACGGCAAGCAGCATATCCTGCCCGCCCATGGTTACGCGCCGCGCCGAAGCTGTCACCAGCTTTATACAACCGCTGAGCTTCATTTCGCCGAAAAGCGCGACCGGTTCCTCCCTGACCGTCAGCCATGCCTTCACCGTTTCCCGCTGCACGATCAGATCCGTCAATGCCGTTTCAACTTCAAAGCCTGCTTGAGCCGCCAATTCATTGACATGCAGTATCGTTCCCGTCCTGATATCAATCAGAACCGCAGGGACAGGCAACGCTTTCAGCATGAAACCAGGGTCCGCTCCGTCCATCTTTCGTGTATTCCCTTCTTTAATTATCATCTATTAGTATACGCGGCTGTATATAAAAAAATTGGCGAACGGCGCTGGTGGTTTTGTCGAAACTTTTGGGGATTTGTTTTAAAAAATGTACGGATTATGACTTGGAAATGCAAAACAATTGTGGTATAATCATAGCTGTACATTTGTGCATTTTATCACAAGCTTTTGAGCCCGTTTTATTAATGTACAAATGGATACATCTCCCTTTTTTCGGCAAACATCTTCCCATCGTTTGCCGTATTTTTTTGTATCGCATGCAGCTCTTTTTTTCTGAATACCTCTCGCTTACTGATCATTACTGCAAATTCTGTCGGTCGGTTTTGGCTTGACGCTTTGGTACATGATATGCTATATTATCATCGTTAAAAATATGCCGGTGTGATGGAATTGGCAGACGTGACGGACTCAAAATCCGTTGGTAGCGATACCGTGTCGGTTCGAGTCCGACCACCGGCACCAAACATGAGAGCCAGTATTTATAATGAATATGGCTCTTTTTGTTTGCCGGAAAGTATGTTAACCCCGCTTTTATCCCCTCCTGCAGATATTTGCCCTTGTGAGTCCTTGGTATTGAATTGCAACACGCCCGATTATTCGTACACCCTCTATGGGTATAAAAGAGCCCATATCAAAGCCGTTCTGTCCAAATAAGTAACCAATTAATTCCCGTTGTTTTTTTCTAAAATGCGAATATACTATCTATAGAACTATTGTTCGAGGTAGTGTATGAAACAGCGCGTCATCCTGCACAGCGATATGAATAACTTTTATGCCTCGGTTGAATGCCTGCACCGCCCGGAGATACGCGGCCTGCCCGTGGTAGTGGGCGGCGATGAAGCGGCAAGGCACGGAATTGTACTCGCTAAAAATTATATAGCTAAAGCATCCGGTATCAAAACGGGTGAGACTCTATGGCAGGCCAGAGACAAATGTCCAGGGCTGGTAACACTGCCGCCAAATTATCCGCTGTACCTGCGATATGCCAAATACGCGTGGGAGATATACGGGGACTATACGGACCGAGTGCAGCCGTTCGGCTTAGATGAAGCGTGGCTGGATGTTACCGGCGACGATGGTGTATCTGTTGCCAACGATATCAGGCGGCGCATTACGCGCGAGTTGGGTGTGACCGCATCGGTGGGCGTCAGTTACAACAAGATATTCGCCAAGCTGGGCAGCGATCTGAAGAAGCCGGATGCCACATCAGTGATCAATCGCGATAATTACAGGAACGTGGCGTGGCCGCTCCCGGTTGAGGACCTTCTTTATGTAGGTCACGCGACAAAGCAAAAGCTTAAATTGATGGGTGTTACAACCATTGGGAAGCTCGCTCAGACGTCAGAATGCACATTGCGCAGCAGGTTTGGAAAAATCGGGTCAGTCCTGTATGATTTTGCGAATGGCCTTGATGATTCGCCGGTTAAATACGCATACGAAATATGCCCGGTCGGTTCAGTCGGCAACTCCATTACGACGGCGCGGGATCTCGTGAACGATGAGGATGTCAAGGTCACCTTTACGGCACTGGCAGAAAGCGTCTGCGCACGATTGCGTGAGGAAGGCGCGCTGGGACGGACGGTGGTAATATCGGTACGGGACAATGCGCTGGCATCGTTCGAACGGCAAAGCAAACTCAAGGAACCGTCCTGCATATCCGGTGAGATAATCGCGGCTGCCATGCAGTTATTCCGGCGGCATTATCATTGGCCGCGGCCTATCCGGTCACTGGGCGTTAAGTGTGCCGACCTGATTCCTGCCTGTGAGCCGATGCAGCTTTCCTTGTTTGGAGAAGAAGAGCGGCGCGAAAAACAAGAGGCCATTGATCGAACGGTGGACAACATACGGCAGCGATTCGGGCACTTCGCGATTCAGCGGGCATCAGTACTGACGGATAGTCTGCTTGGCGGCATCAACCCCAAAGGCGATCATATCATTCATCCGGTGGGGTATTTCGGATGATTGAACACCACTACGAAAATCCGGATAAGGTATACGTGACCGTGGAGGCGATGTTTAAGCCGGACGGCAGACTAACGCCGATTGCTTTCGTTTGGGAAGACGGCCGCCGGTATGAGGTTGACAGAGTGACCGATGTTTGCCGGGCTGCCAGTCTCAAAGCCGGAGGGGTTGGAATGAGATACACCTGCATGGTACGCCGCCATCAAACGTATTTATTTTACGAGGAGGGCCGTTGGTTCATGGAGCGGCGAGACAAATAAAAATAAGCCCGGATGAAGCTATTGGAACTGCGATATTGGCTGGAAATGGTTTCAGAAAAATTCTTAATCAAGACCATCATGAGCGGGTTATAACCCCACTTTTAACCCCCTTTTGTTGATGAACAAGCATTTTTCATATACAGCCCTTATATTTACTCTTGAAATCATCTATGTAATGAAGTAAAATTATGAAGTCGGCTGTTGTGGAAACAAAGGAACATCGCACCGGCACCATTTGACATCATTGGTTTGGCATCTTGGTTTGACATCAGTGCGGACATCATAGGTATGACAGCCAGGAAAGACTTCAAAGGTTCAAGGTTTTGGCAAAGCCGCCGGGACGTCCCGGCGGCTTTTGTCATGTCTGACCCTTTCTGAATTGTATTCGTTTATTCCTAAAAATTTTTTTGAATTTCGTCCTCCTTCCAATTCGTAAAGGCTCTCAAACAGAGTATATGTTGCAGAAAAAACGGCTGTTTGTGTGCTATATATGGGTATGGATACTGCATATATATATATCCGCCGATATTGACAAAACAAACATTTCAACGTACAATTAAAAAAAAATTTGAAAACGGAATACAATAATCTCCCAAGGGAATGCGCATACATTTTCGCACTGGAGAAAACTCAAGGTATTGATGAACAGAAAAGGAAAACGCCGTCGTTCAAAGAGGAACGTAACGGATAGCGTAAGTTTTGCCTTTTTTTGTTTGAGATTTTTCGGTTAGACCGCATGCAGCCAGAGGCTGCTTCTCAATAAAGGCTTCTGTTATAGAAGGAGGTAAGCTGATAGCTTATGGAAGAAATTCTGCGGATGGAGCACATCACAAAGCAATTTGGAGATATGTTTGCCAACAGGGACATCAATTTCGATGTTCGCCGCGGCGAAGTTCATACCCTTCTGGGTGAAAACGGCGCCGGAAAAAGCACATTGATGAACGTATTGTTCGGTCTGTATCAGCCGACAGCGGGCAGCATCTATTTTAACGGAAACAAAGTTAAGATTGATTCCCCCGCGCAGGCCGTCAAGCTGGGCATTGGCATGGTGCATCAGCATTTCATGCTGGTTGAGGCGATGACGGTCTTTGAAAACATCATACTGGGTGACAAAAACACCAAAGGTGTTTTCATTAAAGCGGATGTGCGCAAAAAGGAGATCATGGAGCTGGCCGACCGGTACGGTTTGGATGTGGAGCTGGACAAGCAGATATCCGACATATCCGTGGGCGCGCAGCAGCGCATCGAGATCATCAAGGCGCTTTACCGCGGCGCGGAGCTGCTCGTACTGGACGAACCGACCGCCGCTCTGACCGATATCGAGGTCGAAGGGCTTTTCGATGTGATCCAAAAGCTCAAAGACGAGAACAAGAGCATCATTTTCATCAGCCACAAGATGCGCGAAGTATTGCGTATTTCCGACCGCATCACGGTGCTTCGGGCCGGGCAGACGGTATCGACGCTGAACTGCTGTGACACCTGCGGCGAGGAATGCGCCAGCCTGATGATCGGCCGGGAGCTTCTCCCCCCTCATTATGCCAAGATCACAGAGCCGGGCGAAAGTGTCACCGAGCTGAAAGAAGTCGGCTTCAACGCCAGCTCCAAGCACAATGGCATCAACAACATTTCGCTGCGCATCAGCCACGGTGAGATACTGGGCGTCGCGGGCGTTGACGGAAACGGACAGAGCCAGCTGGCTCAGATTATAACCGGCGTGCTCTCGCCTGACTCAGGCACAGTCAACCTGAAGGGCTCCAGCGTGGCGGTATTCGCTCCGCAGGGCTTCATCGACAACAAGGTGGCCCATATACCCGAAGACCGCAACAAGATGGGCCTTATCCCCAACATGTCCGTTCAGGACAACCTCGTGCTCAAATCCACACTGTCCCCGCAGTTCTCATCGGGCAAAGGCGCTTATCTGAAAAAGAAAGCCATGCGCGATTACTCGCTTGAGATGCAGGGCAAATACGACATCCGGTGTGAGTCGGTGGAACAGGAAGTGCGCAACCTCTCGGGCGGCAATCAGCAAAAGGTTATTCTGGCCCGGGAACTGGAAGCATCGCCCGACCTACTGGTGGCGGTTCACCCCACCCGCGGTCTGGATATAGGCGCGACACGATTTATACACGACTCCATGATCGAGGCCCGCGACAGGGGCTGCGGCATACTGCTCATCTCCGCCGACTTCGACGAAGTGCTGGAAATGTCGGACCGGATCATCGTGATGTTTGAGGGCCGGATCATGGGTGAGTTTTCAGGAGTAAACCCGCCTATTCAGGAAATCAGCCTGGCCATGGGCGGCAAGGAGGCGGACAAATGAAATTGAAAACCGGAATGTTAAGCGTGGTGGTTCCCATCGTTTCCGTGCTGGTGGCGTTCGGCATCGGCTGTATCATCATCGCGTCGCTGGGCAAATCACCCTTTCAGTCCATCCAGTTCTTGTTGATGGGGGCCTTTGGCAGCCCTTCCAACATCGCTACGACGCTGGTTAAGGCCACTCCCCTCATCTTCACCGGCCTGTGCGCCTGTTTCGCCTATCGCTGCGGCGTGTTCAATCTGGGCGGCGAGGGGCAGTTCATCATCGGAGCCTGCGTGGCCGTCTGGGTGGGCGTCACCTGGGGCATCACCGGCATACCCGGCACCCTGCTGTGTATCTTTCTCGGCACTATTGCCGGCGGCATTTGGGGCATGCTGCCCGGCATATTGAAAATAGCGCGCGGATTGAATGAAATCATTGTATCCATTATGCTCAACTATGTCGCGACGCTGTTTATGGGGCTCATGTATACGAGCCTGTTGCGTGAAGGCAGCGTCCCCCAGACGCCTGCCGTCCCCGATACCACGCAGCTTAGCCGCATATTCCCGGATATCCGCATCACATGGGGCATCGTGATCGCCATTGTAGCAGCCTTGGTCATCCATTACTTTCTGTTCAACACCTCGAACGGCTTCCGCCTTCGTGCCGTGGGCCTCAATAGTACGGCGGCGCGTTTTAACGGCTTTGCCGTGAACCGGTACGTATTGCTCAGCTTCATCGTATCGGGCGCTATCGCTGGCCTTGGCGGCAGCGTGGAGCTGCTTGGCACCCAGTATCGGCTGATGAGCGGCTTTGGCTTGGGCTTCGGTTTTGACGGCGTTGCCATCGCGCTGATCGCACAGCTCAACCCCATAGCCACCGTATTCGTCGCTTACTTCTTCGCGGTGCTGCGCACCGGCGCAACCACCATGCAGGTGGGCAGCGGCGTCCCCACTTCGGTCATCGACATCATTCAGGCAATGGTTATCGTGTTCGCCGTAGCCGGTTTTGCCATCGTACATTTACCGCAAATCAAGCAGTTTTTCAAAACGAGGACTGCCCGCAGAAAAAAGGAGGCGGCATAAATGGAATTTGCTTCGGAGATGCTTCTTTCCACAGTCCGCATGGCAACCCCGATACTGTTAGTTGCCCTGGCTGAGCTGTATTCTGAACGCGCAGGGCTTGTCAACATCGGCCTCGACGGCATCATGACGTTCGGCGCACTGTCAGGCTTCATGATAAGTTATTTGACCGGCAACCCGTACCTTGGCATTATGGCCGGGGCAATCGGCGGCATATTGGTCAACATGATATATGCGTTCTGCACCATCACGCTCCGCGCGCAGCAGATCGTATACGGCATGGCCATCAACATATTCGCCCCCGCCGTCGCGGCTTTCATCTACCGCGTCTATTTCGGCGTCAGCTCCACGCTGGCGCAGGGCACGCTGATGTCCACGGTAGCCATCCCCTATCTGAAGGATATCCCCTTCATCGGGAACCTGCTGTTCAACCAGACCCCGATGGTGTATCTCGCTTACCTGATGGTCGTGTTCACCGCCGTGTTCTTCAACAAGACCAAAGCGGGCCTAAATTACAAAGCCGTTGGCGAGTTCCCCAAAGCAGCGGAAACGCTGGGCATCAGCGTCATCAAACAGAAGTATATCGCCGCCATCATCTGCGGTATGATGGCCGGTATCGGCGGTGCATATCTCACCACTTGCTACGTCAACACATACTCCGACGGCGTGGTGGCCGGCCGCGGCTTCATCGCCCTGTCCGCCGTTATTTTCGGGCGCTGGACTTCCGGCGGCGTATTGCTGGCCTGCCTGCTGTTTGGCTTCTTCGACGCGCTGCAGCTGCGTCTGCAGGTTATGAGTTCGGATACGCCGTATCAGCTGTTCCAGATGATACCCTACCTTTGCACACTGATTGCGCTGTATGTGTTCGGCAGCCGCAAAGCCGGTCCCAAAGCCAGTGGAAAGCCGTATTTCAGGGAAGAAAGATAACGGCAATGATTTGCGCGGCCTGATAAAAAGATCATAATATACCCATTGGGTTTTATGATAAATTTATACTACAATAGGAGGAAACACAATGAAAAGAGTATTGGCATTAATCCTGGCTCTTGTTATGGCGCTGGCACTGACTGCCTGCGGCACCCCCGCTCCGGCAGCAACTGAGTCCGCTGCTCCCGAAGCCACGGACGCTGCTGCCCAGGCTCCCGCTGACGAAAGCACCGCACCGGCTGAAGGCAAGACCTACAAGGTCGCCATGGTCTGTGACTCCAGCATTTCTGACGGTGGCTGGGGCGCTGCCTGCTACAACGCGATGGTTAAAGCGGCTGAGGATCTGGGCTGGGAATCCGCTTACACGGACAGCATCGACGTGGCCGACTATGTCAGCTCCATCGAAAGCTACTGCCAGCTGGGTTACGACATGATCTTCCTGCCGGGCAACCAGTACAGCGATGCCACCAAGCAGGTTGCGGCTGATTATCCGGACATCGCTTTTGCGGTGCTGAACGGCGCAGAATCTCTGCCTACCGACAACATCATGAGCATGCTGCCCAACGCCCAGGAAATCGGCTGGATCGCCGGTTCGCTGGCGGGCCTCATGTCCAAGAGCGCCGTGCTGGGCTTCATCGGCGGCATGGAACTCGACACCACGAAGACCAAACTGGCTTCCTATGAAGAAGCGGCCAAGTTCGTCAACCCCGACATCAAAGTGCTCTCCGCCTATGCCGGTTCTTTCAACGATACGGCCAAGGGTATGGAGCTTGCCAACTCTATGATCAGCGAAAAGGCTGACGTGTTCTTCGGCGATGCGTCCGCGGTGGACTCCGGCGCCCGTCAGGCGATCGACGCGGCTAACGGCAGCGGCGAAATCGGCATCTACGATATCGGCCAGCCCGCTGACCTGCTGGGACAGAACCCCTGCGTGATCTCCAGCGTCGTGACCGACAACGCCGGCATGCTCAAGATCTGCATGCAGGCTGTGGCGGACGGCTCCTTTGGCAACGAGGTTGTTTACGGTTCGCTTGGAAACGGCTGCCTGAGCGTCGGCCAGATCAACTCTGAGCTGGTTTCCCAGGAAGTTCAGGACAAGTTCGCGGAATATGTCGAGCAGATGAAGGCCGGCAGCTTCCTGAAGTAATCTAAAGACCAACAAAAGAGAGCTGGCCGCGGCAACGCAGTCAGCTCTCTTTTAATTTATTATTTGGTGGTCCGTTCAGACGAGTATCTGCCGAACCGCTTCAGCAGCCGCCGATGCCAGCGCCAGATGATCCTCCGGCTCCATATGAATACCGTCCCTCATGCTGGGCTTCGCATACTGCGCCGCATCCATGAAGGCGCACCCATACTGCTGCGCGACCTTCCTGTATATTTCGGCCAACGCCTGCGCTTTTTTTTCAGATGCTTCATCAAAATATTCCTGCATCTGATCATTGAGGCCTTTTGCAGAGATATGGATCGGTGAAACTACCAGTATTTTGGGTGGCTGGCCGCCGTGTCCGTATTTCGCCCGCCCAGCTTCTTCAACGACCGACTCCAGCCCTTTGCCGATCATGTAAGGCGTCAGATGCAGAAAGCTTTTGGTATCGTTGGTGCCCAGCATCATGACAAACAAATCAACGGGGCTGTGCGTCATTAAACAGACCTCCAGCGATTTTCGCCCGTTCCGATATGGCTCGATCGGGTCGTCAAACGCCGTCGTTCTCCCGTTTAAGCCCTCCTCCACCACGTAGTATCCATCGCCCAGTATGCCTGCCATCCGGCGCGCCCATCTGGTATTCCCGTCATACCTGTCGCCGTCCTTTGGACCATAGCCCCATGTGTTCGAATCTCCGTAGCACAGTATCGTCTTCTCCATAGCCAAACCCTTTCTTCAGAAGTAGTGCTTTGCAGCTTCTGAGCTGACGCATACAATCTGCGCACACCGGGCTGCGTCAATCCATCTGCTGGCCGCCGGTCACGTTGATGGCCTGCCCTGTCATGTAGCTGGCCTCCTCGCTGGCCAGAAACACCATCAGGTTCGCCACGTCGTCGTAGGTGCAGCCGCGCTTGAGCGGCACCTGATCGACGTATTTCTGCCGCACCTGTTCTTCGGTGATGCCCTGATTTTTGGCGTACTGCTTGAACAGGCTGTTCACCCACAGCGGCGAATCCAGCAGGTTTCCAGGGCAGATCGCGTTCACGCGCACTTTGAACTCAGCCAACTCCAGCGCGAGGCTCTGCACCAAACCGATGCCGCCGAACTTGGACGCCGCATACGCCGAGTTTTTGTACGAGCCCTTCTTGCCGGACTTGGAATTGATCTGAACGATCACGCCCTGGTTCTGTTTCAAATACGGCACCGCCGCTTTACAGATGTTGTAACCCCCGCACAGGTTGACGTCGATCACCTTTTTCCACTTCTCGGAGTCGAACTCCTCTATCGCGCCGGATATAAGTATCGCCGCGTTGGAAACCAGCAGGTCGATACCGCCCATCACCTGGACCGCGCTCTTAATGAATGCATCGCACGACGCATAATCCGTCACGTCCAGAGCAAACGCCGCACCGCCTTCCAGCATATCCGCCGTCTGCTTTGCGCCTTCCAGGCTCACGTCCCCGATAACGACGCGCGCGCCCTCGGCAGCCAGCCGCAGCGCCAACGCCTGTCCCAGCCCCTGCGCCGCTCCTGTAATCACCGCTCTCTTGCCAATCAGTCTCTGCATTTACTAAACCGTCCCTTATGTGTTATTGCGCTCCGCCCGGGCATCAGTTAAAACACGCCCAAAGCGTAATTATCCGCTCAGAAAGATTGTAATGCATCCGGGCGCTCATGTACAGCCATTATTGATTAGGGACGGAAAAACTCAAATATGATGACGTCAAACATTTTACGTAAATACTGCGCGTCGTCGTAGTTTTGCACCGTCCATGCCGCCAGTTTGCCGCCCATCAGCTTGAACGCGCGCAGCCCCAGCTTGCGGTATGAGTCCTGATGCCGGTAAGCCGCAAAGTGCGGATGGCACATCGCGTTGGTCAGCAATGACGACATGAGAAAGCTCTGATAAAACGGCGTGGTCTCGTACGACCGGACGCCGCCTGCCAGCTGCCCGCGCACCACGCCGGGGCGGTGCCTGTAAAACCAGCGTACGATGCGGGGGTCGAACGATTC
>JAEWWC010000128.1 GCA_023396555.1 Bacillota bacterium
GCGGACCCCAAAAAAGCGGCGGTTGCGTCGCACCGTATGAGCGAGACGATGCCCTGGGTGACCAGCCGAGAGCTGGTGGGTGCCATCGCGATGTGGCGGGATCGCATCGACGGTATCATCATACTCAGCACGTTCCCGTGCGGGCCGGATTCCATGGTCAATGAGATTGTGATACGCCGTGTGAAGGATAAGCCGATACTCAACCTGATACTGGACGGTCAGGAGGGCACTGCGGGCCTCGAAACGCGGCTGGAGAGCTTTATAGACATCATCAGATTCAAGAGGGACGAAAGCGTTGGATAATACGAGAGTTACGTTTCCGCATTTGGGCAGCTACTGCGTGCCCATCGAACTGCTGTTCACGCAGGGGTTGGGGGTGGACTATGTCACGCCGCCGCCCATCACCAACCATACGCTGGAGATCGGCAGCCGGTACAGCCCGGACTTCGTCTGCTCGCCGTTCAAGTACAACCTCGGCAACTATCTCGAGGCCATTGAGGCGGGCGCTAATACGCTGGCGCAGATTGGCGGTGCTTGCCGTCTGGGATATTACGGTGAGCTGCACGAGCAGATACTGCGCGACCTTGGGTTTAAGGGGCGCTTTGTGAACATGGCTAAGGCGCGGTTCGACAGGCCGACCTCGTTCTATAATCAGCTCAAGGCCATCAACGAAAACCTCCCGATTGCCCGCGTCGCCAAGTTCCTGCCGGTGGTGCTTAAGATGGTGGAGTGCATCGATGAGGCGGAGGACTACGTGCGCCAGAACGTCGGATTCGAGACCAAACAGGGTACATTCGAGAAGGCGCACGCGGAGTATCTGGAGGAGCTGCGCGGTGTGCGGAGCTCGAAGCAGCTGCGCGGGCTGCATCAGGACGCAATGAAACAATTTAAGTCCATCAGCACGAACAAGCCGGAAAAGCCGCTGCGCGTGGGTATCATCGGCGAGTACTACACCATCATGCTGCCGTTCAGCAACCATTTCATCGAGAAGGAACTGGCGAAGAAGGGTATGGTGGTGGACCGCTGGATGAACCTGACGAACTCGCTGCTGCACAGCGGGAACAAGGAAGCGAAAGCGAAGATACGCGGCTACGCGGAGTACGACATGGGCGCGACATGCATGATGACTATTGAGCGCGCACTGTATTACGCAAAACGGGGTTACGACGGCATCATACACTTGAAGAGCTTTGGCTGCACACCGGAGATCGACGTGATCCCCGTGCTGCAAAACATCAGCGTGGATTACAAGATACCCATCATCTACTTTAGCTACGACTCGCAGACCAGCGACGCGGGTATCCATACGCGGCTGGAGGCGTTCCACGACATGATCATGATGAGGAAGGAAGCGAAATGACGACGAAAGCGTATCTCGGGCTGGACATCGGCTCGATATCCACCAAGGGCGTGGTGATAGATGACAACAACAATATACTCGCGAGCGAATACCTGTGGACGCAGGCCGACCCCATCGGGGCGGTCAAGCGGCTGCTGCACGTACTGAAAACACAGCTTGACGGGCAGGATGTGCACGTCACCGCAGTAGGTACCACGGGCAGTGCCCGTCGGCTCATTGGTGCGATGACCGGCGCGGCGGTGGTGAAGAATGAGATCACGGCGCACGCCATCGGCACACTATCGCTGTATCCCGATGTGCGGACGATATTCGAAATCGGCGGTCAGGATTCCAAGATCATACTGATCGAGAACGGCTTTGTGGTGGACTACGCGATGAACACGCTATGCGCCGCGGGCACCGGCGCGTTCCTCTCCAGCCAGGCGCAGCGCCTCGGCGTGGCGGTGGAGCAGTTTGGCGAGATCGCGCTCACGTCCAAGAAACCGACATCCATCGCGGCCAGATGTACCGTTTTCGCGGAAAGTGATCTCGTCCACAAGGCGCAGATTGGCCACCGCAAGGAAGACATCATCGCGGGGCTGTGCCGTGCTGTGGTGTCCAACTATCTCAACAACGTGGGCAAGGGCAAGAAGATTGTCGCGCCCATCGTGTTTCAGGGCGGCGTCAGCAAGAACGTGGGCGTGAAGAAGGCGTTCGAGGACGCGACAGGCCATGAGGTGACGGTGGACAAAAGCGGCCATCTCACCGGGGCGCTGGGCGCCGCGATACTCGCGAGGAAATCCGGCGCGGACGGCAGCTTCGACATGGGCATCGCCGACATCGAGTTTGTAACGCGCGGCGTGGAATGCGGCCGCTGCGCCAACCACTGCGAGATCATCTGCATCTATCAGGACAAGACGCTGCTGGACGCTTGGGGCAACAAGTGTGAGCGCGGCGCGGTGATGCGGTAAACCGCGTTATTTAACCGTTAGTTCCACAAAAAAACTGATCCATTCGCCTGCAAGCCGGACGTTTATTTCCTCAAGTAATTAGGGAACTATAACAGCGAGAAAGAGCCCGGACTAAGCAGTTTGGGCTCTTATACTAAGATGAACATTTATGATTAAATGATCAATATGGAACAGGAATTGGATGACAACTGGGGTAAGGTGTCATATTTTGAATCTGCCCATATAGGTAGCGCCTGACCCTGTATTCTGTTTGATATAAGTATTCCATTAAGTAAATACCTCTGGAGTCAAAGCGGCATAATTTACCCGTGGTGCTTTCTCCGTTTACCAACGCGATGCCTACATGTTCATTAATCAGCATAGGTAACATCCATTGTCATGGCATGATAATTCGCCTCCTAAAATATCATATTCAATATATTGCTATATGTTAAGGTAAGCAGTTAGCGTATTTATGCTGATCTTAAGTTCTCGGTTGTTTTGACTGCTGAGATTTAAAGGAAGGGAAAAGTTAAAATAGCCTTATATTAAGGCTATTTCAGAATGATATCGTCATTAAACACACTTAATCCGTATTCTACGGTACAAACTTCGGTCTGCCGAAAAGATTAAACAAAGACTTCTCTACGACCTTGCCAGTCATCTGGTTTCTGACTTCATGGTCGTTAAGCTTGCTGATCTGTATCCCATAGGCCGTGCCTACCGCCTCGATAGTCCATTGGCTGCCCAAATACATTCCCATATGGGGAAGGCCGCTGGACGTTCGTCTGAAAAGGCAATCAGCCGGTCGAAGCGACGATTTATCAATGTTTTTGCAATAATTTTTGTAGATTGAATTGGCTGTGGCGTCAAAAGTTCTGGAGACGATTTGGAATTTACGCCAGATTCCCACCAGAAGTCCCGAGCAGTCGCAGCATGCCTGCGGTATACCTTTTTTAACACTATCCAGATAGTGCTTGATCAGGAATTCCTTTCGGCCACCGGTGAAGAACGCCGGGCGCTTCTCCGCACGGTCATTGATATATTCCACGGTGGGGATCTGGACAGTTAAATCCGGTTTGTAGAGGTTTGCGCCGAAAATATATGACCCGCAAGGCCATACCCATCGAAGTGTTTCGGATACAAGATCAATACGAAGCTGAGTTTCGCCGGTTAATGCCACGTTAATCTCGGAGATAATGGTGGGGGAAACATATGGGAAATCCATAGGATCTAACGGGCCGTTGCCCTGTTCAACCAGAGCTTTTATTAATAGCAGCCCTTGTCTCCCACGATACCGTCTACTTCAATACCGGCATAAGTTTGAAACGCAATAACGGTATCGTGGGTGATCGGGCCGAATATGCCGTCCAATTCACCTTGGTAGAAGGGGTGAAGTGTGGTGGGATCGATTAGCGAATTTAACTGCTTTTGTAACAGCTGTACATCCGATCCTCTCATGTAGGGATCTGTGAGCTTTAAGAGCCTTTGGCTTTTCATTGTTTCTACAGCCTGGAAAAGCGCGTCTGTGGTCTCATAGTTTACAACGCCATTCACATCGAGGAGCATTTCCGACTGGAATGCAATGACGGCATTATACGTAATCGGACCAAATATGCCGTCTCTTATTGCATTATAATAGGGAAGCCCGGTGCTTGGGTCATTAAGCATACTTAGATCCACCTGAAGCTGCAGAACTTCATCGCCCTCCATGTAGGGTATTTGCAGCTGTAAACAAGATTCAGCCATAATATCACCTTCAACTAAATGTATTTATCTAACAATATGCAATGCGCAAAACAATTGTTCTTAGAAGAATTAGGGAGTATAAGCCATTTGATTAAATCCTTTCTGCCTGCAGGGAACGGCGGGTTGGTTATTTGCACAATACATATAGCGCAAAGAGCGATGATTTTAAACTGGCGTCAATTGCGGAGTTCCATAAGCCGAAAGCTATACTTAAAGGTTTAAAATTCAAAGATATTTACTTTAAAAACGAGTACGTTAGTTATGAATATATTAATGAGGATCAAATTATTAGTAATAGCGAATTATACTTGGTTTCGTGAATTGTCGCCCGAAGAGCACATGAACGATCTATATGGACGTGGATCTGATCGCGAAGTTGAGTACAATGGAATTAAATATGTTTTTTTAGAATGGCTTGATCTGAAACAAACAAATCTGCTGTTTTTCTATTCACTGGGTTGCTGATGGAAAGCCATTTCTCGCCTGCTTACCAATGGATTACAAGATGACGAAATGCTTGCGTTTTGCCAATTTGAGACTGTTTCTGCAGAATAGTATATCTGCTTCAGATTGGACTTTATAAGCAGAACCGGCCTGCCATTAGCTAGCGGCAAGCCGGTTGTTTGCGCCATCCTATGTTTTTGCACATCAATCGAAGTCGTCGTCGATGTAAGCCACTAAACTGCCCATATCATCGTAGCCATCGTCCATATCCGCCATCATATCCCAACCGCCCGGTGTGCCGTACCAACCGTCTCCCGATTCGGCAAAGGGGAAGCCGTCAATGAATGAGCACCGACCGAACCGGTCGCAGCACCGGCCGAACTGGTCACAGCACCGGCCGAACTGGTCTACGAAAAAGCAGCGCTGCTGCGGGAACCCGAAAAAGAACGGGAATATGGGGAAGCGCCGCCTGATGGGAAAGGGTCTGGGGAAGCGGCCACGGATGGGGAACCCACGCCCCGGGAATCCACGCATGGGGAACCCGCGTCTCATTCCACCGCCGCGCGGAAAACCGCCGCCCCGTGGAAATCCGCGTTGCGCTGTCTGCATGCCGCGGGAAGCATCAAAATCATCCGGCATAATCAATTACCACCTATATATTTAATCAGCCTGTACAAGGCTGTTCCCTATATTCTATGTAAAGCGGCGGTTAATGTTCTGCAGGTTTGAATGAAAACGATCAAAAAGAAGCGGTATAGTAAAGCTCTTTCCGAACAAAATACGCTGCCGGGGTTTCTGTATCGCGAAGTCACAAAAGTATGTGAGGCATAAAATATATGCAGTCCTAACAATACTGTATGGAATACCGATACAATTTCAGTTATGATGATATTGTTACATTTATCCACCCATGCAATCGCAAATATTGAATATGAATGGAGGACTGCCGTATGAACAGAGCCACAATCGTGTGGTATCGTGTGTTTCAGTTCTGTTTTTATAAGGCTTCGCGGCTGCTGCCATGGCGAAAACCCATCCGGCTGGAGGGATCGGGCTGCGTGGCACAACTTCCTGAAGTGGTAAAGCGTTTCAGTGTCAGCCGTGTGCTGCTTGTGACGGACCAGATGCTGCGGCGTCTCAATCTGACGTTGCCGCTGGAAAAGGCGCTGGAGGAAGCCGAGATATCATATACAGTGTTCGACGACGTGAAAGCCAACCCGACAGTCGATATGGTGGAGCAGGCGCGTGAGGCGTATTTGGCAAATAACTGCGAGGGCTTCATCGCGTTTGGTGGCGGTTCCGTCATCGACACGGCGAAAGCGGCTTCTGCCCGCATCGCCAAACCGCGCACACCCATCGACAGGATGGGGGGCTTTTTGAAGGTAATCAAGAAGCTGCCGCCGGTGTTCGCGGTGGCCACCACGGCAGGTACCGGCTCCGAGGTGACAGTGGCGGCGGTGGTGACGGATAGTGCCACCCATCACAAATACGCCGTGAACGACCCTAGCCTGATCCCTGTCTGCGCCGTGCTGGACCCGGAGATCACGGCGGGTCTGCCGCCGTCCATTACCGCCGAGACGGGTATGGACGCGCTGGCGCACGCGGTGGAGGCCTACGTCACCTGGACGGCCACCAAACGCTGCCGGGCGATGTCCGAAGAGGCCGTGCGGCTGATTTTCGCCAATCTTCGCAGAGCATACAGGGACGGGCGGGACATGGAGGCGCGGCAGAACATGCTGCGGGCGGCATTCCTCGCCGGAGATTCGTTCACGCGGTCCGGATTGACTTATAACCACGCCATTGCGCACACCTTAAGCGGGCTATATAATGAGACCCATGGGCGCGCCAACGCCGTTCTGCTGCCGCACGTGCTGGAGGCGTTCGGCGAATCCGTGCATGCCAAGCTGGCGCGGCTGGCGGAAGTGGCGGGGCTGGATATTGACGGCATGGATGAAGCGCAGGCAGCCTCCGCTTTCGTTGAGGCGATAAGGCGATTGAATAAAGAGATGGGACTGCCGGAGAAATTCGAAGGTATACGGCGTGAGGACATACCGCAGATGGCTGAGTGGGCGCTGGCCGAGGCCAACCCGTGGTATCCGGTGCCAAAAGTTTTCGGCAAAGAGGAGATCACCGCCATTATCGGACGTGTGATGCAAAAGGAGGCCAATACCATGAATAAGACGGAACTTGTCAACATGCAGCGGGCATATTACGAAACCGGAGCCACGCTGGACTTAAAGGCTCGTGTGGACGTACTCAAGTGCCTGCTGAACACGGTCATTGCCAACGAGAAGAAGCTGATGGACGCGCTCCGGGCCGATCTCGGCAAATCCGACTGCGAGGCGTACATGACGGAGATCGGCATGTGCCGCGACGAGATACGTTTCCTGATAAAGCATCTGCCGGGATGGGTGAGAAACCGCCGCATGCCCACGCCGATGGCACAGTTCGCAGCGGACAGCTTCGTGGTGCCAGAGCCTTATGGCACCGCACTCATCATATCCCCGTGGAACTATCCGGTGCTGCTGTCGATAGACCCGCTGGCGGGGGGGCTCGCAGCGGGAAATACCGTGGTGTTAAAGCCATCCAACTATACGCCGCATACATCCGCCGCCCTGGCGGAAGTGCTGTCCGCTGCTTTCCCGCCCGGATTAGTGAGCGTGGTGACGGGCGGGCGCGCCGAGAACGCTGACCTGCTCGAGCAGAAGTTCGATTACATATTCTTCACCGGCAGCGTATCGGTGGGCAAGGTGGTGATGGCTGCCGCAGCCAAGCATTTGACCCCGGTAAGCCTGGAACTGGGCGGCAAAAGCCCGGTCATCGTGGACGAGACGGCGAACATCCCGCTCACGGCCAAAAGGCTGGCGTTCGGCAAATACATCAACGCCGGACAGACATGCGTCGCGCCCGATTACGTATACGTCCACGCAAGTAAAAAGGCGCAGCTGATCGAGGAACTGAGGCGCGTGATCCCCGAGTTCTATCCAGGCGGCGCGGACAATCCGTGCCTGCCGCGCATCGTCAACGAGAAGCACTTCGGCCGCCTGCTGGGATTGATGCAGGGCGAGAACGCCGTGGTGGGCGGAGACAGTCGTCGTGACACGCTCAAGATTGCGCCTACGGTGCTGACGGACATCACGCGGCAGTCCCTGGTGATGGGCGAGGAGATATTCGGACCCATACTGCCGCTGCTGGAATACACGGGCATCGACGCGGTCATACGCGAGATCAAGGCGCACCCCAAGCCGCTGGCGCTTTACCTGTTCTCGGAGAACAAGGCGCTGCACAGGCGCGTGCTACGCGAAGTGTCTTTCGGCGGCGGCTGCATCAACGATACCATCATCCATCTTGCAACGCCCCATATGGGCTTTGGCGGCGTGGGGGAAAGCGGCATGGGCTCGTATCACGGCAAGCACAGCTTCGATACATTCACGCATTATAAGAGCATCGTGGACAAGAAGACGTGGATTGACTTGCCGATTCGCTATGCACCCCTCGATTCCAAAAAGGAAAAGCTGCTGCGTTTCTTCCTGAAATAACGGGCAAGCTATGAGAAAGAACAGGATACACACGAAAGGGTCATAGGGGCATGGAAAACGGCAGACTGGATGCGTTCAAGGGGTACCTCAAAGACATCGAATTTCTGAACAGTGCCATTGGGGCGCTTTACTGGGACTCGCGGGTGAACATACCGCGCAAAGGCGTGGCTTACCGCGGCGAGGTGTTGGGTTACCTCTCCGCCGAGCTATACCGCAAGCAGACATCGGACACGATGAAGGCGTTCATCGATGAATTTTCGGCATTGGCGGATGCGGACGACGTGACGCGCGCGATGGCGGACCGGGCGAAGCGGGAGTATGACCGCTCGATGAAGATACCCGAGGAGCGTTACCGCGCCTACGTGGTGGCGGTTTCCGCAGCGGAGTCGGCGTGGGAGGAGGCCAAGGGCAAGGCAGACTACGCGATGTTCAAGCCGCACCTCGAAACGCTGATCGGTTTCAACCGGGAGTTCGCCGAATACTGGGGCGCAGGGGCGCAGAAGTACGACAAGCTGCTGGACTACTACGAGCCGGGAGCCACTACAGCCACGCTGGACGCTGTGTTCGGCGAGGTACGCGACGCCATCGTGGCGCTGCTCAACAAAATCAAAACCAAACCGAAGCCGGATGACAGTTTTCTCAAGAGCGTGTTCCCGGTGGATGCGCAGGCTCGCTTCTCCCACCACGTGCTGGAGAAGATGGGCTACGACTTCGAGGCGGGCCGGCTGGACGTATCGGTGCACCCGTTCACCATCACGATGGGGCTGGACGACGTGCGCATCACCACGCATTACTATGAGAATGAGCTGCGCAGCGCATTGTACAGCAGCATCCACGAGGGCGGCCACGCGATATACGAGCAGAACATAGACCCCGCGCTCGCGGGCACGATGCTGATGACGGGCGCGTCGATGGGCATTCACGAATCGCAGTCACGGCTGTACGAGAACCTCGTCGGACGAAGCCGGGCGTTCTGGGAATACTTTTATCCCGAAGCGCAGAAAGCCTTCCCGCAGCTTGCCAATGTTCCGCTGGAGTCGTTTTACAAGGCCGTTAACTCGGTTCAGCCCTCGCTGATCCGCATCGAGGCGGACGAACTAACGTACAGCCTGCACATCATCATCCGCTACGAAATGGAGAAGGCAATATTCGACGGCGGCGCGGAGATTGACGATCTGCCCGCACTGTGGAATGCGAAGTATAAGGAGTACCTCGGCGTTGAACCGAAAAACGACGGCGAGGGCATACTGCAGGACACACACTGGTCGGGCGGCAACTTCGGCTATTTCCCCAGCTACGCTCTGGGAAACCTGTATGGCGCGCAGTTCCTGCATACGATGAAGCGGGACGTACCGGACATGGAGCGGCGCATCGCATCGGGCGACCTTGAATGCGTGAACGCATGGTTCAAGGAGCACGTCCACCGGCACGGCGCGGTGTATCTGCCGGCGGAACTGATACAGAAGGTGACGGGCGAGCCGCTTACCGCCAGATACTTTATCGATTACCTGAACGCGAAATACGCGGACGTGTACGGGCTGTAACTGCCCGAAGAAATTATACGCAAATAAAATGCCCTATCAGCTGCAACAATCTGCTGATAGGGCATTCGTATATATTGGGAGAGAGAAACTATCAGGCTTTAACCAGCCTACGGCGGCGTGCGCCGTGGAAGAACACGCTGAGCGGCCACCACAGCACTCCGAAGGTCGGGAAGACAAACCACAGAAACGCCGGGGAGGTCATCAGATTGATGGTGGCGGTCAACGCGATGACCAGCAGACTTCCGGCTGCCGAGAACCCTAACGCGCTTTTACGCTTCGCAAAGAACACGGCGGCAGGCCACCACAGTACGCACAGCGCCGGGTACAGGCTCCACAGAAACGTAGCCGATGTCATCAGATTGATAATCAGCAGAGTGGCGATGGCCAGCACCGCTCCCGCAACTGAAAACCCGAAGGGGGTATGCCTGCCTTTGAACAGCATCGTGAGCGGCCACCACAGCAGGGCCAACGCGGGGAAGACGCACCAGAGAAATTCGGGCAGCGTGATCAAGTTAATCACGGCCAGAAACACGATGGTCATCAGGCTTGCCGTGATAGAATAGGCACGCCATGCCCGTCGCTGTGCGAACAGCAGCGTCAGTGGCCACCACAGCAGCGCGAACGCCGGATAGAAAGCCCATGCCGCGCCGGGGGAGTAGATGATGTTGACGGCGGCAAAGAACGCGATACTGATGACGCTCATCACCGTAGCGTACACGTGAGGCGCGCGCCGTCCGTGGAAGAAAACTGACAGCGGCCACCACAGCAGCGCGAAAGCGATGAATATGATCCACGGCGAGCCGGGCTCCAGCACCAGGTTGAGCGCACCATACCACGCCAGCGTGAGTGCGGAACCGGCGACGGAGAATGTCAGCGCGCCGATGCGCTTGACCAGATACATCGCCAGCGGCCACATGATCAAGGGGAAGCACGCGTACAGCGCCCAGGGATACGGCGTGCTGAGCAGATTATTGACGATCAGATAGGCAATCGTCAGCAGTGCACCTGCTACCGAGAATTTCTTGTAATCGCTTCTGCCGCCAAAATACAGGCTAATCGGCCACCACAGTACGGCGAATATCGCATGGTGCGCCCAGAATACGGCGGGCGCGAGCAGCAGATTGATCGCCAGACAGTAGCCCGCGGAGAGCGCGCCCAGCAGCAGCACGACCAGCAGTTTCGTCAGCTTGTTCTTGAGCAGCATACCGAGCGGCCAGAACAGCACGAGCGGAGCCGCGTAAGCGAACCACAGCGTCTGCGACGATGTAACCCAGTTAAGCGCTGCCAGAAGCGCGATCAGCAGCAGGCTGATTACGACAGAGAACGCTGTGTATTTTTTTTTGCTGCACATCCAGACGCCCACCGGCCATCCGACGAGCGCTATCGCGGGGCAGATGAACCACAGCACGCCGGGGGTCAGCAGCAGGTTCGTCACGGTCAACAGGGCCGCAATCAACAAAGCCCCTGCTACCGCAAAGGGAAATGCATAGCTTTTCATGTTAGTACCTCGATTCTGAATGGTCTTTACGGAACTAGCAAAAGACCAGTTGTTAAGTTATCTTCTGTAGCGCATCCACTTGAAGAACATCGCAAGCGGCCACCACAGCACGCCGAATATGGGGAAGATGCACCATATGAAACCCGGTGTAATATATAGGTTAATGAACAGCACCAGCGCAATGATGAGCAGGCTTCCCACGATGGAGAACCCCAGCTTATAGCCCACGTTGCTGCGGTTTACGGAAGGCGCTGACTGTGAACCCGAGCCGCGCAGCTCGTCGCGTATGTCGCTGATGTCTCCGAACTCCACGATCGCGCGGTATATCGCATCCTCCTCGGCCTTTCCCTGCGCCATGAGATCGGCCACCTTCTCCTGCAGATTATCGACGATCTCACGTTTGAGCGCTTCCTTGCGTTCACTGTCGGGTATTTCCCGGAACAGCGCGTCCACATGCTCCTGAATGGTCTTCATTTCCGCTCCTCCAAATTCATGAAAATATCAATGATTTCTTTTGTTTTGCGCCACTCCTCGATCTCCTCGCGGAAGAAAGCGCGCCCCAACGGCGTGATGCTGTAGTACCGGCGGCGGCCGCCCAGCGAGACGTCGCCCTCATACGAGGAGATGAGGTCCTTCTTCTCCAGACGCTGGAACACCGCATAGAGGGTGGCTTCCTTGATCTGGAACTGTTCCCCGGTGCGCCGGCTGATCTCCTTGCTGATCTCATAGCCGTAGCGGTCCTTCTCCAGTATCAGGCGCAGTATGATGGAATCCAGATGGCCTCTGATAATGTCGCTGCTGATCATACACTCACCTTTCGTAAATTACTCTTGCAGATAGTATGCTAAAATACATTGCACTATTACATAGAATACTATCTGATGGAGTAATCCTACTACCAATATTTTGGTTTGTCAACTGGTTTTTCGGGAAGCGCAATAAAAATTTTTCCAACGAAAAAACATCCCTTCGATGAGTGGGTCAAAGGGATGTAATGAGGGCAGTTATGTGTTTGATATATGCAGCCTAAAACTCGCAGTTGCCCGGCGTGCGCGGATACGGGATCACGTCGCGGATGTTTTCTACGCCGGTGAGGTAGATCAGCAGGCGCTCAAAGCCCATGCCGAAACCTGCGTGCTCACAACCGCCGAACCGTCGTAGGTTGAGATACCAATATAGCTCGTCCTGGGATATGTGCAGTTCATTCATGCGCGAGAGCAGATTCTGATAACGCGTCTCGCGCTGGCTGCCGCCCATCAGCTCACCCGCGCCGGGCACTAGCAGGTCCACCGCGGCCACCGTCTCGCCGTCATCGTTCTGGTACATGTAGAACGCCTTGATCTCCTTGGGCCAGTCGTACACGAACACGGGGGATTTGAAGTGCTCGTCCGTCAGATACTTCTCGTGCTCTTTGGCGATATCTCCGCCGAAATGCGGCGTGAATTCGAAATCCCGTTCGGAAGCGTTCAGCAGCTCAATGGCCTCGCGGTAAGGCACCCGCGCGATGGTGGAGTTAACGAGCGCTGTCAGCTTTTCCGTCAGCGGCGTTTGGGTATACGTCTCAAGAAAGTTCAGCTCATCCGAGGCGTGCTCCAGCACGTATCCGACGACGGATTTCAGAAAATCCTCTTCTACGTCCATCAGCCCCTGCAGCTCGCAGAACGCGATCTCCGGCTCTATCATCCAGAATTCGGCGGCGTGCGTCTTGGTATTGGAGTTCTCCGCGCGGAACGTGGGCCCAAACGTATATATCTTCTTAAACGCCAGCGCGAACGTCTCGCCCTCCAGCTGTCCCGTGACAGCGAGGGAGGTGGACTTGCCAAAGAAGTCCTGCGCGTAGTCCGGCTTTTTGCCCAGCGGCTGCGTGGTGACGGTGAATGTATTGCCCGCACCCTCCGCGTCGTTACCGGTGATCAGCGGCGTGTGCACATAGAGGTAGCCGTTTTGCTCGAAGTAACGGTGTATCGCGAAGGAAGCCAAACTGCGTATGCGGAACACCGCCTGAAACAGCCGCGTGCGCGGGCGGAGATAAGCGATCTCGCGCAGGAATTCCAGCGAGTGCTTTTTAGGCTGCAGCGGATATTCCTCCGGACAGTCGCCCAGCAGTTCCACCTGTTCGGCTTTCATTTCATAGCCGCCCGCCTTGCCCTGTGACGGCATCAGACGTCCGGTGACGGCGATGGCAGCGCCCACTCGGTATGCGCTTACCGAAGCAAAATCCGGCATGCTTTCATCGTATACCACCTGCAGCGACGCAAAACAGGTGCCGTCAAAGAAGTCGATAAACCCGAAGCTTTTCTGCTTGCGGTGGTTACGTATCCAGCCCTTCAGCGTTACCTGTTCGCCGATGAAGCTTTCAGGGGCTGCCATTATATCCCTCAGATCAAAATGCCTCATGTTGTGCCCTCAACTCGTTTTTTTGGCTATTAATAGATTTTTTTATGCCTAAACAGTATGATTATAGCATAAATCGGGTAATAAAATTCTATGAGATATCCAACAATTTACCAGATTTGCGGAACAAAGGCTATAAAAAAAACGTCTAAGTTCATGGTTTGTTTCCTTGACACGGAAGGTAACAACCACTTAAAATCCGACATATATGCCTTTAATGCGTAGTCTGTGCCCTGGCTTAAAGGTGTAAATTGCGGATTATTTTGGGACGAAGCCGTGTGGATTAAACCGGACGGGTTTGCAATCATATTTGAAAGTTTTAAGAGAGGCGGAAAATGGTAGTCAGGAAAACGGTAAGAAAAGGAAACAACAAAAAGTTGAGGGTTGCGCTGGGTGTCATGATCGGTGTGCTGGTGCTGGCATTGTCGGCGAGCGTGATATTCCTTGTCGTCAATGAACAGGTCAACGGCCGTATCATGGAAAGTACGGATGCGCTGCAAGGCGTGACGGTGAACGGTGTCGATATCTCGGGCATGGACAGGCAGGAGGCGCTGGAAGCCACCGCGGGCATATCCGATGAGCTGTTGTCCGACATCGCCATCTCTTTCAGCGTTGACGGAGAGGAATATAGCTATACTGCACAGGACCTGGGTATTACCACGGATTATGAAAGCGTGATCGATGAAGCGCTGAAGTATGGCAACACCGGATCACTTGAGGAAAGAAAGGAAGCTATCGACACTGCGAAGAGTCAGGGGAAGGCGTTTACTGTTTCGGTCAAATCGGACAGGGCCAGCATAGAAGCAGCCCTGCTTCCGCTCAAGAGCACGCTGGACAAGCCCGCAACGGATGCCACCTGCACGTTTACACCGTGGGGCCACTTGACGGACGGCACACCCTACGAACAGGATCCGCAAAAGATGATTGAAGCGGCTGCGGACGGCGATATGTGGGACCGGCCCGAGCTTGTGCGCATACCGGAAAACGAGATGCCAAATAAGCTGCGTTATCAGTTCTGGAAAAATGACGAGTATGAAGAGGGTTATGTTCCGGCTGACGCAAACATATCCCGTTTTATATATACCGAAGGCACAAGTGGACGCTCTGTAGACATGGAAACCGTGGTGGACGGCGTGGTGAGCCAGCTGGAAAGCGGAGAATACGCCACGATCGTGGCGCCGGTGGAATCCGTCGAGCCCGCCGTTACCGTGGAAGATTTAAAGAAGAGCACGCAGTTAATCGCGTCGTGGACGTCCAGCTACTCCCGGCATTTAAGCTATAACCGCAACTGGAATGTGGCCAAGCTGTCCGGCATCGTCAACAACACGGTCATACTGCCAGGCGAGGAATGGTCTATCAACGATAAGGCCGGTGTCAGAACCGTCAAGGGCGGCTGGAAGGAGGCATCGGGCATTGTGGACGGCGGCTATGTGGACCAGCCGGGCGGCGGCGTCTGCCAGATATCCAGCACGACATACAACGCGGCTATACGGGCCGCGCTGGAGATCACGGACTCGACGCACCACTCCATACCGTCCGACTATATACCGTTCGGGCTGGACGCGACGATCAGCTCCGGAGGTCCGGATCTCAAGCTCAAAAATCCGTATGACACGCCCGTTTATATCGTTTCGTACGTGAACCCGAAGGATAAGAACGCCACGGTGGAGATATACGGACCGCCGATGGTGGACGAGGAGTACGGCGAAGTGATACTCGACTTCTCGTACAAAGACGGCGGCACTTTCGGTTCAGCCGTGATGACCTACAAATACAACATGTCGGAAGCACCGGGTGGAAAGAAGCTGTCGGCGGGCCAGTCGCTGGTATATGCGCAGGTGCGTCCGGGCCGGAAAGTGGAGACGTTTATCCACTATCTGTCGCTGGACGGCAAGGAGCTGGCTAAGAAGAGCTTTCATAAATACACTTGGAAACCGCAGAACGGTACAACGTACGTTAATGGACCGGACCCGGCTACGGTAACGCCGACGCCACCTCCGGCGGCAACGCCTACACCACCGCCCGAAGAATCCAAAGAGCCGACGCCTACGCCCACGCCCACAGTGGGTGTAGAAAGCACAGAAAATAATGACCGTGGACACAAATGGAAGGATTAGAGTATTGCTGAAGATTAGAATATTGTTGAAAGATATTATCAAAAAGCTACATAATTTGCTAAGGCGGCCCAGCCGCTATGCCAGAAGGAAAAGGAAGGTCACCCCACGCTTTATCGTCATATGCGCGGCGGCGGGTTCCGTATGCGTGCTATTGATTATATTCTCTTTCACGATATTCAAAGGAAACAAGGAGCTGCCGGCTCAGGCCAATGCACAGCCGGGTTTTCTTGCAGCCGAATCGGAGCCATCGGAAAATCCGTCGGCGCTCACTACGCTGCCGGACGGTGAGTTATATGGGGCGGCGGCAACGTCGGAACCCACACCAGAGCCAACACCCGAGCCTACGCCGATGCAGCTGAAAAAGGGTATGACATCCGATGAGGTGGTGGAGCTGCAGCAAAGGCTGATGGACCTTGGCTACATGGAGCGCGACATGCCGACGGATCACTTTGGGCCCGTGACGGAATATTCGCTGGAGCTGTTCCAGCGCAAGCACGGTTTGCAGATCGACGGTATATACGGTGAGGGAACAAAGGAACTGTTGTTCTCTGATGAAGCAAAAAAGTACACCGTTTCTGTTGGCATTTCGGGAACGGACGTAAAGGAGATACAGCTCCGGCTTAAGGAACTGGATTATATCGACAAGGTGACCGACTATTTTGGCGACGAGACTGAGGCCGCGGTAAAGGAATTCCAGCAGCGAAATGGTCTTGACGTGGACGGCAGCGTGGGTGCGCAGACCCGGGAGCTGCTTTTTTCCGGCGATGCAAAGGCGTTTTACTATTCCATCGGCACATCGGGCGAAGAGATATTGAAGCTGCAAAAGCGGCTGTTTGAGCTGGGCTACCTAACGACAGAGCCGGACGGAAAGTTCGGGAAGGACACGGAAAACGCGATCAAACGCTTCCAGGCCAAGAGTGGCTTTATCGACGACGGCTACGCAGGACCTGAGACGCGGAATCTTCTCTTCTCGGACAAAGCGGAGAAAAACGCGCTGGGCATGGGAGACAGCGGAAGTGACGTGCTCAATGTCCAGCAGCGGCTGATCGAGCTGAAATATCTGAAGGACAAGGCAGACGGGTATTACGGGTCCAACACTGAAGGTGCGGTGAAAGCGTTCCAGAAGCGCAATGGGCTTTCGGCGGACGGCAAGGTAGGGGCTCAGACTCTCACAGTCCTGCTGTCCGATGACGCGAAAAAGGCCTCGTCGTCATCCGGCGGCAGCGGCGGCTCATCCGGCGGTTCATCCGGCGGCAGCGGCGGTTCTTCGGACGATGGCGGCAGCTCGCGCGAAAAATCCGTGGACGAGCTGATCAAGGTAGCGAAGTCCAAACTGGGCGCAAAATATGTCCGGGGTGCAAAAGGCCCCAACTCTTTTGACTGTTCCGGCTTCGTGTACTGGTGCCTTAACCAAATTGGCGTCAAGCAGGGATATCTGACATCAGCCGGCTGGGCGGCAACCACCAAGTATCCCGTCGTAAAAAAGATGAGTGATATCAAGGCTGGTGATATCATTTCCTTTAAAGGCCATGTGGGCATCGCGATTGGCGGCGGTAAGATGATCGACTCCGCGCCCAGCGACGGCGGCGTCCGCATCGGAAACCTGAGCCACCCGTACTGGAAGGAAAACTTCATACGGGCATACAGGGTATTGTAATACCGCTCGAAAAGATAATATTATTCAAACAAACCGCCAGGTTGATCCCGGCGGTTTTTTATTTGCTGACTTTGCCATAACCATCTGCTGAAAACAACACAAAATCTTATAAAAGCGGTATGAAATCACTTCGCTCCCCCGTTGTGCAAGTTATTCAGAAATGCTTAGACAATGGTGGATGTGGTGCTGGCTGAGACAAAGCCGTAAATACGAAATAATCGGAGACAAAGCTTCGCCCCGATCCGCAGCCGGACCGGGGCTTGTCATATTCAACATCGGCGACCATTGAGGGGCTGCAGCTTGAGTTTTTTTATACGGTATAGTATGATACATTCAAGTAAAATTCATTGGCGGCGTCCGTCTTTCAAGTGGAAAAGGGCGCGGCTTCACACTCCAAAAATTTACCCGCGACATTAAGAATGCGGGCGCAGCAGAAACACGAATGGATCACATACCAACTGCAAAACAATAATCTTAAACTATCTGGTTTCAGGCGGCCAGTGGGAGAAGCAATGTATAAACTCATTATCGTAGACGACGAGGAAGAAGTCCGGCAGGGCATAATTGATAAAATCGATTGGGCTTCGTTCAATTTTGAGGTGATCGGGCAAGCGGAAAATGGGCGGGAAGCGCTCGATATCATTGAAGAAAATGTGCCCGACGTTGTCATCACCGATATATGCATGCCGTTGATGGACGGGCTGGAACTGGCCGGCGTCATCCGGGACTCGTATCCCACGGTGAAGCTGGTGATACTCTCCGGTTTCGACGAGTTCAAATTTGCACAGCAGGCCATCAAGCATGGTGTGGCTGATTACATATTGAAGCCGGTGCTACCCAAAGACATCAATGAACTGATGCTTAAGCTGAAAACCCGTATTGATCAGGAAATCGCGGAGAAAGAGGACCGGGATAAGCTTCGGCAGCATTATATCGAGAGTCTGCCCATATTGAAGGACAGTTTTCTGTCCTCCCTGCTGACAGGTACGCATGACGCTGGTGAGATTGCAGAAAAGAGCGGCGAGTTTGGGCTCCATTTACAAGGCGAATGGTTTGTCTCGGCGGTGATCAGTGTTGACTCTGAAAGTCTGAATAAGAGCCACGACCCCGAGTTAATGAAATTTGCGGTGCTAAACATCGCACAGGAGATCGTTGCGCGTCGCTCGGTGGGTGAAGCCTTCTTCTATGACAACGCGCCCGTCATCATTGCAGGCCTCTCGTGCGACGATAAAAAATCGGCTTACAATCGGATATATCTGGTGCTGGAAGAGATCAGGCAGAATGTTGAGAAGTATCTCAAGCTCACCGTGACAGCGGGTGTGGGCGGTATGTTTGGCTGCCTTGAACGTATGAAGGAGAGCTACCGTTCTGCGCTGACCGCGCTGGAATACAAGCTTGTGCTTGAGGGCAACAAGGTGATATTCGTAGATGACTTGGAGCCGGAAAGCACCGAGGTCATCGTGCTGGATGAGAAGAAGGAGCGCGCGCTCATTACCAGCATTAAATTTGGCAGTGAACCGGATGTGGCGGAGTCGGTGGATGCGCTATTCCGCGATATAGAAGGCGTAAAGGCGTCAATACGCGATTACCAGATATATTTTATCGAAGTGTTCGCGGTGCTGTCGCGTTTGGCCAAGGCCCTGCGGTTGGACATCGAGGGCGTGTTTCCCAGCCAGTCCGGCATGTATGTCGAGATCGGCAACTTTAATAACATGGATGAAGTGAAAGCCTATGTTAAGAGCCTAAGCCTTAAACTGATGGACCAGATATCCGGCCGCATGGTCAATTCTACTCAGTCGCTTCTGGAAAAAGCCAAGGCGTATATCGATCAGAACTATCAGGATCCGGAGCTGACGGTCCAGAAGCTGGCGGACAGCCTGTTCATCAGCGCTAGCTACCTAAGCCTTATATTCAAGAAGGAGGCCGGACAAACGTTTTTAAAATACCTGATTGGCGTGCGCCTGGCGGTGGCCAAGGAACAACTGCGCAACCCTGATACCAAGGTGACCGAGGTGGCGGAGAAGGTGGGATATCCGGACGTCAGCTATTTCAGTTATTTCTTTAAAAAGAATTTTGGCATCTCACCGCGCGAATACAGGAGCCGGTTCACGGGCAAAAAGGAGCTGACGTCTTGAATAGCAAACCCTGGAAGCGGCGAAAAAACGGATTAAACTTCGGCAGCATACAGACCGTGATTACAATGTCGTTTACCGCGGCGACCATACTGGCGATGATCATCGTCGGCGTGGCGCTGTACAGTACATTCTCCGAAAATGCCGAAAAGAACGCGGCTTCCTCATCACAACAGATCATGGATCAGGCCACCATCAATCTCGAGAACTATCTTCGAACGATGATGGACATTTCCGATCTCATCAAGTCCCATATGTCGAGCGTTTCACGGAGCGACCTTGGCGAGCTGGACAGCCTGATATCGCTGACGATGACGATCCGGAAGGATATTGTCACTGTAGCCATATACGACGGCGAAGGGAATATTTTGCTCAGCAACCCGCAAAACGGGCTCAATCGGAATTATGTCGCTAAGGAACAGGACTGGTTCGTAAGCGCTACGAGAAACACAGCGGCTTACGTATTCCAATCGCCGCATGTACAACGGATTTTTGAGGAAAAACGGCCATGGGTGGTATCGCTGTGCCGCGGCGTATCGGTGACTGAAAACGACAAACCGCAGACATGGGTAACGATGGTGGATATGAACTTCAGCGTCATCGAGCAGTTGTGCAGCCGCGTCAGCCTCGGCAAGCGCGGATACATCTATGTCATTGACGAGGACGGCAATATCATCTATCACCCGCAGCAGCAACTGATCTACTCAGGCCTCAAGCAGGAAAACATAGAAAAAGCCCTGAGCAGTGAGCCGGGGTCATACTTCGATGATTTTCAAGGGGAACGCCGTATCACCACCATTAAGGATATCCACTATACAAAGTGGAGAATGGTAGGCGTCAGCTTTGTGGACGAGTTGGTGGCTAACAAACGCAACTTGAACAACCTGATCATCTACATACTGTTGTTTGGTATCGCTTTTGAGATTCTGGCTTCCATGTTCATATCCGCCAAGGTCTCTCAGCCGATTAAGCGTCTGGAACACCAGATGAACAAAGTGGAGAGCGGCGATTTTGATATTGAGCTGCTGGAGGTAACAGGGGAGGATGAGGTGAAGCGCCTCACCAAGGCTTTTAACTTGATGATTGTGCGCATCAGACAGCTGATGAACCAGATCATCAGCGAACAGGCGCAATTGAGAAAGAGCGAATTCAAAGCGCTTCAGGCGCAGATCAATCCGCACTTCCTCTATAATACGCTGGACTCCATAATATGGATGAACGAGAATAAGAACCATGAGGGCGTTACCGAGATGGTGTCGGCGCTGGCGCGATTTTTCCGCATCAGTATCAGCAAGGGCAGCGAGTTCATCGGCGTTGGCGACGAGATAGAACATGCCCGGAGCTATCTGGTAATACAGAAGATACGTTACAAGAACAAGTTCGATTTTTCACTCAATATGCAGGAGGGCGTGGAAAGCTGCAGGACGATCAAACTGATATTGCAGCCCATCGTGGAAAACGCGATCTATCACGGTATCAACAAGATACAGGAAAAAGGCGAGATTCAGGTGGATGTATATATCGAAAATGAAACGCTGGTGTTCAGGGTCTCGGATAATGGCTTTGGCATTGATCCGAAGATACTTAAGGGCATACTCAACCGTGAAGCCACCAGCACGCATGCCGGCGGCGTGGGACTTAAGAATGTCAATGAGCGCATCAAACTCAGCTACGGCAGCGAATACGGTATTGACATTGAGAGCGAACTGGAGGTGGGCACCACTGTCTATATCAGGATACCGGCCAACAGAACGGAGGAAAACCGTGAGCAGAATGCGTAGCGTTTTGGCGCTGCTGCTGGCAGCGCTGATCTTAATGCCGCTGACCGGCTGCGCTGACAACAGCCTTTCGGAAGAGGAAGAGAAAACACGCATCAAAGTGATCGTCAAGAAGCGGGATTATGACTACTGGGCGGTCGTGCAGATGGGAGCGGAGGCGGCTGGCCGGGAATTCGGTGTGGAGGTGGACTTCGACGGACCTCCGACTGAAGGGGATATCGAAGGACAGATTCGCATGGTCGAAAACGCGATCGAACAGAAGTTTGATGCGCTGGTGCTGGCTGCGAGCGATTATGTGGCGCTGGCCCCTGTGGCCGAGGAGGCACGCGATGCCGGAATGCCGGTCGTCATCATTGATTCCAACATCAAATCGGATAAAATGAACAGCTTTGTGGGAACAGACAACGTGGGTGCCGGGCAGAAACTGGGAGAATCGCTGCTGGATATCGTTGGGCCAGACTGCGATATTGTTGTAATGAGCTTTGTGAAGGGAGCGGCAACGGCGGATCAGCGGGAGGAGGGCTTTTTCGAAAAGATTGACGGCGAGAAAGGTATCAATGTGCTGGAGACGCTGTACTGCAAATCGGAAGAGGATTACGCCAGCGATTTGGCACGCGATGCCGTTGAGCGGTATCCAGAACTGGACGCTATCGTATGCCTTAACGCATACGGCACGGTGGGCGTGGCACGTGCCATCTCCAGGATGGGTAAAGCTGGAAGCATCAGCATTATCGGCTTTGACAGCACGCCACAGGAAGTCAGCTATATGGAGGAGGGCGCGATACAGTCGCTGGTGGTACAAAACCCCTTCAACATGGGTTATCTGGGCGTCAAATATGCGCTTGATGTACTGAACGGCGATAAAGTACCCAAATCCGTGGATACCGGCTCCACGGTGATCGACAGGGAAAACATGTATCTGCCGGAAAATCAGAAACTCGTTTTCCCCTTTACAGATTGAAATTTTGTAGAAATTTTGCAGATCAGGAGACGTGTGCAGCATGCCGTGTCTCTTTTTTATTAAAAACATTATAGAAATTCTCAACTTCTTTAGCGTTTTTAACATTCAAAAACAAGGTTTTTGATAATAAAATAAGTTTGTCGTCAAAAGTGATTAAACTTTGTGTTTGATGGAATAATTTAGGTATCCGCCTAATTCTGCATGATTGAGGGTGAATATATGGACCAACTGCTTCTGAAGATGGAAGGTATTGAAAAGTCGTTTCCAGGCGTGCACGCGTTGAGCAACTGCCGGTTTGATTTGCGTAAAGGGGAAATCCACGCGCTGGTGGGGGAAAACGGTGCCGGCAAATCTACAATGATGAAGGTGCTGACAGGCATACACGCGCCCGACGCGGGGGTCATCAGCCTTGAGGGCAACTCCATGTCCTTCAGATCGCCCAGGGATGCCCAGCTGGCCGGCATATCGATGGTGCATCAGGAGCTGAACCTGATGAACCATCTGACGGTGGCGCAGAACATATTTATCGGCCGCGAGAGCGAGGGACTCTTTCTTAACGAAAGATCGATCAACAAGCGTGCAATTGAGCTGTTCGACAGGCTGAACATCAAGATGGACCCGGAAGCCCTTGTTGGCAGTTTGTCGGTCAGTCATCAGCAGATGATCGAGATCGCCAAGGCCATCTCCTATAACGCCAAGATCATCATTTTCGACGAGCCGACGGCGACGCTGACGGACAACGAGATCGACGAGCTGTTCAAAATAATGGACGAACTGCGCAAGAACGGCGTGGGCATGGTGTACATCTCGCACAGAATGGACGAGATCAGGCGGATATCCGACCGGGTCACGGTCATGCGGGACGGCGAGTACATCGGGACTCTGAACAAGGATGAAATCGATATTGAAAAGATCATCCATATGATGGTTGGTCGCGTGACATACGAGGAGCATAAGCAGGGCAGTGCGGTGGGCGCGGGTACTCCGGCGGTGCTGCGTGTGGAGCATATGTCTTCCAAGGACGTTAAGGACGTATCCTTCGAGCTTTATAAGGGAGAGATACTGGGTATAGCGGGCCTGGTGGGCGCTGGGCGTACGGAACTGGCCCGTCTGATATTCGGCGCAGACAAACGGATGAGCGGCGAAATCTACCTGAATGGGCAAAAGGTGAGCATCAACAGCCCCAGTGACGCTGTAAAGCATGGTATCGGGTATCTGTCCGAAGACAGAAAGCGGTACGGGCTTGCGCTAGGCATGAGCATTGCGGACAACATTGTCATGACGAATCTGGATGATTTCATCAGCGCCGGCATTATCAATGAGAAGAAAATAGAATCTGCCGCCAAGGAATCCATCGGGAAGATCAACATTAAGACGCCTTCCGCACGGCAGCTGGTCAAGAATCTGTCAGGCGGCAATCAGCAGAAGGTGATCATCGCAAAGTGGCTGCTGCGGGACTGTGACATACTGATATTCGATGAGCCGACGCGCGGCATCGATGTGGGCGCCAAGAGTGAGATTTACAAGATCATCAACCATTTGGCGGAGATGGGCAAATCGATCATCATGATATCATCCGAATTGCCTGAACTGCTGCGCATGAGCGACCGCGTGCTGGTGATGTGCGAAGGTGTCCATACAGCCACGTTGGGTCTGAATGAAATCGATCAGAAGACGATCATGAAATATGCCACAGAGCATTAGAGGGGGAAAAATCAATGTTAAAGGGTAAAAACATGCAAAAATTGCTGGCGTTTGCGGCGCTGGTTATCATCTACGTGTTTTTCGCAATTACAGGCAACAACTTCTTTTCGGGACCGACGGCGCTGAACATACTGGCATCATCATATTACGTCGGATTCCTGGCGCTGGGCGTCACATTCGTCATCATCACAGGCGGCATCGACCTGTCGATCGGCGCGCTGATGATGTGCTCCGCTCTTGTGGGCGGCCAGCTCTACCGCGTCTCTGAAACGCCGCTGTGGATCGCCCTGATCGTGATGGTGCTGTTCGGAACAGCGGTCGGCATGCTGAATGGTTTGATGGTCACTAGGCTGGGGCTGCCGCCGTTTATCGCCACTCTTGGCACGATGATGGTGTCGTTGGGCTTTGGCTCCATCATTACCGGCACATCGTCCAAATACTTCCCGACGATACTGGAGCCGGACGGCTGGTTCTCCCGCGCATTTTTCAAGACAGAGGGTAATTTCCCGATGGGTGCGGTATTCCTGCTGATCTTCTTCGCGATCACGTTCGTAATACTAAACAAAACAAAAATTGGCCGCTACATTTTCGGCATCGGGAGCAATGAGGAGGCGGTACGGCTATCGGGCATCAAAGTAAACGTATGGAAAACGGCCGCTTACGCCATTAGCGGTTTTGCAGCGGGCCTTGGTTCCATATTCTATGCGGCCACCTATACGGTCGTTATCCCCAACACCGGTAACGGCATTGAGTTGCAGGCGATTGCGGGCGTCGTTATCGGCGGCACATCGCTGTCGGGCGGCATCGGCTCTCTCACTGGTACGATCATCGGCGTGTTCATCATGAGCGTGCTGAAAAACGGCCTGGTGTCGCTGAACCTGCCCGCACCGTTCCAGACATTCTTTACCGGCATCGTGGTTATTGGCGCCGTGCTGCTGGACGTGTACCGCAACAAGAAAGCCAATTCTGTTAAGAAGATAAAGAATTAAGCAGCAATGCTTATGTAATAACCAATAGGAGGATAGTTTGGTAATGAACACAAAGAAGAGTGTAAAATTCCTGACGCTGCTTGTAGCGCTGGCGATGGTCGTCGGTATGTTCGCAGGCTGCGGCACCAAAGCGCCTGAAACGACGCCGTCTAAAGCGCCCGAATCGGTAGCTCCGGCAACCGAAGCGCCGGCTGAACAGCCCACTGAGCAAGCGGCTGGCCCCATGTACATTTCCGTGATTGCGAAGGGCTTCCAGCACCAGTTCTGGCAGGTCGTTAAAGCGGGCTCCGAGCAGGCTGCTACAGATCTCGGCGTGCAGATCTTCTTCACCGGCCCCGAGGGTGAAAGCGCCCAGAGCGCCCAGGTGGACATGCTGAACGCTGAGCTCGCGAAGAACCCTGCGGCCATCGCGCTTGCGGCCCTCAACACCGAAGCGGTGCTGAGCCAGCTGAAGGATGCACAGGACAGGGGCATTCCGGTCATCGGCTTTGACTCGGGCGTTCCGGATGCACCGGCCGGCCAGATCGCGGCCACGGCGTCCACGAACAACGAAGGCGCGGCAGCTATCGGCGCGGAGCATATGTATGAGGCTCTGAAGGACGTTATCGCTGCGGCGACCCCCGAGAAACCGGTTGTCATCTCCGTTCTGTCTCAGGACGTTGTGAGCGCATCCGTTTCCGGACGTACCAAAGGCTTTGCCGAGAAGATGAAAGAGCTGGTTGAGGCTGGCGGCAGCACCGCGGCTATCACGGGCGATTTCTCTGCCATCAACACGGGCGACGCGGCGGCTTCCGCTGTGAACGTTGCTGTGACGGTCGGCGCAACGCCGGACATCACGGATATGACCAATGCGGCGAACGGCCTGCTGAACACCGCCGGACTGGCTGGCGTGTTCTGCTCAAATGAAGGCGCGGTCAATGGTCTGCTGGCGGCTGTGAATGCTGGCTCCAAGATTCCGGATGGCGTGAAGATCGTTGGCTTTGATGCTGGTGCGGGCCAGAAGGCTGCCGTGAAGAGCGGCGTGTTCATGGGCTCCATCACGCAGGATCCTTTCCAGATCGGCTACAAAGCTGTTGAACTCGCTTTTGCGGCGGCGAACGGCGAAACTGTGGCGGATGTCGACACAGGTGCGAAGTGGTATGATGCCAGCAACATGGAGCAGGAAGATATCGCTCAGCTGCTCTATGACTGATAAACACAGGTAAAATTTCTTCTTCCTGAGATGGCCTCCTTTGGCACAGTGCCAAAGGAGGTCATTTCTCAGTAAAAGCGTATTGGATATTTTTCTTTTGGCGATTGGTTTTCAGATTTCTTTTCCAAAGTTATTTTGTTATAATAACGTAACTGGAAAATGGGGTGCAGTGAATTTCAACCAAACCATATGAATTATGGACAGGAGGTATGGCATGATGAAAATAGGAATAAGGCCGACGATAGACGGACGGGAAAGAGGAGTGCGTGAAACGCTGGAAGTCCAGACGATGGATATGGCGAAGAGCGCAGCCGCGCTGATCAGCGGTAATTTGAAGGACAGGGAAGGCAACCCGGTGCAGTGCGTGATCGCCGATACGACGATCGGCGGCGTATATGAGGCGGCGCAGTGCGCGGAGAAGTTCGCGCGCGAAGGCGTGTGCGCCACGCTGACGGTCACGCCGTGCTGGTGTTACGGCAGCGAGACGATGGATATGGACCCCCTGATGCCAAAAGCGGTATGGGGCTTTAACGGAACGGAACGGCCGGGCGCGGTGTATCTGGCAGCGGTGCTGGCCGCGCATGCGCAGAAAGGCCTGCCCGCTTTCAGCATATACGGGCACGACGTGCAGGACGCCGACGATACATCGATACCGG
>JAEWWC010000160.1 GCA_023396555.1 Bacillota bacterium
CAAAAAAAGACCGCGTATGTCGCGCGGTCATAAGATGGATGCTTAGAGAAAACGGTCCTAAATTACATAGGTTATTAATTCCCGATAGCCTTGTTGAGGACATCCTCGTAGTACTTCTTGGGCCTCACGCCCACCACGCTGTCCACGACCTTGCCGTTCTTTAAAACGAACACGCTGGGTATGCTCATCACTCCGAATTGCTGCGCTAGCTGGCGCTCCTCGTCTATGTTCACCTTGCCGACCACAACTTTATCGCCATACTGCTGGCTCAGCTGATCGATCGACGGCGACAACATGCGGCACGGTGCGCACCATGACGCCCAAAAGTCCAATAATACCGGTTTTCCTGACTCCACCACTTCTTTTTTGAAGTTCGCCATAGTTATATTTTTTGCCATATCATTCAACCTCCCTGCGGAATTATTATTCGTCCCATCTGACGAGTTTATCATAACGCCGACCGAGAGATTTGACTGTGACATAGTTACGTTAATCGCAAATTACTTTTAATAATATCTTGCCGCGCTTCAATTCTATCATATCTTTTTCAGCCAGCTTTTTCAGCTGACGGGTGATCACCTCGCGCGACGAGCCCAGTTCCACCGCCAGCTTTTCATGCGTCGCCTTCACCTCGTTTTCGGCGTTGGCGTTGTGCTGCAGATACGTCATGATGCGCTCCTCGATGCTTTCGAACAGCAGCATCTCTATGGTCTCGATGGACTGTATCAGCTTCTGCGCCAGCGCGTTGAACACGTACACCTTAAACGGTTCGCAGCGGTACAGCAGCTCCTTGAACGTATCTGGTGGAATTACAGCCAGCACGCTGTCCCGCTCGGCTTCAATGGAGAAGTCGTACTCCACGTCGCCCATCGCGCACACGCCCGCCATGATGCACAGCTCGCCCTCACGGATGTGGTATAGCGTCATCTCCCGCCCCTTGTCGGATATCCGGAATAGGCGCAGTCGCCCGCGCATCACCATTGGGATGCCGGTGCAGCGGCTGTTGTCGCCCATCATGATTTGCCCCTTGCCCAGCTCCCGCCTGACCACGCTTCTCTTCAGCAGCGCCACGTCCTCCGGCTTCATCTGCTCAAAGAAAGGAAATCTGTCGAAAACGCTTTTTTCCATCCGCCGCCTCCTTCATGCCCGTGTTTGTTAGTATATGATTGAAATATATGCCGCATCGTGTCTATAATAGAGACAATCCATCGAAACAAAGGGGATTCCGGTGAAAAAGCTGTTATTATGTCTCCTCATCGGCTGCGTGGTGGCACTGGCTGCCTGCGTACCGCAAACCGTCCAATCGGGCGGCGTGGTGCTGCGCGGCGCGGAGTCTGTTTCCACCCTCTCCCCGGAAGACCTCGACAACTACACCGACGAGCACATCGTCTTTGTCACCAAATCCGGTGAGAAGTATCACGAGGCCGGATGCTCCTATCTCTCCGATTCCAGCATCCCAGTCACGCTGGAACAGGCGATTCAGGAGGGTAAGGAGCCGTGCAGCCGCTGTCATCCCGACATAAACCCATAACTCGATTATATCACGGCTATCCCGCATCTGACAAATCATCGGCAATCAAAAAGCGCCCGGCGGCTGTTCCGCAGAGCGCTCGTTTATTATATATTAATCATTCCGCGTCGTATCTGCCGCTCACCAGCAGGCGGTGATACAGCCAGATATTGAGCGGCCAGTTGGCAATACCGAGAATCGGCCAAATTGCCCATAGAATCCACGAATTGTGCCATGTCGCAATGTTTAGGATAAAAAGCAGCGCGGATATGCCTCCCCAAACGATCAGCGCCGTGCGAATCAGCTTCCTGTAAGGCATCTGTATGGTATCCGCCTTGGCCGGTTCTCGTTTACATGTAACGTGCGCTATAAGCGGCCATATGGATATCGCAATCAGCAAAGCGAACGCCGTCAGAATAAAAAGCGCTAGGTACACAACTCCAGCCCGGTTGGCTAGCAGCAGAAATCCCAGCCACCCCAGCAGGAATTCGGCGAAAATAATGAGTGCACAATACCACGCGTCGTCCCGTTTCAGGCGGTTTACATATACGCTGCGTGTGTTGCCCGACACCTGATCCAGCAGCGGCGTCAAGTCCCCCATCGATGCGATCGCTTCCTTCACCGCATCATTGTACGTGCGGCCCATAGACTGATACTCCTCTGTTTTCAGGTGCAGCGTGTCACGCAACTCCTCGATCTGCTCGCGCACCTCTTCGGTGTCCGGATACTGTTTTTTGATACCGCTCAGATAATCATTGATACCGCCCATTGTTCAGACCTCCAATAATTGATCGATCACGCTCTTCGCGTATTCCCAGTTTTTTAGGTTCTGCGCGTGCACAGCCGCGCCTCTTGCCGTGATGCGGTAATAGCGCCGCCGCGCACCTTGAGTTTCGTCGCCCCAGTACGCCTCAATCAGCCCCTGCGCCTCCAGCCGTCGTATCGTGCTGTACATCGAGGGCTCCTTGAGTTCATACCGTCCGCCGCTCTTCTGCGCCACCAGCTTGCCCATCTCATAGCCGTATTTGTCGCCGCTCTTTAAGAATCCGAGCAGCATCGTGTCGATATGCCCGCGTATGAGGTCGCTGCTTAATTCCATAACCTCACCTCCGACGCAAATGTATCACATATTACTATGCATGTCAATGTACTTTGCATCAAACTGTATTATCCCTCAAGGAGCAGTCTTTTTTATCGGCTATTATAAAACTGCTCCGCCCAGCCTTTCACTGCGGTTAACATCCGGGAGGGTAGCGCAGGCTGATCGATACCGAAACTAAAAAAGGCAGGACATTTGACATCCTGCCTTAGTGACTGTTCTCTTAGCTGTTTCTGAAAGCCTTGGCCCGCTCCTCCTTGCTCAGCAGCGCCTTGCGCAGCCGGATGCTCTTGGGCGTGACCTCCACCAGTTCATCGTCCGCGATGAATTCAAGCGACTGCTCGAGGCTTAAGATCGTCGCCGGCGTCAGCCTGAGCGCCTCGTCCGAGCCGGATGCGCGCGTGTTGGTCAGCTGCTTCTTCTTGCACACATTGACCACCATGTCCTCCTGCCGCGCGTTCTCACCCACGATCATGCCTTCGTACACCGCGATGCCCGCGCCGATGAACAGCCGTCCGCGCTCCTGCGCGTTGAACAGGCCGTAGGCCGTGGTCTCGCCCTGCTCATGCGCGATGATGGAACCGCGTTGCCGCTCGGGGATATCGCCCGCCCATTCCTCGTAGCCGCTGAATATGTGGTTCAGTATGCCGTTGCCCTTGGTATCCGTCATGAACTCGTTGCGGTAGCCGATCAGCCCGCGAGCGGGTATCTTAAACTCGATCCTAGTGGCACCACCCTCTGTGCTCATGTCCACCAGCTGCGCCTTGCGCGTGTTCAGCTTATCGATCACCACGCCGGTGTAATCGCCCGGCACATCGATCATCAGCAGCTCATACGGCTCCAGCACCTGGCCCTTCTCTTCCTTCAGTATCACGCGCGGGCGGGATACCGAGAACTCGTAGCCCTCGCGCCGCATCGTCTCAATCAGTATCGACAGGTGCAGTTCACCCCGGCCCGACACCTTGAATGCGTCCGTCGTGTCCGTCTCCTCCACACGCAGCGAGACGTTAGTCTCCAGCTCACGGAACAGCCGCTCTCTGATGTTGCGTGACGTGACGTATTTGCCCTCTCGCCCCGCAAACGGGCTGTTGTTGACGATGAAGTTCATCGACACCGTGGGCTCGTCGATCTTCACGAACGGCAGCGGTTCTACCGCCTCGGGGTCGCACACTGTCTCGCCGATGTTGACGTCCGGTATGCCCGCGATGGATGCGATATCGCCGAAGCCCACCGTTTCAGTTTCAACGCGCTTGAGCCCCTG
>JAEWWC010000275.1 GCA_023396555.1 Bacillota bacterium
CCAACCGGCGTGTCGACGGACATGAACAGGCGGTATACGACAAATCCGATAGCCCAGATGACGAGGTTTACCGCGTCGAATGCTTTCTGCGAGCGGTCCCTCTTCAATATGAAATAGTTGGTGATGAGTATCGCCGTCATGGGCGCGAACACCGAACCGATCAGATACAGAAAGTTCTCATACTGGGTGATGGGCGTGAATATGGCGAGCGCCGTGCCGATCACGCAGACAACGACGGCGGCGGGTCGCTCTTTGAGCTTGCCCGATATGCTGGCGCTGCTGACCCCCGCGGAATGGGCGTCCAGAAACGTGGTGGTCGCGGTGGAGAATATCACGACGAACAGTCCGGCGATGCCGAGGCCCGCGCCCATCATGACCTTGGCGATGTCGCTCTCCCCCGTGAATATGGCCGCGCCCATGCCGATGGCGTACATCCAACAGCTCACCAGGAAGTACACGATGGTGCTGACAGCCGTCGCCTTCCTCGGTTTTGCGGCAGAACGTGTGTAATCCGCCACCAGCGGCAGCCACGACAGCGGCATCGCGGCGGACAGCTCCACCGCGGCCCCGAAGCTGATGCTGCCGTCAGGGATAAAGGTGTTCTGCCCGCCGAATATCACCGTGCTCATCACGACGGTGAGCACGAACAAGCCGCCCATCGCTACGATGTTGACCCTGCTCACGTTCTTCAGTCCGACGAACAGCCAGACGATGATCAGCGCACCGATCACCACGCCCCAAACCCAAGTTTCGCCGAGGCTCAGCAGCGAGTTTGCCGCCGCTGCGCCGCTGACGATCATCACCGCTGTCCAGCCGATCAGCTGCAGCACGTTCAGCGTAGAAAACAGCAGCGAACCCTTCTGCCCGAAGGACATCTTCACCGTCTCCATAGCGCTCTTCTTAGTGTCCGCGCCGATGAGCCCTGCCAGATAGAACACGGCGCAGCCGATAACGTGCCCGATCACGATGGCCAGCAGACCGCTGCCAAAGCCCAGCGGCGCGATGAACGTACCGGTCAGTATCTCCGCAATGGAAACAGCCGCACCGAACCAGATCAGCCCGTTCGAAAATACGGACGTCTTCGCTTGATCCAAATAATTACCTCATTTCCGAAACAGAGCAACAAAAAACGGAGAATACCCGTGGCATACTCCGTATAAGGCGATTGTCCTGCTTCCTACGGTGGCATTATCCACATCAGGTGTAAGGGTCGAAGTTTTATGACTTCCTCTCAGCCTGCTCCACAAGCTCCCCTGTTTCATATACTGTTTGAGTCATTTATACCATCCGGGCATCACGTTGTCAAGCCGACGGCGCCGCCTGTCCCGGCAATTCCAGAAAACGGCAAAGTGCCTGCATGCGCGCAGCGGCTCTTCCGTGCAATCAAAAAGAGCGGCTTATCACCGCTCTCCTGTTATGTCCCTTTTAGTCCTGCGAATACGGCAGCAGAGCCATCATACGGGCACGCTTGATCGCCATCGCGAGGTGGCGCTGATGCTTCGCGCACACGCCCGACGTCCGCCGCGGCTGTATTTTGCCGCGCTCCGTCAGGAAACGCTTCAGCTTCATCGTGTCTTTGTAATCGATGCTCTTCGATTTATCCGCACAAAAAGCGCAAATCTTACGGCGCGGCTTGCCGCGGCGCATTTTTCTTTGCTGCCTATCGTCGTTGTTCATCATAAGCCTTCCTCCATTCTAAAGTCAAAACGGCATCTGTTCATCGTCCAGAGGCTCAAAATCATCCGGCTCGTCCCCGAAAAGACCGGCGTCGTCCGGCGGCGGCGGCACGTCATGCATGCGTGACCCGCCCGGTGCGCCCGAGCCACCCTCGCCCTTGGGCGACAGGAATTCCACATCGTCGGCAACCACTTCGGTGACATAGCGTCTCTCACCATTTTGCGCGTCATAGCTTCTCACTTGGATTCGGCCAGACACGCCCACCTTGCGGCCTTTCCCCAAAAACTTTCCGCAGTTTTCCGCCAGCGCCCGCCACGTCACGATGGGGATATAGTCAACTTCCTTCTTCTCTCCGAAGCCTCTGTTGACCGCCACCGTGAAGCTGCACACGGATACGCCCTGCGGCGTTGTTCTTAAGTCCGGGTCCTTTGTTAAATTCCCAATGATAATGGCCTTGTTCATAATTCACAACCTGCCTTTACAGTCTGATCACGTTAAATCTCAGTATACTGTCGCTGATCTTGTAATTACGTTCAAGCTCTGCAGGAAACTCCGACGGCGCTTCAAACGTCATCAGTACATAGTAACCTTCCTTGATGTAGTCGATCTCATAGGCCAGCTTCCTCTGACCCCATTCGTCAACCTTCTCAAGCTTGCCGCCGTTTTCCGTGACGAGATTTGAGAACTTCGCCACAAGCGCTTTTCTCGCTTCTTCTTCAATGTCCGGCTTCAAGATGTACATGCTTTCGTATTGATTCATACTTTACCTCCCTTATGGACTCTCCGCCGCAAAGCAGCGGATGTGGCCCTGCGTCAAAACGCGCAGAGCAAGAAAGACGCTACATCGTAAGATTATACCACCGACATATGTTCATTGACAACAGCAAATTTCGCATGCTTTGCTGGAAATGTTCAGCCTTTTTTGACGCCCTGCGTTTTTTAAACGAACTGCACCCGGTATCTGTCCACATTGCGCGTCATGAACGAGCCGTCATTCGCTCATGTTTATGACAGCTTATCAAATACCCGTTCAGTCCGTCAATCAGCTCTCAGCCCTTTGAGTCCGTAATTTATATTTTTAAGCGCACAGACCAAAAATCGCAAAAAATCACTAAACTAGCCGACAAGGCGCGTGTTATAATCGATGCGTACCTTTATTTTGAGGTGTTTCCATGAGATATAAAGTACTCGCTTGCAAGGCCCTTTTCCGCGAACTCAGCCTGCTCGCCTCTCAGACACAAACGATTCTCGACATCACCTATATGCGTCAGGGCCTGCACGACACCCCGGACCTGCTGCGGCGCGCGCTGCAGGAGGAGATCAACAAAGTCGATGCAGATACCGACCTGCATACCAACGAGCAAAAGAGTAGCCGCACATTCGACGCCATATTGCTGGGCTATGGCCTGTGCTCCAACGGTGTGGCGGGGCTGTCGTCCAAAAAGCATACGCTCGTGGTGCCGCGCAGCGACGACTGTATCGGCCTTTTCCTCGGCTCTTATCCAAGGTACCGTGAATACTTCGACGCGCATCCGGGCACCTACTGGTACAACGCATCGTGGATCGAGAACGCGTACACGCCGTCCGAGTTGAGCCGCCAGCTCAAGCTTGCGGAGTACACCGAGCTGTACGGCGAGGACAACGCCGAATATCTGGTGGACGTGGAAACCACCACGAAGAACTACAACAACGCTGCCTACGTCCACTGGGATGAGCTGCCCTTTCCCGCCTGCGAGCAGTACACGCGGGATGCCGCCGCTTACTTCGGCTGGAACTTCGACAAGGTACAGGGAAACAGCGGCTGGCTGTGCGACTTTGTGGAGGGACGCCACGACAGCCGCTTTGCCATCGCCCGACCGGGCGAAACGCTGGCCGCCGACTATTCGGGGCATATCATCACATCACATACCAGGGAGGAAAAGAAATGAACGAACATCAGGTTTGCACCGGCGCGTGCCTGCTTGGCAAGTGCCCTTTCCCGTCCTGCATCAAATACAAGCAAGGCGGCGCTCACCGCCCGCTCAAAGCCGACATGTCAATACTGACGGACGGACGGCTTCCCAAAATACCCACGGGACGCAGCGGCTATGGCATCGCCGTGGATATCGGCACCACCACGCTCGCGCTCTACCTTTATGATCTCATACCCGGTGAATGCGTCGCCGTCGCCAGCGCGCTTAACCCGCAGACCTCGTTCGGGCTGGACGTCATTTCGCGCATCAAATACTGCCGCGACAACGCGTCCGGCACGCAGGAGCTGCAGGCGGCGATACGGGACGCCCTGAACGCGCAGATCGAAAAGCTCTGCGCTGGCCGCGGCATCACTCCCGCCGATGTCGCCGAAATGTCCGTCACAGGCAACACCACGATGCTGCACCTGTTCGCCGGGGTCGATCCTTCTTCGATGGGCGAATTCCCCTTCGCCGTGCCCGATTACTTCGGGCGCAAGGTCAGCGCCGAGTCGCTGGGCCTTGTCACTCGCGGCGAGGTCTATCTCGAACGGTGCATGGCCGCGTTCGTCGGCGGTGATATCACATCCGCGATACTCTCCTCCGGCATGATGGACGATGACGTTTCGCTGCTGCTGGATATCGGCACCAACGGTGAAGTAGCGCTGAACGCGCATGGGAAGCTGTTCGTTTCCTCCACCGCCGCAGGTCCCGCGTTCGAAGGTGCGGAGCTGTCCTGCGGCATGGCCGCCGTCACCGGAGCGATAGACAGCGTATGGGTGCATGACGGCCAAATCCATATGAACGTCATCGGCGGCGGTAAGGCCAAAGGCCTGTGCGGTTCGGGCGTCATCGACGTGCTTGCCATCGCACGCGTTGCGGAAGCAATGGACGAAACGGGCCGCATCGAGGATGGCCCTCATACCATACTGATCGATGGCGAACCCGCATTCGTGGCAGCCGAAGGGGTTGCCGTCACACAGCGGGACGTGCGCCGCATCCAGACCGCGAAGTCCGCCATCGCTGCAGGCGTGCTCGCGCTGGTCCACCGCGCGGAGCTGGATCTCGCGGATATCAAACAGGTCTATCTGGCTGGCGGCTTCGGCAATACGATGAACGCACAAAGCGCGATGGATATCGGCCTGCTTCCCACCATATTTGGGGACATCATTAAAAATATTGGAAATGCCGCGGGCGCGGGTGCAGGAATGACGCTCCTCAAGGGCGAATACATGAAGGAAAGCGCGCATATTGCCGGTTTGGCACAGCATATCGAACTGGGCACCGACGCTTATTTCATGGACAAATACATCGACTGCATGATGTTCTAAAGGAGGAGCGATGAATCAAAAGAGGATATTCGGCACCCTCGGCATCGCGGGCGCTGCGTTGTTGCTGGCCGCCATCGTGATTTCCATCATTGCGTTTGAGGACGGCGCGTTCTCTCCGCTCAACGGATTCTTCAGCGAACTGGGTCTGTATACGGGCGGCTATTTTTCAGCGTCCACAGCATTGATTTTTAATATCGGCATGATACTGTTCGGCCTGGCCCTCTGTGCCAGCATGGTGTTCTGGGGCATCCGGCAGAACAGTTGGGGCTTTGGAGCGGTCAGCTTTTTCGGCATACTCACCGGCATTTTATCCGCAGCGTTGGCCATATTCTCGCTCAACTTCTCCAAATACCATTACGCGGTAGCCGCAGCTTTCTCCATTGCGCTCTTTCTGTTCGGTGCTTCCTATATCATCGCTTCGATGATCACGGGACGCAGGAGCATCGCGCCGCTGCTGGTCGCTTTTTTCACCGCGGTTTGCAGCGCGCTGTTCGCGGGATACGTGATCACCGGCGGCATGACGCAGGTGTTCGTTGAAGACGCGTCCATGGTCGGCCGGCTCGCGTTTATGCCCTTCGCCTTTCTGGGTTGGGCAGCGTTGCTATTGATGATAGCGCTGCAGGTACTGCTCAGCGTGGAACTGCTGCAGGACGGTCCGGAAGCGGGCTACGCGTCCGCGGCGCCGTCGGTGCGCCGCAGCGGCATGCGAGACTTCGATTTTTAGATCAGTTTCACTGTATCCGTCAAATAAGCCTCTTCGAAGGCTTAGGCCGATGACACACCCATTCTGGGGGGCGGCGCCCCGGACTCCCGCCACTTATCTTAAAGAAAAGTTGGAAAAGACGTATGGAAATGCCATGAACATGGCATTTCCAGTGGGATTCTTAAGGGATTAAATCCCTTAAGCGGAAGTGTGGAGGCCCTGCCTCCACGGTCTTAGACTTTTGTCATCAAGCTGAAGCCTCTTCGGAGGCTTTTTCTCTGCCCACTGGTTGCGCGCTGCCCGCCTCATCGCGTATAATTCTTCCATGAAAACCATCACGCTCTGCGCCATCAACGCCCGGTATTCGCACAGCAGCCTCGTGCTGCTTTATTTGCGACGGGCCGCGGCCGGCATGCCTGTCGGCATCGCGGAATTCAACATCAACGATTCCCCCGCGAAGATCATTGAAAGCCTCGTCGCCCATAAGCCGGACGCCATCGGCTTTTCGTGCTATATCTGGAATATAGAACTCGTAGTCAAGGTCGCGTCCGCCGCGAAAAAGCTGCTGCCCGCTTGCACGATACTGATGGGCGGACCCGAAGTATCGTTTGATGCGCCCGAACTGATGCGCATGCATGGCTTCATTGACGTCATCATCCGCGGGCCGGGCGAAGCGCCGTTCCGTCAGTTCTCCGCTGCTTTGTGCAGCGGGAATAGCATCGATGCCACGCCCTCAGCCTGCATCCGTATAGGCGGCACGCTCATCGAAACGGCGGATGCCGTGCCGCTGCCGCTGGTCGACATCCCCTTCGTTTACGACGATCTGTCGCCGTACGAGCATAAAATAATCTACTATGAAACCAGCCGCGGCTGTCCGTTCCGCTGTGCCTACTGCCTGTCCGCCGAAACGTCGCTGGACTTCCTGTCCGCCGAGCGCGCCATACGCGAACTGGAATTCTTCATGCGGCACAATGTCCGGCAGGTCAAGCTGGTGGACCGCACGTTCAACCATCCCGATGTGCGCGCACGGGAAATATTCGCCGCGCTCATTGCTCTGGCTGAAAGATACCCCGACAACTCCACCAACTTCCACTTCGAAATATCCGCCAGCCTGCTCTCCGAAGAGACGCTGACCGTACTGGCTGAGGCGCCGCCCGGCCTGCTGCAGTTCGAGGTGGGCATACAATCCACCCACGGTGATACGCTCAAAGCCGTGGGCCGCGCTCACAGCACGTCGGCTCTGCTGGATAAAGCCGCACGCTTGTGCCGCATGAACAACCTTCGTGTGCATGTGGACCTGATCGCAGGCCTGCCGCTGGAGACGGAAGCCACGTTCGCCGCCTCATTCAACGACGCATACCGGCTGGGCGCACACCGGCTGCAGCTGGGTTTTCTGAAGCTGCTCAAAGGCTCGCCGCTGCGCACGCAGGCGGAAAAGCACGGTATCACGTACACCGATGATGCGCCGTATGAGGTGCTGGGAACCGCTTCGATGAGCTATTCCGCGCTGCGCCGCCTGCACCGCATCGAATCTCTGCTGGATGCGCTGTACAACGACCGCGCTGCCCTCCGCACGCTGAAGCTGCTCATGGCGCTGCTGCCGCCTTACGACGTGTTCAGCCGCTTCACCGAGCATCTCGAAAACCGAAACTGGTTTGCACGCCCACATAAAACCGCCGCGCTGTTTGAGCAGCTGCACACGTTTGCGTCAACCCTGCCGGGCATGGACGGGGACCTGCTGCGCGAGTCGCTGGCTTTCGACTGGCTGTGCCGCGAGAAAAGCGACTGCCCTGTCTGTTTCGCACCGCCGCAGAGCGATGAACACAAGGCTTTTTCGCGCCGCTTCTTTGCGCATCCGGCACTTGCGGAACGTTATCCTGCCTTGGCCGGTCTCACCAGCGGCCAGTTGCAGCGCCGCTGCCGCGTCGTGTTCTTCCAGTGCCTTTTCGGAACCTCGGCGTACGTACTGTTCGATGACGGAAAAAAGCCGGACGATCCCGGCTTCTGGCATCTTATTGACCAATATGAATAAAAGAAAAAGGGGGGAGACATTCACTGGTCTCCCCCCAAATATATATAAAAATGTTTGAAGCAATTTTTATAGGCGGCGTATGAGCCGCACATCTCACCGACATCCGACAGCGCCGTTCTCCTAATCTTCACAACAGCTTCCCTGTCAGACATCAGGCCTTATTTTCCGTTCCATAGCAAGGATATACCTTTCAATGCGATTATTATATCAAAAGATATGAATTTCAGGGTGTAAATAATCTGTGAATTTCAGCATGATCATCCAGACAAACCCGTCATAATTTATCCGTCTCACCTATATATTTATTAAAGAGAACGCTTATCCAGATAAAGAGAGGATGTCAATATGAAAGTACAAAAAACATCTTTACAAACAGAAACAGCGGGCAGAGAGGTTTTGAGCGAAAGCCTCATCGAAGGAAGGCTGTCACTGCCATCCGAGAAAGCCGATATTGACCGCATACTGTTTATACAGGGCCGTGTGCATGTGAGCGCGGAACCCACGGACGGCCGCATCTTCATGGACGGCAATGTGGTTTTCAGCGTCGTCTACATATCGGACAGCGGAGACATCGAATCGTTTGACGCGTCCTCCCCTTTCCGCCATTCAGAGGAGCTGCCCGGCGCAGGGTCCGGGATGAACGTGCAGACCAAGGGGAACGTACGCGATGTGGAATACACCGCCGACGACCCCCGCACCGTCTATGTCAAAGGCATCGTATCCGTCGCGCTCCGGGGCACCATGCCGCGCAGCATCGAGACGATGAGCGGCGCAGGCCAGCCGGAGCTGCAAGTCAAGATGGCGAACCGGCCGCTGGCCATGACGCGGGACTTAAAGCGCGATACGGTGATGATGCGCGAGGACGTCCGCATACCGCAGAGCATGCCGATGGCCATCCGCATACTGTTCTCCGACGCGTATCCCACCATCAAGTCGGTGCACTCCGAGGACATGAAGATCATCGTGGAGGGCGAGCTCAAGATCACTGCGCTGTATATATCGGAGGACCGGGGCGCGCCGCTGCAGCAGCTGAGTGAATCGGTGCCGTTCGGGCAGATCATCCCTTCCGACAACATGGAGCCGGACGACAATATCGTGGCGGACGCCAACCTTCTGGATTTCGGACTGTCCACCATCGAAGACGCGGGCGACATACTGCGCGTCAACGCGCGCATCGGCATCACATGCGGCACCCGTGCCATGCGCGACACCGAATACATGGAGGACGCGTACTCGCTTGCCAACAAGCTGAACGTCTCCTACGCAGACCAGACCTGCCGCCAGCTCAAGCGCTGGGGCTGCGTGCGCAGCTTCACCCGCAGCAGCGTCTCCATCCCTTCCACACAGCCGGGCGTCTCGCGCATCGTATGCTTTAAGGCCACGCCCGTCATACTCGCCGCGCGCCCGGGCGAAGGCCGCGTCTATCTGGAGGGCTTGATGTCCTACACGATGTGCTACACCTCACCGGACGGCATGTACAGCCACAGCGGCGAAGCGCCGTTTGAAGCGGAGGCACTGCTGGACGGCGTCAGTTCGAATGACGAGATCGAAGCCAGTGCAGACGTGGAAAACGCCACCTGCGAGGGCACCGGCCGGGACATCGGCGTCAAGTTCATGATGGACGTCTCCATCCGCGCGTACGCCGAGGTGGGCATCCGGCTGGTGACGGACATCAAGGACACCGAGGAGCCCAACGTCCGCGGCAACGG
>JAEWWC010000006.1 GCA_023396555.1 Bacillota bacterium
ATCCAGTTCGGCTCTATAGTCCGTTTCGGAGGGCATGATCTTCGGAACGTCCGTCGCTGACGCGGCTGCGCAGCCGAGAACCGAAGCTGACATGATGATGACGAGAACTGCCAATGCAATCTTTTTCACGTCTTTGTCTCCTTTAATATCAGGCGCCCGGGGGTTGCCCGGGCGCCTGCAACCAGGCCGTAGTCAGTCCTTTATCTTACTTCGCTTTTTCTGCCGCTGTTTCGATCAGGAGGTCCACGTTGTCCGGAGTGGCAACGATGAAGCCCGTGCTGATCTTCGCGGGAATGGGCGAGATACCGGCAGACTTATCGTCCTTCGTGAACTGGATGCCGTTGTGGTTGTAATCATAGAGCATTCTCACACCGTAGTAGGTGAAGAAGTGTCTCTTCTGACCAACAGCCGCCACCAGCGCACCGTCCTTCACACCTTGCAGGTGTTCCGGCTCCGCATCCACGCAGGTTCCGAAGATCTGTCCGACTTTGCCGGCTTCTTTGATCGCCTGAGAAATTCCGGGGCCGCCGGAGGAGTCAAAACCAGCCACCGCGATCAGGGAGCTGTCGCTCTGGATCAGGTTGGCAATGGTCTCGGCAACCTGCTGTGCGTTGGAACCGGAATCATAAACCTTGGGTTCCACTGTGATGCCAGGGGCCAGCACTGCCAGCGTAGCGATGTAGCCATCCAGCGCCTGCTTGTTGTTGTCGCCGCCCGGCAGGCCGATGCAGACCGCGTTGCCCGTCTTGCCTTCGAGGTAAGGCGCAACGGCCTTCGCCTGCGATACGCCCAGCTCGTACCAGTCCGTGCCGATGAAGCACAGGCGTTTGGAATCCGGAACGTCCGCGTCAACTGTCACCACCGGAATACCTGCGTCCATCGCTTTGTCGATACCCGTTGCCAGCGAAGCGTCCCAGCCGACGACCATCATGCCGTCCGGCTTCTTGGCTATTTCCTGCTCAATAGCCGCCTGGAAAGCGGGCAGATCCACTTCCTGCGGGCCGACTTTCCTGACTTCCACGCCCAGTTGCTCCGCAATCAGGTCCATACCGATGTAGTCGTTGTTTACGAACAGCGGGAGAGAGTTATACTGGCAGCACCACGAATAGACTTCTTTTTCGCCGCTTGCCGCCTGCTGTGTCGCGGCTGCCGCACTGCCGTTGTCCGCCGGATCGGTCGTCGCCGGTTTCGACGAGCATGCCCCCAGCACCATGAGTAACGCAACCACTAACGCCAGCACTGTAAATATTCTTCTTTTCATTTGGCACCTTCCTTATATTTTTCTTTGTATTGTCACGCGGGGTGCGCCGTTCCGCAGGTATGATACGGCCTATACCATACCCGAACAGCCACATGGCGCATCCGCATTATGACCTTAACCGACCACTTTGCGCTTGGACATCTGAGCATCGAGCACAACCGCACCCAGAAGCACAGAGCCTTCAATGATCTTGTACAGATTGGACGGCACATCCGCGATGCGCAGCCCGTTGCTCAGGCACGTCGTGAACAGCATACCGAGTATCGCACCGCCCATGGCTCCGCGTCCGCCCTTCATGCTGACGCCGCCGATCACGCACGCGGTAATCACCTTGAGCTCCCAGCCCATACCGTAGGTTGCCGCCGACGCGCCCATCCGGGCTGCCAGCAGTATTCCGGCCAGACTGGCGAACATTGCGCTGATTATGAACGCCATCGTCTTCATGTTTTTCACGTTGATGCCGGTCAGTTCCGCCGCCGCCTTGTTCATGCCGATGTAGTAGTATTTTCTGAAGTAGCGCGACTTGGCCATCAGCACGGAGAACAGTATCAGCAGCACAGCCGCGTAATACACCGGCAACTGGATGCCCAGCAGCTCCGTCTTGCTGATCTGGGTAAAGGCCGCGGGCAGATGCTGAATGTCCACGTTGTTGATGGACGTGCTGTAAATCGAGGAGTAGATGAACTGCGTCATGCCGTAGTAGAACAGCCCCATGCCCAGCGTGGCGATGAACGAGTTCACGCCCACCCGCGAGACCAGCGTGCCGATGATGAATCCGAACAGGCAGGTGACCGCCAGCGTCAGCAGTATCGTGCCCACAAGCGGCACTCCCAGAACGATCATCGCGCCCGCGAACATGTTGGAGAACATTACGTTGTAGCCCACCGACAGGTCGATCTCCCCGTTGATCAGCTGCAGCGCCATGCCGATGACAATAATGCCGGGTATCGAAAATTCAAGCAGCAGCGACGACAGGTTGTACGATGATAGGAACACGTCGCTGAATATGGCGGAGTAGAACACGACATACAGCACGATGCACGTCAGCGGAATGACCCATCTTTGCTTCGCGATATAGTCCAGCACGGATGTCCCGGTGATTTTCACCGGCTTCTTTATCTCTGTTTTAACAGTCATTTTCTATACCCTCCGCTAATTCATGATTCCGGAAGCATACTTCATGATGAATTCTTCAGTTGCTTCATCGCCGGTCATCTCGCCGGTGATCCTGCCATTGTGCATCACATAAATCCTGTCGCTGATCGCCAGCACCTCCGGCAAGTCCGAGGACACCACGATGATGCTCGTACCGGCCTGAGTCAGGTCGCGCAGTATCTGGTATATTTCCGCCTTCGCACCCACGTCCACGCCGCGTGTCGGTTCGTCCACGATCATGATTCTGGGGTTCACCGCCAGCCACTTGGCCAGCACCACCTTTTGCTGATTGCCGCCCGACAGATTGACGACCTTCTGGTGGATGCTTGGTGTGACGATCCCCAGCTTCTTCTCGTAATCCTCCGAAATCACATTGATGGCTTTCTGATCGAGGTTCATGCCCCTGCTCAGCCTTTTAAGGCTGGCCGAAGCGATGTTCGCCGCAATGGACATATCCAGGAACAGCCCCTGCTCCTTTCTGTCCTCAGGCAAATAACCGATGCCGCTTTTAATGGCATCCTTGGGCGTCTTGATGACTGCCTTTTCCCCTTCGATGAAGAGTTCGCCGCCCGTCTTGCGATCCGCACCGAACAATGCGCGCATCACTTCCGTACGGCCGGCTCCCGCCAGCCCGGCGAACGAGATGATCTCGCCCTTTTTCAGCTTGAAGTTGATGTCGCTGAACTTATCCGAATTAAAGCCCTTGCATTCCAGAACCACCTGCTCGCCCACGTCGTGCCTGACCCGGCTGAACAGCAACTCGCGGCCCACCATTTTGCTGACGATCCAGTTGTTGTCGATGTTGATCACGTCTTCGGTGGCGATGAACTCGCCGTCCTTGAACACGGTCACCCGGTCCGCGATCTGGAATATCTCGGCCAGACGATGGCTGATGTAGATGATGGCCATACCCTGGCTTTTAAGCTTTCTCAGCAGCGAGAACAGTATGCCCACTTCTTTTTCCGTGATCGTAGCGGTAGGCTCGTCGAGTATCAGCACTTTGGGATCCACCGAGAGCGCTTTCGCTATCTCCACCATCTGCTGCATCGCCGGCGACAGCCTGCCCACCTGCATTCTGGCGTCGATGTGCAGCCCCAGCTTTTGCAGCAGGTCATCCGTTTCCTTGTAGAGCTGTTTCCATTTGATCATGGACAGCGCGCCCACCGGTTGACGGGCGGCGAATATGTTCTCGGCGACGCTCAGCCCGCTGACGAGCGACCGCTCCTGATACACGATGGATATTCCCATGTCGTTCGCGCAGCGCTGATTGGTGATGTTAACCGTATTGCCGTTCAGGCACAGGCAGCCGCCGTCCGGCTTGTATACGCCCGCCAGTATGTGCATCAACGTCGACTTACCCGCGCCGTTTTCACCGCACAGCGCATGTATCTCACCTTCGCGGACGTCAAAGTCGACACATTTGAGCGCCCGCACACCCGGAAATTCCTTGACGATCTGTTTGGCTTCAAGCACAGCTTTATACATGATTCCACCTCACTTATTCTTCTTCGATACCACGATGTCGAGAACGATCGCGCATATCAGTATGATGCCGGTGATGCAGGGCTGCAGGTCCGGCGGGACATTCGCGATGGTGAGCGCATTGTTCAGCACCGCAATGAACAGCGCTCCCATGGCCGCGCCCGCAATATTGCCCGTGCCGCCCGTAAAGCTCACGCCGCCGATAACAGCCGCCGTCACCGCACGTAGTTCCACGCCGGTACCAACATTCGGAATCGCCGAATTGAACCGCATGGCTGAAATAATGCCGCCGAGCGCGGCCAGAAAGCTGCCGATGACGAATGTGGTAATCTTCACTTTGGTAATATTGATACCGGACAATACCGCGGATTTCTGGTTGGCTCCCATGTAATACAGCTGCCTAAAATACCTCGTGTTGGAGAACAGAACGGCGAATATCACAATGACGACGATCATGTAAAACACGGGCATCTGTACGCCCAGCACCTTCGTCTGGCCCAAAGCCTTGAAGGTATCGTCCGGGAAGTCGGTCCAGCCCGTGCCGGACAGTATCGTGGCCAGCCCGAGGAATATCATTCCGGTTGCCAGCGTCGCGATGAAGGAAACCACGCCCAGCTTCGCGACGATCAGCCCGTTGATGAAGCCGCACACCATGCAAAGCGCCAGCGCGATGAGTATGGCGATGCCGGACGGCACCTCGTCGTATATCATCAGCCTGCCGCAGATGATCGCGCCCAGCACCATGACGGAACCCAGGGACAGGTCGATCTCCCCTTGAATCAGCACGATGCTAATCGCCAGCAGTATCATGATCTCTGCCGACATGTTCAGCAGTATCAGTGCAAAGTTTTCGTAGGTTCCGAATGTGGTCGGGAATATAAACGAAAACAGCAGGCAAAAAGCGATGACGAGAATCAGCAGAGCCAGGGCGCGTTGTGTTGAAATAAACTTCAGGAAATTATGCTTCTTTTCTACTTTCTCCATTATGTTTGCCCCTTAAATCAGAATATGAAACCGTTTTTGAAACCGTTTTCTATACAGACAAATGAACCGTTTGCATAATTCATTTTAACGGGGGGTGTGTGATATTGATATGCAGTTTTTTTAGGAGTTGGTGTGTAGTTTTTTTAGGAGTTTGGATACAGCGTCATTTACAGATGATCACATCGAAGGAGTTTGCAAGCTGACGTGCGTTAATGAGTCCGGCAATAAACTCTTTAGCCAGCGCATCCAGACTGGCGGCTTCCTCAGTTGACAGATTGGCAAACGGATCCGTTTGCTTGGGCAGTGAACGTATGGGCTCCCAAAGCTTGTTGTATTTCAGATAACTCGTATCGACGTTTAAAACCGTCGGATAAGAAACCGTTTGCTCGCAGTACAATTTGACGATATCAGGGCGGCTGAGGAAATCCAGAAGCAATCCGGCTTCTTCAGTGCTGTCAGAGTTTTTACTGATGCCAATCATCATCTGCCTGTTATCAACAGGTGTCTTTATCTGCTGTGACGAATTAGTATAGGGAATAGCGAAAACGCCGGGGTCGCACACTTTCTCGAAGTCGTCTCGGGCCATGTTGAATGAAGCATCCGGCGCAATCAGCATGGCAGCCTTTGCGTTTTTGAAGTAATCGAAAGCCTGCTGGTAGGTCAGGTTGACCGAATCCGGACTGATATATCCCTGATCAATCAGGTATTGGGTGTCATCAAACAGGGTTGCCGCAACGGTGTCCGAAAACCGGCTGTCTCCGTATTGATAAGACCAAAGCTCCGACTCGCTGTCGATGGCGCCGAATATGCGCAGATAATAGATGTATGATGCCACATCCTCATCTCGCGCTCCCAGCACGATCGGATTGATATCGTTTCGCTTGAGCACTGCGCATAGGCTCACAAAATCCCTGTACGTTTTGGGGACATCAATATTGTATTTCTCAAATAGTATTTTGTTATACCATATACCGAAGTATTCGGCCTTGTAAGCCACGGTATAGACTTTGCCTGTTGCTTGTTTTAACGAGTCCATGACCTGTGGGTTGTATTCCTGGACAAAGGATTCGCCGCTTAAGTCCAGCAGCCAGTCCTGCGCAACGTACTGGCTCAGTTCATGGCCCATGACGCCGATCACGTCCAGCGTTTCCCCCATCATCATCTTCTGCTGGATAATATCGTTATACCCCGCCGCGTTGTAATGCTGATAGTCCACCGTCAGATCGGGATACTCATCGTTAAACTTATCAAATATCTCTTCAGGGAAGTAAGCCCAGTGCGCAAAAACGATCTCCTTCTTATGTTCGTTGCTGCTTTGAGTATTCCAGTCGGACAGCTGTATTGAGTTAAACAGCAGTAGGCCCAGCAGAAACGTGAGCATAAAGGCTGTCAGCAGATATAATGAGCTCTTCTTCATGGTCCTACTCTCTCAATCCAAAAATTCATCCAGATTCCCCGCGTCTATTTCTATCAGTCCCGTACCCACCTTTTTGGGTATATTGGTGACGCCGTTACTGTCGTCTTCCTTTGTAATCGTCAGGTCGTTGTGGTTAACATCATAAAGCAGTTTGCAGCCAAAGTACGTAAACAGCTCGCGCTTCTGGCCGAACAGCTTTTGTATGCTGCCCTCCTTGAGCAGCTTCAAATGCGCGGGCGTCATGTCCACGCATGTCACCTTCACCTGCTCCTCCAGCCCCAGCTCCCTCACCGCCTGCGCAATACCGATGCCGCTGCTTATATCAAAGCCCGCGATGCCCTTTATATCGTAGTCCTGAAGTATCTGCTTCGTGATGCGCACCGCTTCCTCCACCGTGCCCATATCGTCGAAGCCTTCCAGCACATAGACGTTTTCGTATTGGCTCATACGGTCGGAGAAACCGGTAAACCCGCTGTCCGTGCTGCTCGCGCCCACCAATCCCAGCATGGCTACCGTTCCGCTCTCGCCTATCATGGACGCTAGCGCATCCGCCTGCCGTTTCCCAAGATCGTACCAGTCGGTGCCCACATATGCCAGCCGCTTGCTGTTCGGCAGATCCGTTTCCACCGTGATGGTGGGTATCCCGGCATCCACCGCGTTGTTCACATAGGGCGTCAGGCTCGAATCCCAGCCGGAAATAAGTATGCCGTCCGGCTTTGAGTCAATCACCTGCAGCAGCAGCCGCGCCTGTTCCACCGTATCAAACTGGCTGGG